>CALJDK010000112.1 GCA_938023735.1 uncultured Acidimicrobiales bacterium
CTCATGACCGCGGCCATAAGACACAGGGCCGCGATGGTGAGGGTGCGCTGCGGGATTTCACCGGCAAGAGCCATGGTGTTGATCTTGACGATGTCGAAGGTCTGCCCGGCACCAAAGAACAACACGATCATGCCTACGAGCAGGCCGATATCGCCGACACGGTTGGTGAGGAACGCCTTGAGTGCGGCGTCGGAGTTGGGTTTTTCTTCCCACCAGTGCCCAATAAGGGAGAACGAGCAGACACCAACCAGCTCCCACGCGGTGATGAATTGGATCGTGCTCGACGAAACAACGAGTAACAACATCGACGCCGTAAACAGCGACAAGAACGCGTAGTAGTGGGTGTATCGACGGTCGCCGGCCACGTACTCGGTAGAGAACACGTGCACCAGCGTCGAGATGAACGTGACGACAAAGAGCATCATGACGGCCTGGCCGTCGATGAGGGTTCCGACCTTGAATTCGTGGCCGCCCGACTGGAACCAGGTGGCTTCGTTGCGAACCGCGGTTGAACCGCCGCCGCCTTCGCCGCCCTCGCCCGCATCAGCCGAAAGCCGCACAGATTCGGGTTCGCCGTCGATGATGACGGTTTCGTACTCGTCGCTCAGCAGCAGGCCTGCAGCATCCTCGGCTTTTTCGGACTCGTAGTTATCGCGATGGTCGAACCAGGCCAGGTTGGCCACGATGGCCAACGCCAGAATCGACAGAACCGAGGCAATACCGACCTCGGCGCCCTTAAAGGGAAGTCGCTTGCCGAAGAACAGGATCGTGACGAACGACAGCGCCGGGATGAGGGGCAGCAGCCAGACGTTGCGAAGGATCCAAGGTCCAGCAAACGTGTAACCGGGCAGCGCCGGGCCAGCGTCGGTGGCAAAGAGGAGGAGAGACGAAAGACTCAACCGTCAGCCTTTCAAGATGTCGACTTCACTGAAGTCGATGCTCTTCTTGTTGCGGTAGATAAGCAGCACGATGGCGAGGCCGATACCGACCTCGGCTGCGGCGACCGCAATGACGAACAGGGCAAATACCGAGCCGATCGGGGTGCCGTTGAAGGCGCCGAAGGCTACAAGGTTGATGTTGACAGCGTTAAGGATCATTTCGATCGACATCAACACCATCACACCGTTTTTTCGGGTGATGACGCCGTACACACCGAGGCAGAACAAGACGGCAGCAAGAAGAAGGAACTGGTTGAGCAGCATGGTGTTGGCCCTACTCTTTCCGGGCGATCACAACGGCGCCGATAAGCGCAGCGAGCAGAAGAACCGACACGGCTTCGAACGGAACGATGTAGCTCTCGAAGATCGTGTCGCCGATGGCGGCGGTATCGCTGCCGCGCTGGGTGCGAATGAACTCGTCATCGTCGATATCGGTGTCGATGGGAACCTCAACCTCGATGAGGTTTCGGGTGTCCTCGGGAAGCACGACGTCTTCGAAGCCGTCGACGAGCGAGAACGCCATGAGGCCGAAGAGAAGGAGGGCTACGAGTGCACCCATACCCCGGCGCTCGGTATCGACGAGTTGGTCGTCGCCCAAGCTGCCTCGGGTGAGCATGATGCCGAACAGCAACAACACCACGATGGCGCCGATATACACCAGCACCTGCGTGACGGCCGCAAACTCTGAACCGAGAAACACGAACTGCACGGCAACGCCGGCCAGCACGATGACCAGGTAGAGAGCGGCGTGCACGATGTTGTCGGTGGTGACCACCTTGATGCCGGCCAACACGGTAACGAGCGCGAAGAACCACCAGAAGATGTTCTGCGCAACGAGGAGATCGTCGCCAGTAGTGATCTGGGCGATGAGCGAGATCACGTCGTCGGGACCTTCTTTACCTTGGCCTCGGAACCAGACTCGTACGCTTCAAACTCGGGCACGGTATGCATCCACTCGCCAAGGCGTTCCTTGTCGTGAAGCAGATCGGCAATCTTTGGCTCGCTGAACTCGTACTCGGGGCTCCAAAAAAGCGCCTCGAACGGGCAAACCTCGACACAGATACCGCAGTACATGCACAGCGAGTAGTCGATATCGAAACGGTCGAGCGCGTTCTTCGAGCGGGGCTTGCCACCCTCGCGGCGCGGCGGCGCCAGGTACTTGTGACCTTCGATGTAGATACACCAGTCGGGGCATTCGCGTGCACAGAGCATGCAGGCGGTGCAGTTCTCCTCGTGCAACGCAATAACGCCGCGGGCCCGGTTGGTGGGCGCCTCTTTTTCGTGCGGGTACTGCACGGTGACCGCACCGCGCGAAGGCGCAGGTACGGGCTTCTTGATGCCGTCTGGAAAAACGGTTTTGAGACCGGTCTTGGCGGTGATGCCAAGACCTTTGATGAGTCCGGGGACGATTCCCACTAGAGAGCTCCCACTAGAAGACAACCTTGAGTACGCCGGTGATCACGATGTTCACCAGGGCAATCGGAATAAGGAACTTCCACGCCAGCCGTTGGAGCTGGTCTTCGCGGAAGCGGGGGTAGGTGAACCGGAACCAGAAGATGAGTCCGGCCACACCGAAGATCTTTGCCATAAGCACCAGCGGGCCAAGCACGTTGTAAAGGTTGTGCTCGGGTTCGAGGAAGGGCACGTACCAGCCACCGAGGAACAGTACGGCGGCGATGGCCGAGAACACACCAGCGGTGGCGAATTCGCCGATGAAGAACAGCAGGAAACGCAAACCCGAGTACTCGGTCATGTAACCGGCAACCAGCTCGGATTCGGCCACTGGCATATCGAACGGAGGCTGGGTGAGCTCGGCCTGAATGGCGATAAGGAACACCGCAAACCCAACGAACTGAGTGAGGATGTAGGGGTTACCAATGCCGCCGAAGCCAAAGATCTCGCCGTTGGCCTGAGCGAACACGATTTCGTTCATGTTGAGCGTGCCCGCCTGGATAACTACACCAAGCACCGCAAGGATCATTGGGAGCTCGTAGGCAACAAGCTGACCCGCAGCACGGATGCCACCGAGCAGCGAGTACTTGCTGGAAGAGCCCCAGCCGGCCATGAGAATACCAATAACCGAAACCGACGAGACCGCCATAGCGAAGTAGACGCCGGTGTCGAGGTCGACGAACCAGGCGTCGGGACCAAACGGTACGGCGAGCAGCAGCAGGAAGGTGCTGATCAGAACAACAAATGGCGCACCGAGGAAGACGAGGCGGTCGGCCTTTGCGGGGACGATGTCTTCCTTCTGGAGGAACTTGCCGACCTCGGCGAGCAGCTGGAGTGAGCCGTAGGGCCCAGCTTCCATTGGACCGAGACGACTCTGCATGAAGCTCATCATCTTGAACAGGTACACGTAGACCAGGCCACCTGCCGGAAGCAGGATCGCAACAAGGCCGCCAAGCACTCGAAGTGAGGTTTGTCCCCAGTACGGGATCTCGACAGCAAGCACTGGTGAGAGCACTGTCGAAAGAGAAGAGATCACCGGTCGATATCTCCGAGGATGAAGTAGAGGCTGGCCAAAATCGAAATGATATCGGGAACGTACACGCCCTTGAGAACCCAAGGCACGATAGCGATGTTGTTAAACGACGCCGACCGAATCTTGACCCGGAACGGCACCAAGTCGCCCTTTGAGACGATGTAGTAACCCATGGCGCCGAGCGGGTTTTCGGTCTCCACCCAGGCTTCGCCCTCGGGCACCTTGATGATGCGAGGAACCTTGGCCATAACCGGGCCAGAGGGAAGCGAATCGAGGAGCTGATCGACAATGTAGGTACCCTCGCGCATTTCCTGCAGGCGAACCCAGGCACGCGAGTAGCTGTCGCCGTCGGGGTGGGTCCAGACTTTCCAGTCGGCCTGGTCGTAGGCGAGGCCCCAGGGGCTGTCGCGGCGAAGATCCCAGTCGACACCGCTGCCGCGAAGGTTCGAGCCCGACATGCCGTACTCGAGGGCGACCTCGGCCGGGATAATGCCGATGCCGCGGGTTCGGGTGGTAAAGATCTCGTTGCCAAACACGAGGCTTTCGAGCTCGTCGGCAGCTTGGCGCATCTTGATCATGGAGTCTTTGGTGGAGGCGATCCATCCGGCCGGGATGTCGTCCTTGAGGCCACCAATGCGGTCGAAGTTGGGGTGGAAACGTCCACCGGTGACCGCCTCGACCTGGTTGAGCACGTACTCGCGGTCGCGAAACGCGTAGAACACCGGGGTAACAGCGCCGAGCTGGGCGGCCATATCGCCAAGACCAAGAAGGTTGTTGGCGATGCGGCTCATCTCGAACAGGATCGTTCGGATCCACACGGCGCGAGGAGGCGCCTCGACCTCCATGAGCTTTTCGGCAGCGAGGATGAACGGCACTTCGTTGGCGAAGCTACCGAGCCAGTCGATGCGGTTGATGAGGGTGGTGACCTGCGGGTAGGTACGGACCTCGGTGAGCTTTTCGTAGCCGCGGTGCATGTAGCCCATGACCGGATCGGCCGAGATCACCTGCTCACCGTCGAGCTTGGCCACGATACGAAGCGTTCCGTGCGTCGCCGGGTGCTGCGGGCCAATGTTGAGGGTCATGCCCTCGGTCTCGAGTTCGACGTTTACACGCGAATCGGCAGCCTTTGCGGCGATGTAGGCCAGCTGCTCGCGTTCGCTTCCAGCAGTTGCGGTCATTGCGCTGCCTCACTCTCGTCGGTGGCACTCGCGTCGCCAACACCCTCTTCGTCGCCGTCGCCCGGCATGCCTTCGACATCGACGATGCCCGGCCAGGGCTTCACCCGTCGGGCGAGCAGCGGGAAATCCTTGCGGAGTGGATACCCCTCGAAGTCGCCGGGAAGGTACAGGTTGCGCATGTCGGGGTTGCCGGCGAAGGAGATGCCGTACATTTCGTGGACTTCACGTTCGTGCCACACTGCGCCCGGGTAGCTGGTGATCCACGTCGGGACTTCGAGCGATTCGGGTACGTCGGCCTTAATGATGAGCCCGCGCAGATCGGTGACGTCGAGCACGCGGCCAAACACCTGGAAGCGGGTATCGCCTCCGGCGTAGCCCTGCTCCATTTCTCCGGGTGCTTCAGGCTCTTCGGCTTCGCCTGCAGCTGCGGCAAGCACCAAGTCGACTTCGGCGTCCATCTCGCGCCCGAACGGTGACGGCATCCAGTCGATGGCCGACACGAAGTCGAAGTACAGAAAGTTCATCGCGTGACGAAGGACGTCGGCGATCTCGGCCCAACCTTCGGTGGAAACTCGCACCCAAAGTTCGTCGCCGGGCTTGATGAGCGAATCGATGATGGCGTCGCCAAGGCGTTCTTGCAGCTCCGCCAGGAGCGCTTCGCGTGCCTCGTCGGTGGCGGGCGCCTCTTCGGCCTCTTCGGTTGCGGTGTCGGTATCGGCCATGTCAGCCACCGACCACGATGGGTTCGCCGCGCCACTTCTCGGCCATGTCCTCGTTGCGAATACGCGACTGGAGCATCACGATGCCCTCGAGGAGCGCTTCGGGCCGAGGCGGGCAGCCGGGCACATACACGTCGACCGGAATAATCTGATCGACACCCTTGGTTACCGAGTAGGAATCCCAGTAGGGGCCGCCACAGTTGGCGCAAGAACCCATGGAAATCACGTACTTTGGCTCGGGCATTTGGTCGTAGAGACGTTTGATAGACGGAGCCATCTTGTCGGTGACGGTTCCCGAGATGACCACGCAGTCAGCCTGGCGAGGGCTTGCGGGCAACGGAATTACTCCGAGGCGCATGACGTCGTAGCGAGGCGACGCAAAGGCGGCGCCCATTTCGATCGCGCAGCACGCCAAACCCCACTGGTACACCCACAGGGAGTACTTGCGACTGATGTTGAGAAGCTCGCTCAGCGGCTTCGGGGCTTTCCCGCTCTCGATTAGACCCACTTAAGCATTCCCTTTCGCCACGCATACGCGAGGCCGAGGACAAGGATGAAGATAAAGATGGCCATCTCGACCAAACCGAAGTAGCCGTAGGTCTCGAGCCGCATTGCCCAAGGGAAAATGAACACGGCTTCAACGTCGAAGAGCACGAACATCAGCGCAAACACGTAGTAGCGGATGTTGCTTTGGCTCCACATGTCGCCGACGGGGTCGACGCCGCTCTCGTACGCCATCGTCTTGGTGGCCGTTGGCCTCGAGGGTCGCAGAAAACTACCGAGACCAAGAAGAACACCGACAAGAGCGACCGCTACGCCACCGAAGATGGCAACGGTCAGATAACTCCGGAGGAAATCTGACACGAAAAGTGACCTTACAGACAGGTTTTTAGACCCGCCAATGCGAAGCAAAGACAGGTGACGAACACCAGAACGGTACTCGTGAAATGGCCAAAACCAGTGACTTTGCGTCGGTTTTATTTGGCGCCATATGCCACTCTGGCCGGCGTGGCTCAGCGAGGAGGCTGGCTCGTTCCGGCAGACAGAGCGCGAGCCTGAACAAGAAGCTTTTCGCTGCGTAGCATCGGGTGGAGAAGGCCCTCTCGTTCAGCATCAGTCCTCGCCTCCTCGAGGAGGGGCATCGCCAGGTCAGCCCGACCCATCCCGAGGGCCGCTGTACCTAACGAAGTCGATACGTAGTCATAGGTCAGTGTCCCCGAGGCAATGACGCCGAGCCGACCCCGATAGGGCAACAAAGCCTCATACGCATGAGTGCTTCGCTCGATGTCGTTCAGCCCATACCCGATCTCGGCCAAGAACTGCATCGATACCAGCCACATGAAGTCCAGGTTCGGTTCTTTCAGTTCAGCAGCAGCGGCTCTGCCAAGGTCGATTTCACCCGCATGGATGAGCGCTACAACGAAGGCGTAGCTCCAGATACCTTGTCCTTGGCTGCGCTCCGATGCTCCGCGCAGGGAATCGACCATCGTTCCGAAACGGCCGTCGTTGATCGCCAGCCCACCGAGTTGTGCAGCCCAAGTACCCGGAGCGTCCGCCTGAGTTGCGGCCGCCCGCTCGAACAGTTCATCGACCGCTTCGGACATGCCCGCTTCGCCACTTGCGATACCCAGACCAACGGTCATGCGGTCGACAAGAAACCGAAACCAGAAGTTGCCGGTTTGAGCAATAGGCTCTTCGAGGGTCGCCAACACCTTCTTGGTCTCGGCCACCCGGCCCTGCTCAAGGAGCCACGACGCTCGGAAGAAACCGGCTAGAAAGCCGATCTCCTGGTCATCTCGACGCCGTGCCAAACGGTCGAGTTCGATCGCTATCTCGCCACGTCGGTCGAAGGTCGTGGGGTCCCAAAGCGCCAGATGCTCGGCCACTAGAGCGCCGGCGAGTAATCCAGAGTCCCCAAGCGCCCGGCCGACCTCAACGGCCTCATTGGCGTAGGACTCGCGTCGATCGCGGCCATCTTCGAAGGCCAAGCTCGTGGCCAGGATCGACAGCACCCGCAAACGCAGCGGGTCGATCGGGTTTAAACCCTGCGCTGCTTCTTCACAGAAGCCGATGATGAGCTCATCGGTCTCGTTGGCGTTCGCGAACCATGAGCCGGGTTTCATCGACCCGATCGCGGCTTGTGCCAACAGTTCGTGATTGCCAGCGCTTCGCGCCAGGCGACCAGCGGTTCTCATCGCATCGAGATACTCGGGGTCGCCGAGCGCCCGCAGCACGTAGCCGAGCCCAAGCCAAGTCTCGATGAGCAGCTCACGACTATCCGGCCGCTGTCCAACCAACTCCAAAAGCGTGCGGTACCGGCTTGCCGCTCGTTCCCAGTCAAGGGATTGGGCGTCGCGGCTTGCGGCAAGCTGCAAATACTCGGCGGCCTTCAGCGGGCCGCGAACACCACCGACCTGTTGCCAGTGGTAGGTGAGTTGATCAAGGTTGTCACCGGGGAGTTCCTCGAACAAAACGCCGAGTCGCTCGTGCACAACCGATCGCCGAGTTCGACTTAGCCCATCGAGAAGCGTCGACCGGACAATCGCATGGGCAAACCGGTACTCACGCGGCCGATCCGCCTCTACCAACAGCGACGCCTGCTCAGCCCGTTCCATAAGTTCGAGAAGAATTTCCATGTCAGCGCCGACTAAGAGCGCGAGCACCTCGAGCGAGAACCGCTCCCCAATCACCGATGCGTGGGCCAGAACACTCGGGGCATCGTCATCGAGCAGCGCCACTCGTTGGCCCACCACGTCGCGCAACGAGTCGGGGATTGGCAGAGCTGAGCCAAGCGAACGATCTCCGGTTGTCTGGTCGAGTTGCGAAAGCGCACCACCAGTCGCCAGATGCGACAGAAGTTCTCGGGTGAAGAAGGGACTTCCGCCGGTTTCGAGGTGAAGGCGTCTAGCCAGCTCTTCTCCATTGGTCCCAAGCGTGTCCGCGTCGACATACTCCGAAAGCAACGATGCCACAGCATCATTCGACAGGCCACCAACCTCTAGCCGGGCGGGAGGAGGGACGCGCCGACGAAGTTCGGCCTCGAAGTCATGAACTGGTCCGGCCTCAGCAACTTCTGTTGGACGGTACGTGCCGACCACGAACAGCCGGTCGTCGGCGAGTTCGCGCATGACGTGCGCCAAGAGCGACATCGTCGCGGCCGAGGCCCAGTGCAGGTCGTCGAGCACCAGCACCACGGGTCGCTCCTTGGTGAGTGTCCAAAGTTCGCCGCACACCTGGTCGAAGAACATCACCCGGTCGCGAGCGTTACTCAAACCCGAATCCGTCGACATGCTCGCAGCGAACCGCCGAAGCTCGGACCCATCGACCCCTGGAAAGGTCAGCGCCTCAAAGAACGGCCCAAATGGCTCCTGCCATTCAGCTTCGCTCCAGCCAAACAACACCCGGGCACCCCGCTGAGCAGCCGCGTGGGCGAACTCCGCAACCAGTCGGGTCTTGCCAATCCCTGACTCACCGACAACCGCGGCGAATGACGCCGCGCCACTCGTGGTGCGGTTCCAACGCTCGATCAGCTCGGAGAGCTCGAGATCCCGCCCCACAAGCGGAGTACCCAGACGACTTCGCAAGGACGGCGGAAGCTGCAGCCTCGTCTCATAGAGGCCCGACTCCGCTCGGAGCATCTCAGGGTCCTCACCCACCCGGTGGACACGAAGATGCGTCAGGTCGCGTGCGAGGTAAGCCACCGTTGCGTCGACATATAGCTGATTCGGGCCGGCTTCTGACTCAAGCCTCACGGCCTCAACTTCGAGGAGATCAACCGGTCGGCTCCCCGCAGCGATTCCTATTCGAACCTCGAACGGTGCGATCGCATCATCGCGCCAGGCATAGCTACGCACAGCCGCTTGTAGGCGAAGTGCTCGATCGATCGCGTCGGTAGCACTGGGAAGTTCAATGATGGCGCCGTCGCCCCGCTGGTCTCGCACGACCGTCCGCTCGTCCGGGCCTCCCGCCAGACCGACACTCGTCAACATCGTGAGAAAGTCTCGGTGAAGAGCAACGGCAGCCTCGCCTCCGATGCGGCCGAGCAACGCCGTCGAACCAACGATGTCGACAGACATCACCACCGACACTGGATCCCAGCTGCCCGGCGCCGCCAACTCCGGGGTGCCTCTCACCGAGTGCACCGCCACGGGTTCATCAAATCCCTTGAGATGCCAGTAGCCCTCGGCTTCGAGATGTCGACAGACCTCAGCTGGCAACTGCCGCATTGCTTGCTCACTCAGAGCAATCAACGCATCGCTTTGGTGTTGGATACGGACCGTCTCGATGATGACGCTCCCGAACCCACCGCGATCCGAAACCAGATACTCGCCGAACCCAACGCCAAAACGTGACTGCCCCAGGGGCTCCTCAGCCAGCGCCAGCCGACGAATATCAATCGCCGCAGCGACCGCCTCCGCGACGACATCGAAGGCCGCCACAAACTCGGTACCCGCGGCAAGCTCCTTGTGTTCGAGCACCACCCCACCCCGGGCCTCCACAATCGCCCGTCCAACGGGTCCGAAGGACTCATCGCCAACGGTCAACGGCAGGCGGTCGGCAAAGAGGACCCCACCAGTTCTGCTCCCACCCAACATGGGACAAACCTATCCGAACACCAGTGTCATCAGTTACAACGGGTTTCCGGAGCAAACCCAGAGCGGTCAACCCAGAAGAGGGGTCAGACGTGAGCGGCTCTGTCCGCGATGATTGACCTGTGCGTTACTTTGTCGGCATCATTTGTCGCGTTTGTGTGGTTCTTGCGGTGATGGCTACCGGTTGTGCTGGATCATCGCTGGCATCGACCGATGACGCCGCACTCGTCCCGGCATCCACAACTGGCGTTGAGCTTCCCGACCTCAGCGGGCCACCGACCTCGATGCCAATCGCAAATCAGCCGACAGCGAGTCCGACGACCACTCTTCCAACGCCTCCGCCTCTTCCACTAGGTAGCGATCCACCGGCGGCTTCTGTCCCCACCTTGGTACCCACGACCACACAGCCGTGCACCGAAACGCTCGACGACCATACCGGTACGGCCGAAACACCTGCGACCAACGTTCCCACACAACTCGCCGAGCGGGTCGATCGCTGGCTAACCGATCCCCGGTTCAATGAACTCGATGTTTCGTTCTCGGTAGCCTTCGAAGGGTACGCCAACCCGATCGACCACCACGCCAACCTCGCACTGCTCCCTGCATCAAACCAGAAGCTCGTCACGGCGATTGGCGTTGCCGAACTCCTCGACCTCGATGAACGATTCGTGACCAAAGTTCAGCGGATCGGACCCGATCTTCACCTTGTGGCCAGTGGCGATCCCACGCTCACCAGCGACTCTCTCGACGAGTTGGCCCGTTCCGTTGCCGGCAGCGACATCGAAGAGGTTCGTACGTTGTTCGTCGTCGCTCCGTACACGTCCGGCAGTGCGGCGCCTGGTTGGCAGGACTGGCAACTACCCACCTACGTAGGACCGCTATCGGCATTGATGGTCGACGACAACCGTTACCGCACCGACGCCGACTTCGTTGCCAATCCCGCTCTTGAGAACGGCGAACTGTTCGCTGACATGCTTCGCTCCTACGCTCTGCCGGTAAACGCCGTTACCCTTTGGGATCTGCTGGACGACACGAGGCCCGGCACCGCCGAAGAACTCGCGAGGGTCGAGTCGCCCACCTTCGGCGAGCTAGCAGCGACGATGCTGCTCTCGAGCGATAACCAAAATGCTGACCAGTTGGCAAATGAAATCGGTTTCCGATTCGGTTTGGGTTCGATTGCCGATGGCACCGCGCGAATTGCCGAAGCTCTCGATGAATGGTGCCTCGACCTTTCCGGAACCAGTGGCGATGGATCTGGCCTCAGCCGAGACAACTGGCGATCGGCCAGCGAATTTCGTCGGCTGCTCGCGCAGGCTCAACGGAAGCCATGGTTCACGTGGTTCAAGGAGTCTCTCCCGATCGCTGGGCAAACGGGAACCCTCGCCGCGCGCTTCAACGGCACCGACGCCGAGGGGAGAATCCACGCCAAGACTGGCTCGATAATCGGCGGCAAGGCCTTGTCGGGCTATGGGACTTCTGTGGGCGGTCGAGCGTTTACGTTCTCCCTCATCATCAACGGAGCTCCCGACCGCGTCGTTGATGCCCAACCTGCAATGGACTCACTGATCACTGAGTTGGCCGCACATCGCAGCTAACACTCGCCCAGTGGGACTATGCGCCGCCGAGGTAGGACTTTTGTAGTTCGGGGTTGGCGAGAAGGTTTTCGGCGGTGTCGTCGAGCACTACTCGGCCAGTCTGGAGGACCCAGCCACGGTCGGCGAGCGAGAGCGCCATGTTGGCGTTCTGCTCCACCATGAAGATGGCAATGCCCTCTTCATGGATCTGTTGAATGAGCTCGAAGTTGGTCTGCACCAGCGCCGGGGCCAGACCCATCGAGGGCTCATCCATCAGCAGCACACGAGGCTTGGCCATAAGCGCACGGCCCATCGCGACCATCTGCTGCTCGCCACCCGAAAGGGTTCCCGACTTCTGGTTGAGGCGTTCCTTGACCCGGGGAAACATCGTGTAGATGCGCTCGAGGTCGTTGGCGATCTCCGCCTTGTCGTTGCGCAGATAGGCGCCCAGTTCGAGGTTTTCCTTCACCGACAGTCGCTTGAAGAGCCGCCGGTTCTCAGGAACCATCGTGACGCCGCGCTCAACGCGGTACGAGGTTGGTTTGTCGTTAACCACTTCGCCGTCGAGCACAACCTCGCCGCTTGTGGGCGTGACCATGCCGAGCAGGGTCTTGAGCGTGGTGGACTTGCCCGAGGCGTTTCCGCCGAGCAACGACACCATCTCGCCGGGGTAGATTGCCAGGTTCACATCTTTGAGAATGTGGACGGCGCCGTAGTGGGTGTTGATGTTGCGGAACTCGAGGAGCGGCGTACGCGTATCGGTGTTGGTGTCGCTCATTTGCGCTTCTCCAGCGGACGACCGAGGTAGGCCTCGATGACTTCAGGGTTGGATGACACTTCGTCGAAGCTGCCTTGGGCAAGGGTTTCGCCGTGGTCGAGCACAACAACGCGATCAGATACATCGCGCACAACGTCCATGTCATGTTCGATCATCACGATAGTGAAGCCCCATTCGCTGCGCAGCTTGCCGATGAGGTCGGTGAGCTCGGCAGATTCCATGGGGTTCATGCCGGCGACGGGTTCATCGAGAAGTAGTAGTCGGGGCTTTGTAGCCATGGCTCGAGCAATCTCGAGCCGGCGACGGTTTGCGTAGGACAGCACCGAAGCGGGCTGCTCAAGGCGGTAACCGATGAGGCGGGTACCGAAGAAGCCGAGCACCTTTTCGCCGTGCTCGCGGATCTCTTTTTCTTCCTGCCGGAAGGCAGCGGTGTTGAACAACGAGCCCCACACACCCTTGTTGGTGCGGCAATGCTGGGCAACCATCACGTTCTCGAGGATGGTCATATTGGCAAACAGCCGTACGTTCTGGAACGTGCGCGAGATGCCTCGTTGGGTGACCTGGTTGGGGTCGAGGCCAATCATCGATTCGCCCTCGAAGAGGATCTCGCCCGACGTGGGCGTGACCATTCCCGAGATCATGTTGAAGAAGGTGGTCTTGCCAGCACCGTTTGGGCCGATGACGCCAACGATCTCGCCTTCCTCGACGTGGAAGTTGAGGTCTTTCAACGCATGGAGGCCACCGAACGTGACGCTGAGGTCTTTGATTTCGAGAAGGCTCATGCCGGGGCCACCGTTCCCTCGCCGCCGGTACTTGGGTCGACCATGTCGTCGTCGGTGTCGACCTCGCCCTTGAGCCAGGCGTCCTGGAGGAACTCGTCCTGATGCAGCTCTCGGCTGCGTCGGGCGTTGGGTACGAGACCTTCGGGGCGTTTCAGCATCATCACTACAAGCAGGGCGCCGTAGATCAGCAGCTTGTACTCGGAAAACTCGGCGAGCAGGCCGGGCTGTTTCGGACCACCGAGCACGCCGATGAGAACCACCGAGCCAACGATGATGCCCATGATGTTGCCCATACCGCCGACGATCACCACAACAAGGATGATGACCGACACGAGGATCAGGAAGCTGGTGGGAAAGATTGAGCCCACTTTGGCGGCGAAGATCGCGCCCGAGAACGACGCCAGCACGGCGCCGACCACAAAGGCCATGAGCTTCATGTTGACCGTGTTGATACCCATGGCTTCGGCGACGCTTTCGTCCTCGCGGATCGCCATCCAGGCTCGGCCGAGACGGGACCGCTCAAGGCGCCACGACACGTAGATCGATATCGCTGCGAAGAACAGCACGAGGTAGAACACCGACCGCGGGTCGGTGCCCTTCACCGAGAAGAACCCGAAGTCCGCAGGGGGCACGTTGGTGATGCCCTGCGCCCCGTTGAACCAACCGTTGAGCCAATCCGACAGGAACAGCAGCCGGATGATCTCGCCGAACCCGAGGGTGACGATGGCGAGGTAGTCGCCGCGCATACGGATAACCGGTGCGCCGATGAACAATCCGACCAACCCGGCGATGATGATGGTGACCAGTAAGGCACCCCACCACGGAAGCGTGGGGAAGCCCTCGAAGTCGGGGCCTCGGTTGGGTGAGGTGAGCACCGCAGTGGTGTAGCCGCCGACCGCGAAGAACGCCACGTACCCGAGGTCGAGGATGCCGGCCAGGCCGACCACGATGTTGAGGCCGAGCGCCAACAAGAGGAAAATGCCGATGTTGGCGAAGAGCTCCTGGGTGATCTTTCCGGTGATGAGCGGAATGATGATGAGCGCTGCCAGGCTGAGCAGGATCAACGTGGTGGTCTGTTGCCGCTTCGCTGGGCCCGTTGCGGCTTGATAGCTCGACTTCATCTCGCTGATCTTGCGACCGCCGCCCAGGAACGATGCTCCTGCGCCGATGACGAACAGTGCGATTGCCCAGCCCCACTTGAGACCGCCACGCCTGGCGTAGAGAAGGTCGTCGAGGAAGTCGGCGACGTCGACGATGAAGGTGGCGAAGATTGCGAACGAGAGCACGGTTCCGAGGCCCGCCATTACAGCCTTACGGATCTTCTCGGGCATGACGTGCAGCGCAGCGCCAAACGCACCGAGGATCGCCCCGAGGACCGGCCATGCGATAACACCGAAGCCGATGCTGCGGCTGAACTGCAGGACCTCTTCGGTTGCCGGCGACCAGTTGACCAGCGGGTCACGCAGATCGAAGGCATCCATGAGGACGGTCAGTAGCGACAAGCCCAGCCCACCGATAAGACCAACGAACAGGCCGCGAACGATGTCGCGAGCACCCTTCTTGGTGGCCACCATGCCTTCAAGCACCGTCTCGTTGCCGCTGAGCCAGCCAAAGAGCAGCGGCAGCCACAGGAGTGAGAGATACCCAAGCGAGAGCACCGGCTTGATCAGGAGGCGCTCGTTGAGCCCCTCGGGGATGCCACACAACGCAATGAAGACCAGGCTCAACGCCAGGATCAATCCCGACGTCAGCGCGGCACGCATATCGAAGTCAAAGGCGCCCTTGGAGACGGCGTCGATGCTGAGCGGCTCGTTTGCCGAGCCGGAGTTGGAAACAGTGGTTGCGGTCATGCTCGGTCATCCGATGAGAGACGTTCGCCAAAGAGGCCGGTTGGTTTGATGAGAAGGACAAGGATCAGCAGCACGAACGACACGGCGTCACGAAGCTGCGAAACACCGCTGATGCCCAGCGGTTCGAGCAGGGTGAGCGGCGCCAGCGACTCTGCGCCGCCGAGCGCGACGCCACCAGCCATTGCACCACCGAGGTTTCCGACACCGCCCACAACGGCAGCGGTGAAGGCCTTGATGCCCGGAAGGAAGCCGGTGGTCGCAATGACCGAGCGGAACAACAAGCCCCACAACATGCCGCCGATGCCGGCCATTGCACCACCGACCGCGAAGGTCGTAACGATGGTGCGGTTGACGTTGATGCCCATGAGCGAGGCGATCTCTTTGTCCTCGGCGACCGCTCGCATGGCCTTGCCGGTCTTGGTGCGCTCGACGAAGTACCACAGACCGGCCATCGATATGGCGGCCACGATAATGACGACGATCTTGACGCCCTCGATGCCGAGGATCCAGTCGTCCTGCAACCAGTCGGGGTTCGGTGGGTACGACTTTGCACCAGCGCCGAAGAGAAGAATGACGGCGTTCTGAATAAAGAACGACACACCAATAGAGGTGATGAGTGGAATGAGACGCGGGGAGCCGCGCAGAGGGCGGTACGCAACCCGTTCCATCAGCACCGCTAGGCCCGTGGCAATCAAGGTCGCAATGAGAACCGTGAAGAGCACGGTAGGGATAAACGCACCGCCTTCCCAGAGGCCAGCCTCGTCGAACTTGTTCGACATGATGAAGCCGGTAAATGCGCCCACCATGAACACCTCGCCGTGGGCAAAGTTGATGAAGCCGAGAACGCCGTACACCATCGAGTAGCCAAGAGCGATGAGGCCGTACATGGCACCCTGGCTCAAGCCCGAGACGATGAGGCCTTTGAACTGCTCGCCAGTAAGCCGATTGGCTTCCTGACCATCATGGGTCCATTTGGCAAAGGCATTGCCCGGGTCGATCTGCTGGGCGATGAAGGCCAACAGTCCAACGGAGATGGCGCCGATCAGCAACACGCGCAACAGCGTAAGAAACTTGTCGACATTGGTTTTGGCGGCGCCCTTTGCGCGAATCGCCGTCGTCATTCTGTGATGCTCCTCATTGAGTCATGCCCCCCGCCCGAGCGAAACCTGACCCTGAACGATCGAAGCGGCGCCGCCAAAGTTGGCGGCGCCGCTCGATTACTCAGAAATCACTTTGCCGCACGTCGAACGTGCGTAAATTGTGTCCTACTTTTCGCTACGGTGCGTACTCGAAGACCACGTTGGCCTTCGAGCCTTCGATGTCACCGGAGTCAAGGTGTTGAATGATGGTGATCTTCTGCGAACCGCAGTCACCAAAGTCATCGCAGTTGATGGTTCCGATGATGCCTTCGTAACCCCGGACGCCGTTGAGGAACTCACGGACGCCCGCACGGTCGATCATAAGGTTGTCGCCATCGAGCCACGAAGCGGCATCGATCGCATCAAGCAGCAGTGCGGTTGCGTCGTACGCGTGACCCCAGAACGGAGCCTCGGGAGCCTGACCGTTGTTCTCCTCGTAGGTTGCGAGGAACTCGTTGGCCGAAACGCCGGTGCTCTGGTTCTTGTTCTCACCGAAGCGGGTGTCAGGACCGGAGAAGTGCATACCTTCGGAAGCCTCAAGCTCAAGGTAGCCGTCGACCAGAAGGCCATCAGCAGCGAGGAGCATGGTGTTCTCGAGACCCGAAACGCCAGGAGCCTGGTCGGCGATGAAGTCACCGGCGGGCTGGAAGATCGGGAAGAACAGCGCTTCCGGCGAACCGGCAGCGATTTCGGTGAGTACCGGAGTCATGTCGGTGTCTTCCTTGGCGACAGCGGTGAAACCGGTAACGGTTCCGCCGAGCTCTTCGAAGGAGTTGGTGAATGCGCTCGCAAGACCTTCGGTGTAGGGGTCGCCATCGTGGATGGCCGCTGCGGTGGTGAGACCGAGATCGTTGAACACGAACTCGGCCATGGCAGCGCCCTGGAAGAGGTCGTTGTGAGCCGTGCGGTAGTAGCCCTCGTTGTAGTTCTCGCCTGCGTTGCCCTGCTGGTCAGAGGTAAGTGCTGGAGAGGTGTTCGAGGCCGAGATCATAACCATGCCGGCTTCGCTGATAAGCGGAGCAGCAGCGGTGGCTGCGCCCGAGCACGAGGTACCGATAACACCAATAACCTGCTCGTCGGCGACGATGGTCTGAGCAGCGGCCTGGCCACCATCGGCGGAGCAGAGGTCGTCGAGACCGGTGCCGCTGGTGACGTCGAAGCCGTGAATCTGGCCGTAATCTTCAACGGCCTGCTGGGTTCCGCGCTGGTTGGGGAGACCGAGGAAGGCCACGTCGCCCGAGATTGCTTCGAGCGAGCGGATCTGGATCTCGTCGCCAGCTTCAACGGTTACGACACCGAGGGAGCCATCGCCGAGGTGCTCGCCGTCTTCCATGGCGTCATCTTCCATGGCGTCATCGTCACCGTCTACGGCGTCTTCAACCGCATCGGTTCCGGCGTCAACGACGTCGGTTGCATCTGATCCACATGCTGCGGCCACAAGAGTGAACGCCAAAAGCACGCTGAGGATCGAGAATAGTTTCTTCACTATTTCCCCTCCAAGGGTGATTGAACACAAAGACCCGCACCATCGCGGCGTCTAGCAGAACATCATTACACGCAAAACTGGCCAGGATGAACCGCGACCGAGGTCTGTAATAAAAATTCTCTTCGAGACGCTACTGTCGGATCAATGGAAAATTCGGCGTATTTACTGGCACCGAGCACCGATCTGTCGTCTGATATTGCGGCCCTCGAAGCGGCAGGATTTCTGCTCACGATGATCTATCCGGCCGATGAACCCCGGGTTGCCCAGCTCACCTACCACGGTGTCACCCTCCGCCTAGACAACGGTTTCAACACCCAGGCGACCCCTGCCGGCTCGGGTTCTACTGCGCCCACCGTGGTGGTGCCGGGACTCGAGTCGGCCCTCACGACCAGCGCGGGCGCATCGCTCGTGCCAGACACGACGCCATGGCAGGTGCCGTCACTCGAAAGCCAGTACGTCTTCACCAGCGGAGGTGAATGGGGACAGGGACGAGCAGGAATGCAGTACCGCGACCTCATTCCGCAGCGGCACGGCGGCCGGGTAATCGCTTCGCATATTCGAATCCCCGAGCCCGGTCCGGTGCCCGACTACGTGCATCACCATGACATCAGGTTTCAGATGATCTATTGCCGACGCGGGCGGGTGCAGGTTGTGTATCAGGACCAAGGCGAGCCGTTCTGGATGGAGGCCGGCGACATCGTGTTGCAGCCGCCCCATATTCGCCATCGGGTTCTTGCCAGTGACGACGGCTGCGAGGTGGTGGAGATCGCCGCTCCGGCCGAGCATCCCACCTTTATCGACACCGAACTTTCGCTTCCCACCGTTGCCATCGACCCCGAACGCGACTTTCACGGACAGCGGTTTTGTTTCAACCGCTCTGCCGACCTGTCTCGACAATCGGTTGGTAACGGTTGGCACGAACTGGTCGGCGGCTTTGCCGACGCTACGGCGGGGCTCGCAAACGTGCGCGTTCTCGAACCCGAACCGGGCGCTGGCGCCCTGGCAGGCACAAGCGAAGGCGACCTTTGCCTTCTCTATGTGCTCGATGGCGACGCCAAGATCAGCGCAGACGGTCGAGAACAGCAGGTCACCGTCGACGATTCGGTTGCGGTACCCGTGGGGCACGACTGGACCCTCGATGAGGTCACCGGCAACTTCCGCTGCCTCCACGTCACTCTCGGTGACACCGGTGACACCGGTGACACAGGAATTAGCCCCGCTGCTACCTAACCGACTTCGGTTACAGAGCTACTTTCAGCTCGACCCGCACCATGGCCCCGCCTTCGTCGCGATTCTCGGCCGAGATCGTTCCGTTGTGGGCTTCGACAACGGTCTTTGCGATAGCCATGCCAAGACCCGATGACCCTTTGGAATCGCCGCGGCGGAAACGGTCGAACACATGGGGCAGGAGTTCGGGGTCGAATCCGGGGCCGTCGTCGATGACATCGATAATGGCCATTCCGGCGTGACTCGTTGCCGTAAGCACAACCGAGTCGGCCCGCGCTGCGGCGTTGCGGACCAAACTCTCGATGATCTGGCGAAGCAAGCCGTAATCGGCATCGGCTACCACCGACACGGTGGGGCGGGCCTCGACCTTGGTGTCGTCTACGCGAACAGCCGAGGCGACCTCTTCGATAAGCAGGTCGAGACGAAGCGGCGCGGTGCGTGGTTTTGCCTGCCCGGACTCAAGTCGGGCCAGCTCGAGAAGTTCACCCACGCCAGCCGAAGCCCGCTCGGTTGCTTGGCGGATCTCGACCAGTGACTCTCGGTAGGCATCGGCTTCGCGATCGCGAGACAACGTATGGCTGGCGGATGCCTGGATGACCGCCAAAGGGGTGCGCAATTCATGCGCAGCGTCGGCGATGAAGTCCCGTTGTTGTTGTGCGGCCCGGCGAGCCGGCACCAAAGAACGTCCGGCGACGTACCACCCGGCAACAGCAGCGGCAATCATCGAGCCCAAGGCGGCGAGCCCGATGCGCCAGCGAATGCTCGACACGTCGGCTTCGTAGTCCTCGAGAGAGACCGCCGAAATCAGGAAATTCTCACGCTCGTCGTCGACCGGGCGACTAAACGCCAGCCACGTGCCGTTTCGAGCTTCGAAACGTTGAAAGCTCTCGTAACCACTCGAGTCAGCCACGATGGTAAACAGCGGCGGCTCGACCCACACCTCGCCTTGGGGGCTGGCCCACTCGTTCACGGTGTCGACTCGCCAGATGTTGTCGGGCGGGTTCTCGGGATCGATAGCGGTATCGGCGACATTTTGCACGGCGTCGCGCTCGGCCGATTGATACACACTGTCGCTCGCCACCGAAGCGGCGTACCACGCCAGCGCTCCGACGGTGAGCGCCGTGATGACCCCATAGACGATCGCAAGCCGAAGCCGTACACCTTGAAGATTCATGATCGCTCGCCTTCCGCTTCCTTCGAGGCCGAGAGTCGGTACCCGGCACCGCGCACTGTTTCGATGGTGGCAGCCCCACCCGGCCCTGCCAACTTCCGGCGAAGATTGGCGATGTGGACGTCGACCACGTTGGACAGGCCGTCGTAGTTGGCGTCCCACACGTGTTCGAGCAGCTCGGTCCGACTTACGACCTCGGATACATGAATCATTAAGTACTCAAGCAGTGAGAACTCTCGACTGGTAAACGGCACCACGATGGCGCCCATCCAGACCCGCCGTGACGCCGGATCAAGCTTGAGTTCGCCCACTTCTAGCACCGGCGACCGAGCGTCGGCAGGGCGCCGAACGAGCGCCCGCAATCGGGCCGCAAGCTCTGGATAGTCGAACGGTTTCGTGAGGTAGTCGTCGGCCCCCGAGTCGAGGCCCGACACCTTGTCGGAAAGCGAATCCCTGGCCGTCAGCATCAGAATCGGAACTGCGAACCCGTCGGCCCGAAGCTCGGCACACAGATCGAGCCCATTCCCATCGGGCAGGCCCAGGTCGAGAACCACCACGTCGTAGTCGTTTGACTCGGCGTAGTGGCGCGCATCGATCACACGGTGCGCCAGATCGACGGCATAGCCGTCTTCTACAAGTCCCCGCTCGAGAATCGTGGCGAGCGGGATGTCGTCTTCAACGACCAGAACTCGCACCTTTCTATTGAAGCACTCTCTTCATGAAGTTCCCATGAAGAAGCGGTTCATGTTCGTTTCATGTTCGACTCGGTAAAGAGATGTCTATGCCGCAGACCCTTTCACGCCGCTCGTTCTTCTCGCTCGGAATCCGCACCGAAACACCCTCTGAAGATGCGCTTCGAGCCCACGTTTTTCGCCGTCTCACGCTGGCAGCACACCCCGGCGACGTGGCTCGAGCCCGCGACCAATCACCCCATGAGCTAGCGATGTCGCTTATCGACGAGGGCTATGCAGCGCAACCGAGCGCCGAGTCGCTCATCGACCCGGCCGAGATGAACCCCGAAGATTTCGTCGGCTGGTGGATGAAGAACCTGTGGTCGCCCGAAGCAACCCTGCGCGACCGCATGACCTGGTTCTGGCACAACCACATTCCCTCAAGCTTCGAGAAGTCCGAGCTCATCTACATCGCCGCGCAGCAGCAACTGCTCGAAACGCATGCCCTCGGCAACTTCCGGGATCTCCTCCAAGCCATCACCATCGACGGCGCGATGCTTCGCTATCTCGACGGGTCCTATTCCGAAGGCGATGACCCCAACGAAAACTACGCCCGCGAAGTCATGGAGCTCTTCGCTTTAGGTGTCGGTAACTACACCGAAGATGATGTGCGGGTCGCCGCACGAGGCCTTTCCGGATGGTTGGTCGACTACGAAACCAAAGAGGTGCGGTTCGATCGCGACCGCCACTACGACCGACCGCTTCGGTTCTTTGGAGTTCGTAAACGCTGGACCAACGAATCGATCATCGACGCCATCTGTGATCAGCCCGCCTGTGCCCGCCACGTCGCGGCGGCGCTGTATCGCCACCTGGTCGGCGCCGAGCCAGGCGGTGAGCGGCTCGATGAGTTGGCCGACGTGTTCCGCTCGAACGACCTGGAAATTCGACCACTTCTCGAAGCCATCGTCGACCACCCCGACTTCTTCCAACATGTCGGTGGCCGCGCGAAGAGCGCCGTCGAGTATCTCGTCGGGGTTATCGCGGCGTTCGGCACCGACAGCCTGTCGCCCGACCCTTGGGTGCTTTGGAACCTCGGCCAGGTCCCGTTCCGGCCACCGAATGTTGCCGGCTGGCCAGGCGATGAACGATGGCTCACGGCATCGCAACTCCTCGCCCGCACCAGTTTGTTGTTCCAAGCCGAGTTGTCCGACCGGCTCATCAGTGCCTTGGAACCCGATGTCGACAAGGTCCTCGAACACTGCGGCATCTACGACGCCTCGCAATCCACGCGAGACGCAATGCAGCAGGCCGCCGACGAGTTCCCATTCGACGCAACCCTCGAGCTGCTGCTCGGTATCGCCCTCGCTTCTCCGGAGTTCCAACTCGCATGACATCGCCAGCCCCAGAACCCAAGAAAACCACCACATCGCGCCGACGCTTTCTCGCTGGCGCCGGGGCCACGTCGGCCGCCATCGGCGGCGGGTACCTCCTCACCCGCGACGAGCGCTGGCCGGCGACCTCCGACGATCCCAAAGCAGCACCGGCCAAGACCTCCCCCACCAGCGCCGCCGCGCAAACCCCTCTCGCCGACGTGCCCGAAGGGCGAACCTTGGTCGTTATCGATCTCGCCGGAGGCAATGACGGGCTCGCAACCCTCGAGCCATACGAGTCCGGACGCCTACGGTCGCTGCGAGAAAACGTCATGCACGACCCGGAAGAACTGGTGATGCTCGATGACGAGATGGCACTCAATCCATCGCTGGCTGGTCTCAATGAGATTGGCTTGGCGGTCATCGAGGGCGTCGGCACCACCGATGGCGACATGTCGCACTTCGAGATGGCGAACCGGTGGGCGTACGGCATGGCTTCATCGGATGACGGATTCAGCAGCGGGTTCTTCGGGCGACTCTGCGACCAACTCGATGTGGGGGCTCCACTCACCGGCCTCGCAATCGGCGGTCGCGGTGGCTACGCAAAGGCGCTGCTCGCCGAGAAGGCGGTAACCGCTGGGCTGAGCGACATCGACGCCGGCTGGTACTTCCGTGACGAGGGCGAGTGGTTCCAACAGTACCGAGCGTCGGTCCTCGCAATGGCGGCCTCAACCGGCGGTTCCCCGCTCCTTGCCAACGCCCGAATCGGTGCGGCTCGAGCGGTCGAATTTGCCGACATGCTCGGCGGTATTTCGGCGGACGGCGACGAGAAGGCCGAAGCCGAAGAAAAGGAACGCCGCGACGCGTATCCCAGCACCGGCCTTGGAGAACAGCTTGCCGCCGCCGCTGGGCTCCTTCGAGCCGGCACCGGCATTCGAGTGCTGCATCTCACCCACGGCGGCTTCGACACCCACGACGATCAACCCGGAACCCACAACTATCTGATGATGGAACTCAGCGAAGCGCTCGTGGCCTTCCGGAACGACCTCGCCGATGCCGGGCTCGATGGTTCCACCCTTATCGCCACCACGTCAGAGTTTGGTCGGCGGCCTCGGTCGAGCGGTTCGGGCACCGACCACGGCAACGCCTCAGTTGCACTGCTTTCCGGACCTGTGGTCCCTGGCCGACACGGCGAGTCACCATCGCTCAGCAAGCTCGACGCCGACGACAACCTGGCACCCACCGTTGGGATGGGCGACTACTACGCCACCCTGGCCAGCTGGTTTGGCGTCGATGCAACCACGGTTCTTGAAGGCACCAACACCGCGCTCGATGGGGTTTTCAACGCCTAAGGCGAAGCCTTGAGCGGGTCCGGCCACTTCGTTCACTACGGGCCACTACGGGCCACTAGCAGTGAACAGGGGTCCCGGCCCTAGAATAGAGATTGCTACCCAGACGAAGTCCGGTTCGATCCCGGCACTGTCCCGCAACGGTAAGGCTGCGCCCGCTTCGGCGGTTCAGCGAGTCCGGTCGAGCTGGTTGGCACGAACCGCAAACCCTCGAGGCAGGGGTTGGTTCGACCGGCTTTTGTCGTTCGAGCGAGACCGCCCGGGACGAAAGGAAGCCCAATGCGCAACCGTGGCACCGCCGGGTGGATATCCGCTGGCATTGCCGCGGTCGTCCTGTCGGCCGTGCTGTCGATTTCCATCGGCGCCGTATCGATCAGTCCACTCGCTGTCGTCACCGAGCTCCTCGACCATCTGCCGTTCATCTCGGTCGACTCGGGCCTCAACCGGTTCGACAAGGCAATCGTGTGGGATGTTCGAGCGCCACGGGTTGTGTTGAGTCTGCTCGTCGGGGCATTGCTCTCCGGTTCGGGCGCCGCGTATCAGGGCGTGTTCCGCAACCCTCTCGCCGACCCATACCTGCTTGGGGTCGCCGCTGGCGCGGGCCTGGGTGTAACCCTCATGATCGTCACCGGAGCAAGCGACGGCATTGGCCCGTTCGATCCGGTGCCACTCGCCGCCTTCGTCGGAGCGCTGGTTGCCGTTTCCGCGGCCGGAATCCTTGGATCTCGGGTGGGTGCCGCCGGTTCGACCACCACGTTGATCCTTGCGGGTGTGGCGGTCGCCAGCTTTCTCACAGCGGCCCAAACCTATGTGCAACAACGCAACGCCGACACGCTTCGTCAGGTGTACGTATGGATCCTTGGACGTCTGGCCGGCACATGGGACAGCGTGCTACTCGTGCTTCCCTATGTCGTTATCTGTCTCGGTGTTATCTGGTGGTTCGCTGGCGCTCTCGACGTATTGGCGGTGGGCGATGATGAGGCGTCGTCCCTCGGTCTCAACCCTCGACGTACCCGCGGATGGGTACTGCTTGCCGCAAGCCTTGCCGCAGCGGCCGCAGTTTCGGTAAGTGGTCTCATCGGGTTCGTTGGCCTCGTCGTTCCCCATGCGGTGCGGTCTGTCGCTGGGGTAAGCAATCGCCGGGTCGTTCCGCTCTCCATCCTGTTCGGCGCCGCGTTTCTGGCGCTGGCCGACATCGCAGCGCGGACAATCCAGTCGCCCGCCGAACTTCCCATAGGAGTGGTGACGGCCTTTGTTGGAGCGCCCTTCTTCTTGATGATCCTTCGCTCGCAGTCGGGGCGAATCTCATGACCGGACCGCAAATCACCTTCCGCAACGTCGGGGTGACGGCGGGGTCGACCACCCTGCTCAACGGCATCGACCTTACGGTCCCCTCTGGCTCGTGGACATCGATCATTGGACCCAACGGAGCTGGCAAAACAACCCTTCTTCACTGCCTCGCCGGCCTCACGAGCCATACGGGAAGTATCTCGATCGGTGCCGAACAGAACACCACGCTCACGAGTCGCGAGCGGGCCAGGCTGGTCGCGCTGGTGCCCCAGAGCCCGGTCGTTCCACCCGGCATCCTGGTAACCAACTATGTGCTGCTCGGTCGCACCCCGCACCAAGGGATGCGGTTCTCGGCTTCGGCAAACGACGAGCAGGTGGTCGATGAGACCCTCGATCGACTCGACCTTGCCCGGTTTGCCAACCGGCGGCTTGAAACGTTGTCGGGCGGCGAACGGCAACGAGTCGTCCTGGCCCGGGCACTCGTTCAATCCACCGAGGTTCTCGTACTCGACGAACCAACCACCGGCCTCGATATCGGCCATCAGTTCGATGTGCTGGAGCTGGTTGCCGAGTTGGGCGCCGAACGTGGTCTCACCATCATCAGCACCCTGCACGACCTTCCGATGGCCGGGCAGTTCAGCGACTACCTGGCGTTGCTTTCGAAGGGGTCGCTTGTCGCTACCGGCACCCCGCCTCAGGTACTTACCGCCAACAATCTTGCCGACCACTACAACATCGACGCCCACGTTCAACACACCAACGGCGAGGTGAGTATTACCGTGCGGCGCCGCAACGACGCTCGCCTCGCAGGAAACTCAACGGAGACACCATGAATCCAGCGAACAACGAAACACCAAGCGAGCCCCAGGTCGAGGACCCTCGACCCGACGATTTACGGCGGGCAACCTCGCTGGTGCTCGTAAACACCGGCCACGGCAAGGGCAAGTCCACATCGGCGTTCGGCACGATCATGCGAGCCGTCGCTCGCGACTGGCCGGTGGCGGTCGTGCAGTTCCTCAAGTCGGGTAACTGGAACACGGGAGAAGAGAAGGTGGCCCGGCAACTCGGTGTCGATTGGTGGACGATCGGCGAGGGCTTCAGCTGGGACAGCGACGATCTCACCGAAGACGAAGCGGTCGCGCAGGCAGCCCGCGATAAAGCGTTTGAACTGTTGGCCGCCGGCGACCACAAGCTGGTGATTCTTGACGAGATCACCTACCCGATGAACTGGGGCTGGATCGACACCAACGGTGTTGTCGACGCGGTGAAGAATCGGGAGCAGAACACCAACGTGGTTCTCACCGGCCGCGATATGCCAAAGGTGGTCATCGAAATCGCCGACACGGCAACCGAGATGGTCAACATCAAACATGCCTACGAAAAAGGCATCCGCGCGAAACGAGGAATCGACTTCTAGATGGAAGCATTCAGCACGTTCTTCGTGGGTGGCGCCCGATCCGGCAAGTCTCGACTCGCCGAGGAGCTCGCGGCGTCATCCAGCGACCCGGTGTCGGTGGTGGTCACGGCTGAACCGATCGATGACGAAATGGTGGCCCGAATCACCCGCCACCAGGACGACCGACCATCGGATTGGCAGACCATCGAGGCGCCCTACGACCTTGCCGCAGCGATCGGTTCGGTCGAACGCACCCACACGTTGCTGATCGACTGCATCACCATCTGGCTCTCGAATCTGATCGTCCGAGGCGATGACGACAACGCAGTCGAAGGCGCTATCGAGGAAACGCTTCAAGCGATTCTTGCCCACCCGGGCTCGGTCATCGTGGTCTCGAACGAGACGGGCCTCGGCCTCGTGCCCCCCGACCCGATGTCGCGTCGATTCCGCGACCTCCAAGGCCGAGCGAACCAGCGGCTCGCATCCGAGCTCGATCGGTCCTTCTTCGTGGCAGCTGGCCAGCTACTCCCCCTGCAACCACCGAGCAACCTGCTTCCCATCGCCCAGCCTCCTATCTAGCCGTATTGATCTAGCCGTCAGCAAGTGCGCCAACTGCCGCTTCTAAACCCGATTCGTGGCTGACGTTGTGCGCTCGAAACGCGCATTCGAGGCCGCCCAACGCGCCCAATAGCATTGGCTCGTTGAGGTCACCGAGGTGCCCAACACGAAACGCTTTTCCGGTTAGCTCGAGCATTGCGCTGGACGCCGCCACGCCAAACCGGTCGCGGGCGGTCACCAACACTTCGGCCACGTCGATGCCGCCGGCAACCATTCCAGGAGTGCGGATACACGTGACCGCCGATGCCTGCTCCGTTGGTTCAATGGCATTGATCTCGAACCCTTCACCCCATGCCGCGAAGCACGCCCGCGCGGCCGCTGCCAACCGACGGTGACGCATACATACCTCATCGATACCGCCCTCAGCCTCGATATGATCGATCGCTGCCCGTAAAGCGAAGAGATGTTGCACAGGCGGCGTGCCGCCGAAACGCTGATACACCCACTCGGGGTCAATACGTTCGGCCCACGAGAAGAAACTCCGTGGCGTCGATACCTTGGCGTTTCGTTCGATGGCCTTCTCACTGATGGCCGAGAACGACAGCCCGGGCGGCATCATCAGGCCCTTTTGGGAGCTGGCCAACACCACGTCGATTCCCAACTCGGCCATGGGTACTGGATCGGTTGCGAACGAGGCGATCGCGTCGACCACAAACAAGCCGGGGTGCCCGGAGGCGTCGATGGCTTCACGAATTGCCGCAAGATCGGCGAGGGTGCCGGTTGACGTTTCGGTGTGGGCAACGAACACACCAACCAACGAGTGGGCGGTGTCGGCGACGAGCGCATCATGAATCAACGCAGGGTCGGGGGCTCGTCGCAGATCAACGTCGATTGGCTTCGGGTCGAACCCGTTCGCAACCGCCATGTCAGCCCACCGCTGTGCGAAGAGTCCGTTCTGCGGCAGGAGAAACGAATCGCCATGTTCGAGCAGGTTGCAAAGCGTGGCCTCCCACGCACCATGCCCAACCGCCGGGTACGCCATGACCCGATAGGCGCCAAACATCGTCTCGAGGTCGGCCCATATGTCGTTGACAAATGAGGCGAACTCGGCGGATCCAAAGTCGACCGACGGTCGTCGGAACGCCTCAAGGATGGAGTCGGGAATGTTGGTCGGACCCGGTATCGCAAGAAAGTCTCGGCCTGCCACGCCGACACTGTAGGTCGGGTAACTCAGCCTCGCGCACTCACTCGGCGGCAGAGCCAGGCCGCGGTGCCGCCGAGGATTGCGTTGGCGGCGCCCTCACGAAACGCCGGCCAGATTCGACCGAGCGCTGAGCCCAGGCCGATGGTGACGACGTTGAGAACAAACAAGACGCCCATGATCGACACGGCGAGCGACACCCACATCGTCGCCGAGCGAAGTCCCGGTATCAACGAGCCGGCTGGTGCCGAAACGATCAAGAGTGCTGCGCCCATCAACAGCAAGCTCGGTTGATACGAAAGGTTGTTCACAAAAACAATGAACAACTGCCGCCACGTGAGCAGATTGGCGTCAATCGTGGCAAAGGTGGCCGCGATGAAAGCGAACACCACCGTGGCCAGGAGAAGGAAGGCCACAAAACCCCGGGCTTCTTCCCAGTCGAGCATCTCGCGGCCGCCGCTGCCACCAGCGCTCGGCTGCTGCTGCGGCATGACTGCGGGTTAGTTGCCGATTTCGAGGAAAGCCGACGACTCGGCAACGAGTCGGGGCAGAGCCTCGCGGGCAAGATCGTCGATGGGACCGGGCCAAATTCCGAAGACCACCGTGACCAATGCGCACACACCGATGGCGATGCCGGCACCGAGGGGGATGTCGATGGGCTCGTGGCCAGCATCGTCGGCATCAGCTTCAGAAGCATCGGCGGCGTCTTCGGCATCGGCGCCATGACCGTGATCGTCGTCGCCAGCAAAGAACATGGCCACGATGACTTTGAGATACAGGAACGCCGCGATCACTGCGCTGATCATTGCCACGACTGCCAGCCAGAACGACCGGGCGTCGATGGCTGCTGAGATCACGCCGAACTTCGCGAAGAAGCCGGTGGTGAGCGGCACCCCAGCCTGGGAGAACAGAAAGATCATCATCGCAAAAGCCAACATTGGGCTTCGCTTGGATAGACCCTTGTAGTCGTCGAGGGTGTGAGCGTTGTCGCCAACGCCACCAGCGACGGTGAGTACACCGAAGCTGCCGATGACCATGAAGGAATAGACGGCCAGGTAGAACAGCACGGCGTTGACGCCGCGATCGGTAGCGGCCTGGACGCCAACCAACAAGAAGCCAGCGTGGCTAATGGACGAGTACGCGAGCATGCGCTTCACGTCGGTTTGCACGATTGCCAAGAACGAACCGGTGAGCAACGTGAGGATTGCCAGTACGTAGATAACCGGCTGCCAGTCGGTGCGGTACTGCTCGAAGGTAAGGACGAAGACTCGGATGATGCCGGCGAAACCGGCAGCCTTCACCGCTGACGCCATGTAGGCCACGACCGGCGATGGTGCGCCCTGGTACACATCGGGAGTCCAGAAGTGGAATGGCACCGCAGCGACTTTGAACGCCAGACCCACAAGCATGAGGGCAAAGCCGGCAAGCAGCAGAGCGTCGTCGGCAAGAACGGTCGCCGACAAGAAGTTCTTGATGTCGATGAGGTTGGTCGACCCGGTTGCGCCGTAGATCATGGCGATGCCGTAGAGGAAGAACGCCGACGAGAATGCGCCAAGCACGAAGTACTTGATGCCAGCCTCTTGGGACTGGAGCTTGCGGGTGTGCATCGCGGCCAGCACATACACGGCGATCGACAGAATCTCGAGGCCGATGAACAACACGATGAGATCGTTGGCGAACGACATAATGATGCCGCCAGAAGCCGACATCATGAGCAGCACGAACAGTTCGGGACCTTCAAGGCCTTCACGCTTGAGATAGCCGTCGGCCAGCATTGCCGAAAGCGCTACCGACAACGCGATAACGACGGTCAGGAACAGCGAGAAGCCGTCGAAGGCCACCGCACCAGCGAGGGTTGAGGTCGCGCTGTTGGCGGTATCGGTGACCCGCATCCAGAGCGGAATGACCGTGATGGCCGTAACAAGACTGATAACGACTGCGGCAACGCTCCACACCGACGACGGCAGGCGCTTTAGCACCGACGCAAAGGTGAGCATAAGAATGCCACCGACCGCCATCACCAACAGTGGCGCCAGGATGGCCCAGTCGATTGCCGGGGTATCGATGGCTTCAATGGGAGCTTGCTGAGCAAGGAGCGTTTGCAACATTATTCGCCCTCCTCGCTGTGATCGTCTTCGTCGCCGTGAGCGTCGTCGGCGGTGCGCTCGTTAGCTATTGGTTCACTAAACCGCGGAACGGAATCTTCTATATGGTCGACCAAGGCTTCGACCGCTGGTTCCATGCGTTCAATAACCGGCTTCGGGTAGACACCCATGAACACGATGAGTGCGACCAGCGGTGCGAGAATCAGGCCTTCGGTGAGTTTGAGGTCGGGCATCTCGAGGTTCTCGCCCTCGGCCGGACCGTGGAAGACCCGCTGGTAGGCCCACAGCAGATACAGCGCGGCGAGGATTACGCCGAATGCGGCGACGATGGCAAACCATCGATTGGCGTTGAAGGCGCCGAGCAGCGTGAGGAACTCACCGACGAATCCGTTGAGACCGGGAAGTCCGATGGAGCTGAGCATGACGATGGTGAAGAACCCAGCCATCACGGGCGCAGCCTTCTGCAGGCCGGAGAGTTCGGCGATCATGCGGGTGTGGCGACGTTCGTAAATCATGCCGACTAGAAGGAACAACGCACCGGTGGAAACACCGTGGTTCACCATTTGGAGCAGGCCGCCCTCGATACCTTCGACGTTCAGCGCGAAGGTGCCGAGCACGATGAAACCAAGGTGAGCGATTGAGGAGTACGCAACGAGGCGCTTGAGGTCCTTCTGCATCGTCGCGGCGATGGCGCCGTAGATGATGCCGATGACACCCAAGGTCATCATGAGCGGCGCGAAGTACACCGATGCTTCGGGGAACAGGTACAAACCGAAACGCAGGAACCCGTACGTGCCGAGTTTGAGCATGACACCAGCAAGGATCACCGAGCCGGCGGTTGGTGCTTCGGTGTGAGCATCGGGCAGCCAGGTATGCACCGGGAACAGCGGAACCTTCACCGAGAACGCAAGTGCAAACGATAGGAAGATCCAGCGGGCGGTGTTTTGCGCCAACGCCTGACCTTCGGCCAGCTCGACCAGGTTGAAGGTGACGTCGTTGCCGGTAGCCGATGCGGTGAGGAAGGCGGTGGCCAAAATTCCCACCAGCATGAGGGCCGAACCGGCCATCGTGTAGATGAAGAACTTGGTGGCAGCGTATTGCCGGTTGCCGTGGCCCCACTTACCAATGAGGAAGTACATCGGAACCAGAACGATCTCGAAGAACACAAAGAAGAAGAACAGGTCGAGCGTGAGGAACACGCCCATCACGCCAGCTTCAAGGATCAGCAGCCAGGCGTAGTACGGCTTGTGATCGTGCCCGGGGTCGACGGCCAAAATGGCCAACGGGAAGAGCAGACCGCTCAGGACCACAAGGAAGAGTGAGATTCCGTCGATTCCGAGCGCCCAGCTAATGCCGAACCCTTCGACCCAGGTCGCCGATTCGGTGAACTGGAAGCCGTCGTCGGCCATGTTGAATTCCCACATCACCCACAGGCTGATGGCGCCGGTGATAACCGATGTAACCGTTGCGGCCTGTTTGGTGACT
>CALJDK010000113.1 GCA_938023735.1 uncultured Acidimicrobiales bacterium
GCGTCGGCGGCGCTGGGACCGCCCGACTGTTCGACGTCGCGCTGCACAGCCTTCCGGGTGCGGCCGCTGGGGTGAAAGATCGTGAACAGCAGCAGACCAAGCGCACCGATTCCGAGCGGCACGATCGCGTCGCCTTCGCCGGTGTAGGTGGGGTACAGCACGAAACCCGACAGCAGTGCCGTCCACAGCCACATGATGATCACACTGCGACGATGACCGTGGCCAAGTTTCACCAAGCGATGATGCAGGTGACCAAAGTCGGCGGTCGCCACGCCCTGTCCGCCAAATGAGCGACGAACGATTGCGAAGAACACGTCGACAAACGGAACCGCAAGTATCACCAGCGGAATGAAAATTGGGGCGAAGAAGAAGTACGACTGTCCGTAGAAGCCTGCCGAGGTGCGTCCACCGACCGACATGGTGGAAGCCGCCATCAACAGACCCAGCAGCAAGGCCCCACCATCGCCCATGAAGATCTTGGCCGGGTGCACGTTGTGGGGAAGAAAGCCGATGACCAGACCAAGCGTGATGATGGCGATGAGCGCACCGGGGTTACCCGGAAAGATGATCTCGGCGTCGCCAAGACGCAGCGAGTAGAGAAAGAAGGTTGCCGATGCGATAGCCACGATTCCGGCGGCTAGGCCATCGAGACCATCGATGAGGTTGACCGCGTTGGCCATTCCGACCACCCAAAGCACGGTGAGAAGCGCCGACCAGTCCGACGAGAGCGTTACGAGCTCGAAGAACGGCACCCGGAAGAACAACAAGCTCACACCGGCAAACGACAAAATGCTGGCCGCAACGACCATGCCGGCAATCTTCGCGGGCGCAGAGATGTCGCGTAGATCGTCATAGACGCCCACACCAAAGATCCAAACCGCCGCGAACGCCACACCAACAAGCTCGGTACCGGATGCGAAGACCGCTTCGAAGTCGCTCATTTGCGACGCCGTCAGCATGGCGGCAAGCAGGCCGAAGACCATCGCGACCCCGCCGAGCGTGGCGATGGGTTCGTCATGAGCCATTCGTTCGTCGGGAGCGGCAACATGACCCCAACGTTCAGCAAAGAACTGAACCAGCGGAGTCGTTACCAACGTAACGATTGCTGCGACGGCAAGAATGATGCCGTAGGAAGCAACGGATGGCACAGCTACGCAGACTCCCCCACGCTGGTGCGTGCAGACGCGTCGGCAAATGCTTGCTTCGTCATGGTTGATCTATCGGTCATTAGTTGTACGGCGTGAACTTACCGCAAAGCGTAGCCACATCGGCGCGTACCTGCGCCAAAGCATCATCATCGTCGCGACTGCGCAGTGCTCGGGTGATGAGATCGCCGATCTCTGACATCTCGGCTTCCTGCATTCCCTGAGTAGTTACCGCCGGCGTACCGATTCGGACACCACTGGTGACAAAGGGCGATCGCGGATCGTCGGGGATGGTGTTCTTGTTGAGCGTGATGCCCGACCGATCGAGGACTTCCTGGGCCACCTTGCCGGTGAGCTCTTCATCGAAGGTCCGCAGATCGAGCAGCAGAAGGTGGTTGTCGGTTCCGCCGCTGACGAGCCGGAATCCATTGGTGCCCAGCGATTCCGCAAGGGCCGCCGCGTTCTTGACGATCTGGGCGGCGTAGTCGGCGAACTCGGGCTGCTGCGCCTCGCGGAAGGCAACCGCCTTTGCCGCAATGATGTGTTCGAGCGGGCCGCCCTGAAGACCAGGGAAGATCGCCTTGTCCATCACCGGACCGAGCTCTTCGGTGGACAGGATGCAACCGCCCCGGGGACCACGAAGGGTCTTGTGGGTGGTGAAGGTAACCACATCGGCGAAGGGCACCGGGTTGGGGTGCACACCACCGGCGATGAGCCCAGCGATATGGGCAGCGTCGAACATGAAGTACGCACCGACCTCATCGGCAATGGCGCGAATCGGCTCCGGGTCGATGATGCGGGGGTAGGCGGTGGCGCCAGCAATGATGAGCTTTGGCTTGTGTTCGAGCGCAACGGATCGCATCTGTTCGTAGTCGATACGTTCGTCGCTTGCGGTGACGCCATACGAAACGAAGTTGTACAGCCGTCCGCTGAAGTTGACCGGCGATCCGTGGGTGAGATGGCCGCCATGATCGAGGCTGAGACCCATCACCGTGTCGCCGTGCTCGAGCAAACCGAGAAACACCGCAGCATTGGCGTTGGCGCCCGAGTGGGGCTGCACGTTGGCTGCCGCAGCTCCGAAGAGCTCCTTGATGCGGTCACGGGCAATGTCTTCGACCCGGTCGACGACCGAGTTGCCGCCGTAATACCGCTTTCCCGGGTAGCCCTCGGAGTACTTGTTGGTGAAGATTGAGCCCGAGGCCTCCATGACATCGGGCGACGTGAAGTTCTCGGATGCAATGAGCTGAAGGCCGGTGTTCTGGCGCTCGATCTCATCGTCGATGAGGCCAAATACTTCGGTGTCTCGGCTGGGTGACCACGGCATTGCGTTCCACATCCTTGGGTTCGGGTTTTCGGCCGGCGGGCTGTTGGAAGGCCTCCGACGGCACAGCTAACCAGAGTACTGGTTCGTAGCATTCGGTCGGCGCATCGGGCCGACGATTGCTGGGAGGCGACATTTGTTGGAAATTTCTTCCATCGCGCCTCTAACTAACAGTTGCGGTTGCGCGATTGTTGAAGTTGGCTAGGGGACAAACGGAAACATCATGAAACAACAGGGGGCGCTGCTCCGACAGCGAGGACATGGCGCACATAGTAAGGCCGGTCGCGTCGCGACCCGAGTCAAAGTGATGGTCGAGCAAGCTGCATCGGGTGAGTTTGCACATGTTCGCGATGATCTCGGCGGATGGATTTCGTCGAGCACCGTTTCGATCGGACTCTGCCGAGATTTCGAGAAGGATTACCCTGAACCCCCGAATCGAATTGGTCTTCGTGCCGTAAGGGTCGACGATGCCATGGCCGAACGAGTCTTCGATACCTCGGGTCTGCGCGACCGCGATAAGCAGTTCCTCGATCGTCGCCGCGTCATCTGGGAGACCGGATTCCGACCGGCCTATGTGGCAGTCAACGTCGATGATGTGCCGGTGTATCTGTCGTGGTTTATCGGCCACGACCACGCTGAGCTCGCTCGCAGCTACTGGGGCCCGCTCTTCCCCGAAATCGTTCCTGAGCTCATGATTGGTGAAGGTGCTTGGGTACCGCCTGACTACCGAAAACGAGGGGTCATGCGCGAGGGAATGTACGTGTGTACCGAGGCGGCAAAAGCCGATTTTGCGCCCGGCGTTCGTTATGTGGTGGCCTATGCCGAACACACCAACTCGGGCGCGGTGGTGGGCACGCACTACGCAGGTTTCGACGTTGTTTCCCGGCGAACCGAGACGTGGCGAATGGGTCGCCGCAGCGTGAGCTTCGAACCCGCCACCGAAGGCGATTTCTCGGTCTTCGACGACATCGATCTCACCAGCTAGCCATACTCAGGTAAACTGTCCGCATGGGCGTTGAACGTCGACCAGCCCTTGCTGCTCGACGCCTAACCGAGCCGATCGTTACCGTCCGATCCCGGCGTAGGTGTCGAAGTCGTCGACGTTGAACATGCGACGACCATCGACCACTGGCGGCTGCGGGCTGACACCGGCAAGCTTCTGCGGCAGATCTTTGTACTCGGGCCAGGTGGTTACCACCATGACGCCCTCGGCGCCGGCAAGTGCGGTGTCGAGGTTCTCGTCGTAGGTGATGCTGTCGCCAAAGTCAGGGCGAATACCGTCGAGGGCGATGGGGTCGTGCACGGTGACGGTTGCACCCGCATCGACGAGGTGGCGGATGATCGGAATCGACGGCGACTCGCGCACATCGTCGGTTCCAGGCTTAAACGCACAGCCAAGAACGGTAACGGCCTTATCTTTGAGGTCGCCGAGGCTCTCCTGAAGCAGCTCGACCATGCGCACCGGCTGGCGCTCGTTGACATCGATGACAGCATCGAGCACATGCGGGAACGAACCCTTGGCTTTTCCGTGCGCAACCAGCGCCTTGACGTCCTTCGGGAAGCACGAGCCACCGAATCCGGGGCCGGCCATCACGTAGGTGAGGAACGACGGGTTCAAACGTCCGCCGTCGTCGAGAATCGGGTTGAAGCGGTGGTCGAGGTGCACACCCTGCATGACCTCGACAACATCGACGCCAACCGCGCTCGAGATGTTGCCGATTTCGTTGGCGAAGGAGATAAGCGTGGCCAACAGCGAGTTGGCGGTGTACTTGATCATCTCGGCGGTGCGAGGGGTGGTGGTCATCTTGTCGACGTCGGCAAACGGTGCGTACATCTCCTGCATCACCTCGAGCGTGCGCTCGTCGATGCCGCCCATCACGATCCGGTCGGGATCCATGAAGTCGGGAATCGCCACGCCTTCACGAAGAAACTCGGGGTTCATGCCAACGCCGAAATCGACGCCCGCGGTTTTGCCTGAAGCTTCTTCAAGCAGCGGAAGCACCACATCTTCGGTGGTGCCAGGAACCACGGTGCTCTTGACGATGACCACGTGGTAGTCGTCTTTGTCGGCAAGAACCTCGCCGATCTGGGTGGCGACGGCGCGGATGAACTGCAGGTCGATCTCGTCACCCTTGTAGGGGGTTCCGACAGCGATAAGCGACGCCGAACTCTCCATCACGGCGGCCCGAAGGTCGCCAGTGGCATTGAGGCTCGTGCCAACGTGTTCGGCCATCAGTTCGGGCAGGCCGTCCTCGTGGATCGGCGGGATGCCGTTGTTGATGTCGGTGACCCGCTGTGGGTTGATGTCGACACAGGTGACTTTGTGGCCCTTGGCGGCCAGGCATGCGCCTGACACCAGGCCGACGTATCCGGTTCCTACAACAGAGATCTGCATGAGTTTTGCCTTGAAGTGATGGAGATGGCTTGCGTAATGAAAAGAGGTTGCGTTGGTTCGGAGCGCTGCTAGCGGTTACCCGAGTACCAGGCGAGAGAGCGCTCGATACCTTCCTCGAAGGTCACCTTGGGCTCATAGCCAAGCTCGGTGCGAGCCTTTTCGATGATTGGGCAACGCCGGTTGGGGTTGTCGGTGAGGTATTCGGGGTCGTCGCTGACACCGCGCACAACCTTGCCGGTCCAGCCGTGTTGCTCGGTACCAAGCTTGGCGACGGTATCGGCCAGGTACGACATCGAAATTTCGGGAGTTTCGGTACCGATGTTGTAGGCCTCGCCCGGGCGTCCGCGAAACAAGATCCGGTAGTAGCCGGCGATCGAGTCGGAGATGTAGCAAAAGGTTCGGGTGGCCGAGCCGTCGCTGAGGAGCACGATGTCCTCGCCGTTGAAGATGTTGCGAGCGAAATCGGGAAGGACTCGACCATCGTTGATGTTGAGTCCGGGACCGTAGTTGTTGAACGGGCGGGCGGTGACCATTGGAAGACCATGTTGCTGAGCGAAGTTCACCGCGAGGGTTTCGCCGTAGCGCTTGGACTCGTCGTAGCAGGCTCGAGGACCGGTGCACGACACGTTGCCGCGGTAGGTCTCGGGGGTGGGGATGTTGTCGGGGTCGGGATCGCCGTAGATCTCCGAGGTCGAGTAGAACAGGAAGCTCTCGAGCGGCTTGCCCTTGTCGGCCTGGGCCTTGGCGTACTCGAGCAGGTGACGGAAACCAATGACGTTGGCGTCCATCGTTTCGATTGGATACTCGCGGTAGAAGATCGGCGAGGCGATCGACGCGGCGTGGATCAGGAAGTCGACGTCGCCCATCTCCGGCGGAGGCGGCTCGATGATGTCGTGCTTCACCAGCGTCAGCGCAGGATCATCTTCGAGATTCTTCAGCCATTCGGGAAGACCACGTACGAAGTTGTCGTACACAACAAGGTCGACCGGATCGCCTTCGTTGTGGTGCTCGTTCCAGTGCAGCACACCCTTCACCAGGTAGTAGCCGAGGAATCCGGCGCCACCGGTAATGAGGAGTCGCTTGCCGGAAAGTCGCGGGAAGTCTTCGGCCAGGTCGGCCGAAAGGTTTTCGAGGTCGCTGAACACGACATCTTCTGCGGTCATCGGTGAGGTGACGTTCACGGGAAACGCGGCTCCTTGTGTGAGCTGTTATGGGGAAGAGATTGCAAACAGATACAGCAGTATCGAGAAGGTTCTGGATGGTCGAGGCGAACTGTGGCCCAAGACTGTGTATCCATCGGCCGTTTCTCGAGGGAACTAAACACTCAAACCTAGGGCTATATGTTCGCTCATCGGTGGCACATTCCAGTTCCGTCGCCGTGGGGAACGATCCCCAGATTGTGGCTCAACTCAACGCCGAATCGCGCCGTTATCTTGTGCATATGGGAATTTGGAATCGAATGAGCCGTCGCGCCGACGAAGTTGGCGAAGCAAAGATCGCAATTATCGGTGCCGGGTATGTGGGCACCTCGATCGTGAATCAGCTGGTGCGTGCGCCAGCCATGCGTCCTGCACTGGTGGTGAACCGCACCGCTGACCGCGCCGTCGAGGCCTACAAGCTGGCCGGTTTCTCCGCCGACGATGTAGTGATGAGCAACGACGTTGGCGAACTCGCCGACGCTATCAACGCTGGCAAGCCTGCCTACACCGAGTCATACGAACCGGTCGCCAGCCTGCCGATCGACATCATGGTTGAAGCCACCGGTGCGCTCGACTACGGCGCTCGCGCCATTCTGGCCAGCCTCGATGCCGGCCAGGACGTCGTTTCGTTCAACGCCGAGATCGACGGCCTGCTCGCCTACACCTTCCACGAGCGAGCCAAGGCAAGCGGTGCGGTGTACTCGATTGCCGATGGCGATCAGCCGGGCGTGATCCTTCGGGTTATCCAGGACATCGGCGGCTGGGGATTCCATCCCACTGTCACCCTCAACTGCAAGCGTCACCTCAACGTGCACCAAACCCCCGATTCGGGTGCGGCGTACAGCGACCGCGACAAGACCAGCGCCATCATGACCACGTCGTTTGGCGATGGCACCAAGATGCAGGTGGAGATGGCTGTTGTTGCCAATGCCACCGGCATGATCCCCGACGTACGCGGCATGCACGGCATCCAAACCATGGTCGAAAAGGCTGCGATCGACATTCCAGCCGCCATCACCCCTTCAAAGATGGACTCCCCCGGTGTCGTCGACTTCACCCATCAGGGCGACTTCGCTGCTGGTGTGGGGGTAGTTGCTCGCCACGAGACCCACGCCCTCATCGAAACGCCGATGCGCTTCTACAAGATGGGCGATGGTCCCGACTACTTTTTCTTCCGTCCGTATCACCTGGTACATCTTGAGCTTCCGCTGACTCTGGCCGACGTGATTCTCGACCGTGAGCCGTTGGCTACCGTCGACGCTCCCCACGTTGCCGAGGTGGTAGCAATGGCCAAGAAGGACCTCTCCCCCGGCGAAGAGCTCGACTGCATCGGCGGCTTCACTGCCTACGGTCTGGTCGACACCGCCGAGAACGCAGCTGGCATCCTGCCAATTGGTTTGGTCCAGTACGCCAAGGTCACCGGTGCCATGAGCCAGGACGACCCGATTTCGCTCGACAACGTCGAACTCGATGAATCGGTCGACGTGGTGAAGCTGTGGCGTGCCCAGCTCGAGATGAGCTGAGTCGAGCAACCTGATGAAGTTCACCGAGACCCCACTTGCCGGCGCGTTTGTTGTCGAGCTCGAACCGATCTCTGATGACCGAGGTTTCTTTGGTCGGGCCTGGTGCCGCGAAGAATTTGAGGCCAACGGTCTGGTTTCCCAGATCGAGCAGATGAACCTGTCGAACAATCTCACCAAGGGCACCTTCCGCGGCCTGCACTGGCAGGATCCGCCGCATGAGGAGATCAAGTTCTTCCGTTGCGTCAAAGGTGCGACGTTCAACACCATCGTCGACATGCGTCCCGACTCCCCCACCTACACCAAGTGGTTTGGTGTGGAGCTCTCAGTCGACAACCACAAAGCGCTGTATGTGCCCGGCCAATTCGCCAACGGCTACATGGCGCTCACCGACAACGCCGAGGCGCTCTACACGGTGAGTCGCCCCTACACCCCTGGTGTCGAACGAGGCCTCAGGGTCGACGACCCGGCCTTGGGTATTGAGCTGCCAATCGAGATCACCTCGATGAGCGACAAAGACAAAGCCTGGGATTTGCTCTAACTCTGGTCAGTCGTTCGCAAGCTCACTCCTTCCACGCTTCGCTATCTCCGTCGACCTGCGCTCGCCGGCCTTGCTAGCGCGGCGGCACGACACAAACCTTCGTCGCCGGTCAGTCTTCGCTATCTCACCTCGCGCGCGACACTGGTGTCAGACACGAGTGTCGCGCCTTTGTCGTTCGCGACACAGGTGTCAGACACGAGTGTCGCGCTTTTGGGTGTGAAACGCGATCAGATCGATGGCTAGTTGGGCTCTAGCCAGGTTCTGGTTATCTCTAGGACTTCGGCTTCGGGGATCGACCAGATATAGCACTCGACGTCGTTGAGTATCTCCTCGACCTGGCGGGCCGATCCCGACACCGCGGATATACCGATTTCGGTGCGCTGCCAGGTGTCCTGGTGGCCGACTTCGGCGATCGCAACCGGGAACCGTTTACGAACCGTCTCGATCAGCGACAACAACACCGACCGTTTGGCCTTCAGCGACGTCGCCTGCGGAATATGAAGCTCGACCGAAACCGCACAAACATGCATCGCCAAACGGTAGGCCCAATCGTGCCGGCACCATGCACGCACCGACATTGGCTCGGGACGCGAATGAGCCGCCTCGGTTGAGGCGGCTCATCACATACTGCTTTCGGTTTCCTGGGGTAGGGCTAGCCGATGGTGAGCTCGAGGGCTGCGGTGTCGTGGCCGCCTCGTCCATCAACGGTGGTGTAGTTGATGAAGATCTTGTCGCCGACGACCGGGGTGTAGGCGCCCGGAGTCCAGGTGATGGTGTTTCCGGCGAGGGTGAAGTCTCCACCGGCGTAATCAACATCGTCCTTGCTGGCGAACGAAACGCTAAGCGTGTCGCCATCGATGTCGGAGTCGTTGGTCACAACGTCGACCGAAACCGGAGCCGTACCGGGGACGGTGAGCTTCTCGTCAAGAGCGATGGGAAGGTCGTTAACGCCCTTCACCGTAATGAGCACCTTGGCGGTAACCGTTGTGGTGCCGTCGGTGACGTCGTAGGTAAGCAGCTCGGTAGCCTTCTGGCCTGGGGGCAGGCTATCGAAGGAGCCAACCGGCGAGTAGGTGATGGTGTTGTCACCGTTGTCGGTGAACGAACCGACGACCGAGCCGCTCACAGCGGTCACGGTAAGCGCATCGCCGTTGGGGTCGATGTCGTTTGCGGTGACGTCGAAGGTGACGGCCGCATCTTCGTTGGTCGTGATTGCGTCATCAAACGGTGACGGAGGTTGTGGCTGGTTGATGACCTGGTCGGTCGCTTCGCAGGAAGCCTGTACCGAAAAGAGGATGCAGCTGTCGGCTCCGTTACCACCGTTGAGGTTGTCGGTACCTGCCGCACCGGTAAGGAAGTCGTTACCCGATCCACCCTGAAGGGTGTCGTTACCGCTACCTCCGTCGAGGGTGTCGCGACCCTTGTTGCCAATGACCGTGTCGTTGCCGGCCCCACCCTTGAGGTTGTCGCCGCCGCCGCCGCCAGAGATGACGTCGTCGTCGTCGCCGCCGTTCAGAACGTCGCCGTTCTTTCCGCCGTTGATGATGTCGTTGCCCGCACCACCGTTGAGGTCGTCGGAGCCCGCGCCACCCTTGATGGTGTCGTTGCCGGCGTTTCCGTTAACGATGTCGGCTTCCGGACCGGAGGCCAGGAAGTCGTCGCCGCCACCACCGTTGATGATGTCGGAGCCCTTTCCGCCGATGATGCGGTCGTTGCCGCCCCGGCCGAAGATCAGGTCGTCGCTGCCGCGTCCGTTGATCTCGTTGTCGCCGTTTCCAGCACAGATGAAGTCTGGACCGCTGGTGCCGGTTATCTTGGCGTCGTTGGACTCAATGACGTTGTAACCGTTTGGGGCGTTTCCACATGCGGTCGAAACAGCGTGCGCCGACGGCACCGTGAGGGCCATCAGGGCTGTTGTTGCCGCTACTGCTGCGACACCGCGTCGCAAGGTCGGGTTTTTCATTGATCATCCTTGGGGAGAAGTTCGGACAAGGCACAAGCCTTGCCGTCCCTATCGGCCAGATGATCAGTTCCTTTAGCCAGGAAAAAGTAAGAACACTGGGGTCTGACCCCAGCGTGCAAACATATTTGAGATTGGGTCTTGCGGAAAGGCGTGGACATTTCGACGCAGTCGAAACTCGCCTACCAGACTTTCCAGGGGGCTTCGTTGGAATCCCAGAGTTCGTTGAGCTCTTTGTACTCGCGGAAGGTGTCCATGCCGCGCCAGAAGCCCTCGTGTACGTAATGCCCGAGCTGCCCATCGACGGTGAGCTTTTGCAGGGCGCCCTGTTCGAGCATGCCGTCTTCGTCGTGGACGTTGTCGAGGAATTCGTTTTCGAACACGAAGAACCCGCCGTTCACCAGACCGCCCGAGAGTTCGGGCTTTTCGGCGAACCCGGTGACGGTAGCGCCATCGGTGTTGAGCTCGCCGAAACGTGAGGTTGGGTGCACAGCGGTGACGGTACCGATCAGGCCATGCTCTTTGTGCGCAGCCATCAGTGCAGTGATGTCGACGTCGGCGACACCATCGCCGTAGGTAAGAAGGAAACGGTCGGCGTCGAGGAACTGACGGACCTGCGACAGGCGTCCACCGGTGAGGGTATTGAGCCCGGTGTCGACGCAAGTGACTTCCCAGTCTTCATCGAGACCACTGTTGTGGAACACTGGCGGCTCGTTGGACGCGAGGTTGACGGTGTAGTCCGACAGGTGCTCGCGGTAGCGGAGGAAGTAGTCCTTCACCGTTGCGGCCTTGTAGCCACAGGTGAGAACGAACCGGCGGAAGCCGTGTGCGTTGTAGGTCTTCATGATGTGCCAGAGAATCGGCATGCCACCGATTTCGATCATTGGTTTCGGCAAGCTTTCGCTGGCCTCGCGGATTCGAGTTCCGAATCCGCCGCAAAGGATCACTACGGGCGTTTCTTCGTTGGTCGCCATTTTTTCGTTCCTGTCGATTTTCGTCTCGGTCGTCCTATCGACCTCCGCCTAGCGGACTTAAACTTAGGCGAACGAGTTCTTTCGTACGTCGATTCTTGCCGCTGGGGGCCCTAGTGAGGGGCCGGGCTCAACGGATGGCCTATGTCGACAGCGTATTGGCGATGTCTGCGGCCGTGACTGGCCCCTCGCGTACTACCTGAACCAGCTGGTCTGTGGCGGGGTCGAGTCGGATGACGGTGGATGCGACGGTGCCGCCAGCGCCGCCATCGAACAGCGTGGTGTTGGGGAAAAGTGCAGCAAGTTCGTCGATTGCTCCCGGCGTGGGCGAGCCATGAATATTTGCGCTGGTGGCGGCGATAGGACCTACGTTGGCAGCCAGGCGCCGCACCCATTCCTGCTGTGGTGCGCGCACGCCGATCCATCCGTCATCGGCACCGAGTGTTGGGTCGGCCCCGGGCGCTGGCTCGGCGACGATGGTGAGCGCACCGGGCCAGTGTGCGTCGGCAAGCTTCTGGAAGTGGGCGCCTGTGTGGACCAGGGTGGCCGCCTGGGCCAGGTCGGCGACGAGGATGGCCAACGTCTGCGATTCGGGCCGCTGCTTTAGGGCGAAGATCTGGTCGCGGCCAGCGCGATCGGATGCCTGCACCGCAAGCCCGTACACGGTGTCGGTAGGAATGATGATTGGAGTGCTGGCCGAGAGGTCGGCGATGGCACGTTGCAGCGCATGCTTTCCCGCCGACGGATCGGTTCCGGTGATGGGGATGATGGTCATGATCGTCGTCGGGCTACGACGGCCCGGTCACGCCCGCTGTTGTCGGGGTACACCTCAGCGGAGACGAATCCGGCCTGCACGCACAGCTCGGCCGCGACGGCAGTTTGCTTCGGTGCCATCTCGAGCACCAGCGAGCCGGTTGGCGTAAGCCACTGCAACGCATCATGGATGATGACGGTCAACGAATCCATGCCTTCGGGACCGGAGAACAACGCAAGCCCCGGCTCCCAGTCGGCCACGACCGTGGGGAGCGCTTCGTCGTCGCCTACATAGGGCGGATTACTGACGATGAGATCGAGTGTGCCCCGCAGCTCTGTTGGTAGCGCCTCGAACCACGATCCCTCGACAACGCTCACCCGGGTTGCCGCACGACCAATCGCTGCAAGGTTTGCCCGGGCGACCGCCAGCGCATCGGATGAGATGTCGGACGCCCACACCGCAACGTCTCGTTCGACGGCCATCGACAGGGCGATTGCCCCCGAGCCGGTGCCCAAATCGGCAACCTGTTTCGCCCCGATCGCATCGATTTCGTCGAGTGCGAGCCCCACGACCACTTCGGTTTCGGGCCGCGGAATCAGCACCCGTTTGTCGACCATGAGGTCGAGCTGACGAAACCCCCACGACCCCACGACATACTGCAAGGGTTGACCGTCGCGGCGTTGCTGGACCATACGATCGAATGCCGCCATGCCGCGAGTGGTGACCAGATCGTCGAGATGCAGCAGGAGTTCGCTGGGCTCAAAGCCACCCGCCGCTTCCACGATTCGGCGCGCATCGAGTTCTGCATTGTCGCTTACCGATGCCAGCGAGTCGGCGGCCTCGGAAAGCAGTGACCGCCATGCGATCGTGCCATCGGGGTTGGTTTCAGTCACCGGCCTCAAGCTGCGATTGCCGCTCGGCATGCACCAGCGAGTCGCTTATCTCGTCGAGCTCACCAGCAAGTACTTTGTCGAGCTTGTACACCGTGATGCCACCTAACTCGCGGTGGTCGCTCACCCGGTTCTCTTTGTAGTTGTAGGTGCGGATCTTCTCGGAGCGTCCACCGCCACCGACCTGATCGCGTCGAGCCTCGGAAAGCTCGGCGGCTTGCCGGTCCTGTTCGGCTTTGAGCAGTCGCGAGCGAAGCACGCGAAGCGCCTTGGCTTTGTTCTGAAGCTGGCTCTTTTCGTCCTGCATCGAAACCTGCACGCCGGTGGGCACGTGGGTGATACGTACGGCAGAGTCGGTGGTGTTCACCGACTGACCGCCGGGTCCCGATGAGCGGTAGTAGTCGATCTGAAGTTCGTTCTCGTCGATTTCGATGTCGACTTCTTCGGCTTCCGGAAGCACGGTCACCGTTGCCGATGACGTATGTACCCGACCCTGCGATTCGGTTACCGGGACCCGCTGCACGCGGTGAGGCCCACCTTCATGCTTCATACGAGACCACACCGACTCGCCCTTCAGAAGGAAGGTGACGTCGGTGAAGCCACCCATGTCGGACGCTTTGCCCTCGAGTACTTCCATGCCCCACGTCTGGCGCTTGGCAAAGGCCGTGTACATCTCGAAGAGGTCACGGGCGAAGAGGTTGGCTTCTTCGCCGCCTTCCGCGCCGCGGATTTCGACGATGACGTTCTTGGCATCGTTGGGGTCTTTGGGCAGTAGCAGAAACCGGAGCTCTTCTTCGAGGCCCGGGATAGCCGCAGCGAGGTCGGTAGCCATCGAGCGGTACTCGGCGGCGTCCGCACCATCGGCCTCTTCGGCCATTTCGGTGGCGTCGGCGAGATCTTCGGTGGCTTGTCGGTATTCGACGCCTTTGTCAACGATCTCTTTGAGTTCTTTGTGCCGACGACTGGCCTCCTGGAACTTGGCCTGATCGTTCGCAAGTTCGGGGTCGCCAAACCGTGCCTCCAGGTCGTGGAGTTCGCGTTCGAGGGCTTCAATACGGTCAAGCACGCTCTGAGGTTACCGAGGCCAGGGGGCAGACATACCAACGACGGTGGTTGGCACTGCTAAAAGCGGATACAAAGCGGTGAGCGCCGGGAGCAGGTCGGTCTCAGGAATAGCTACGACGACCCGGTCGGGCTCATATCGGGTCACAAGGTCGGCGGCATGTGAAAGGGCGGTGGTGTCGAGTCCGGCAGCGAAGACGGCAAGCACACTCTGACCGGCGCTTTCGGTGCCGAGCGCACCAGCAACGAAGGGGTCGAGCAGATTTTCGCGCTCGGCGACCGTTTCAACGGGAACCAGAGTATCGAGCCCCAGCAGCGACGGATCGGTGACAGCGAGTGATCGAAGCCAGCGTTCGCGGCCCATTCGGTTGAGCGGGTGCGGCAGAGCGTCGGAAGTCCGGTGCGGCGCCACAAGCGCAATAGCGTCGCCGAGCGCACCGTCGGACACTCCGGTTCCTCGAAGCATCGCGCCTGCTTCGCGATCGAATCGGCCAACCCCAACCTCGATGATTCCGTCGACCACCCGGGACACCTCGAGTCCGAGCAATTCACCGCGGACGATTCCGGCCTCGACGACGGTCTCGAGTCCATGCGGCTCATAGGTGGCTTTGGCCAATTCGATATCGCTGAGAAGCGGCTCGGAAGCGATAGGCAGGTCGGCCGGAATGGCCGGCTCGATATCGGTGTCGACAACAACAAAGACCTGGGGTGCCCGCTGAAGCTGCTGCGCTTGTCGAGCGGCGATGGAGGCAGAGGGCGCATCGCCCACCAGTAGGGCCACCTTCGATGTCCCCTTCTTGGCGGCGGCCAACATGAGCGGCCCGATGGCTTGGGCCGCATCGGTGTGGCGGTACACGATGAGCTGGTCGCCGTCGGCAACAACAGCTCCTTCGGGGAACGGGTCGGCAACGGGTTCGTCGACACCAAAGTGTTTGGTGGCGAGCGAACGCGCAACAGCGGCGAAGAGCGGTGCGCTCATCGCCGCGTACGTTGGTTGCGTTTGAGACATGCCGCCACAGAGGCGACCGTCATCAGGATTCTTCGGTTGCTTCTGCAGCCTCGGCCGGAGCGGCATCGGCGGCTGGAGCAGCAGCGCTCTTGCGCTTGCCATAGCGACGCTCGAAGCGCTCGACTCGACCTGCGGTATCGACGATCTTCATCGTTCCGGTGAAGAACGGATGGCTCATGGCCGAAATCTCCACCTTGGCGAGTGGATAGGTGTTGCCGTCTTCCCACTCGATCGTGTCGGCGGTCTCGATGGTCGAGTTGGTAATGAACGACTCGCCAGCCGACTGGTCGAGAAAAACGACGGGTCGGTACGCGGGATGGATATCGGGCCTCATAAGTTCAGTCTGGCCTTTCAGGAGGGTGAGTTCCAACATCAACGTGTCGAAATCAGTGGATTGTGACAGGAGGCCGGTGACCTCCGATATCGTTCTTTCGGCTTAGCTGGCGCTGAGCGAACTTCCCTTGGCCACCTCGGCCAGGAAATCGGCGTTGCTGGTGAAGGTGTTCATGCGATCGAGCAGGAGTTCGAGGCCAGCGAGCGAGTCGGCGCCGTCGCCAGCCGACCCCGCTCCTGAAGACATGGCACCGAGTACCTTGCGGAGCTTCCAGACCTGCTGGAGCTGCTTTTTGTCCATAAGCAGTTCTTCGTGCCGGGTGGACGATGCATCGATGTCGATTGCCGGGTACACCCGCCGCTCGGCGGCTTTGCGGCTGAGCTGAAGTTCCATGTTGCCGGTGCCTTTGAACTCTTCGAAGATCACTTCGTCCATTCGGGAACCGGTGTCGATGAGCGCCGTGGCCAAGATGGTCAGCGACCCGCCTTCTTCAACATTGCGGGCTGCGCCAAAGAACTTCTTGGGTGGGTAGATGGCGCCAGCGTCGAGGCCGCCAGACATCACCCGGCCATTGCCGGGCGCCACCATGTTGTAGGCCCGTGCCAGTCGGGTGATTCCGTCGACGAGCAGGACGACATCTTCGCCAGCTTCGACCATGCGGCACGCTCGGTTTAGCGCCATTTCCGAAGCGAGAATGTGCTCTTCGGCAGGACGGTCGAACGGTGAGGCCAGCACCTCGCCACTCTTGAGGTGGCGCTTCATGTCGGTAACTTCTTCGGGGCGTTCATCGAGCAGCACGACGATGAGCTTGACCTCGGGGTTGTTGGTTTCGATGGACGACGCAATGTTTTTCATCACCGTGGTCTTGCCGGCCTTTGGTGGCGAAACGATAAGGCCGCGCTGGCCTTTGCCGATGGGCGAGAACAGGTCGATGATTCGCGACGTCATGTTGTATGGGTCGTCTTTGCTGCTCTGGACAAGCGGCACGTCGGGGAATAGCGGCGTGAGGTTATCGAAGTGTGGACGCTTGCCAGCCTCGGCCGGGTCGGCGCCATTGATGGCGGTGACCTTGAGCATGGCCGGATTCTTCTCGTTGCGGTTGGCGGGCCGTGCTTCGCCGGTGAGGTGATCGCCCGGCCGAAGACTGAACTCGCGCACCATCTTCACCGAGATGTACGGGTCGTTCTTGGTAGGGACAAAGCCGCTGGTGCGAAGGAAACCATAGCCATCGCCTCGCAGGTCGAGATGCCCCTCGACCGCGGTTGGTTCGCCGTTGAAGTCGTTCTCACCGTTTCCGCCACGATCGCGGCTGCGCCGACGGCGCTTTTTCCGGTTGCCGCTATCGAACTGGTCGCGGTTTCGGCCTCGGCCACCGTCGTCGCCAGCGTGGTAGACCTCGCCGCCAGCATCACCGTTCTTGTTGTTCTCGCCGTTGTGCTTGCCGCCAGATTGGTTGTCGCCCTTGGCCGAACCGCCGCCCTTTTGCCCGTCGTTGTCTCCCTGGTTGTTCGACCCAGAGTCCGAACCGGAGCCATTGGAGTCGAAACCCTCGTCGGAAGATGATTCACTCGAGGAATCGGTGGATTCACTTGACGAATCGCCGCGGGCCGAAGCGTCACCAGACTCGGCCGCGCCAGCACCGCCGCCGCTTCCGGCGTCACCCGCACTCGAATCATCGCTACCACTTTCGGTAGCAGCGAGGATCAGATCGACGACCTCGGCCTTACGGAGACTCGACGGCGCCTTGAGGTCGAGCGCCTCGGCGATTTGATTGAGTTCGTTGCGATCCTTGCGCTGAAGGGTCGACTTTTTGAACTCGGGGGTTCCATCGCTCATAGGTATGGCAGTCCTTGCAAGAAAGAAAGTAGAGGGTGTGCGTCATGCAGCGGGTTGCGTGCCCCACCTCGGTGCCCACGTCGGGCAGCGCATTGGTGGTGCGCCTGCTGGTACTCGGTATTTCCCCCGTGGGGTCACCCAGCGGATAGCAGCATCCTAACGAATGATTTGGCACCCGTGCGTATCGACGACCACTTCGAAGATATCGCCCTCGCCGTGCATGGCGGCGGCACAATCGCTGGCCGAAGAGATCGGGGCGATAGCTGCCACCGATGGGCCCGAACCGCTTAGCCACGCGGCGAAACCCTTGCCACGAAGTTCTTGGAGAACCGACTTGGTTTCGGGCAGAAACTCGAGCCGGGCGGTTTCGTGAATCACGTCGTGGGCGGTCTCGGCGAGCATGGCGACATCGCCGGTAAGCAGGCCGGCCACCATCGCTGCGGTTGCTGCGGATTGCTGGATGGCCTCGGACAGCTCGAGTGATTGGCGAATGACTCCCCGGGCCACTTTGGTTTCATTGATCTGGTCGGGCACCCAGATCAGCATCTGTAAACCGTCGAGTTTGGGCGTGAGGTAGTGCACCCGGTCCTGCACGGCTAGACACAGACCGCCGAAGGCCGATGGAGCGGCGTTGTCGGCGTGACCTTCGATGTCGTTTCCGACTTCAAATGCCGCTGCACGAGCGGTGGGTTCGACATCGCCGGCACATACCCGGGCCAGGTAGGCGCCGCCGACCGCTTCGGCTGCGCTGGATCCGAAACCCTTGCCGACCGGAATGGTGGACGCCCCGAACATCGGGAAGTCGTTGCCGGCCTGTCGGGCAGCGATTCTGACCAGGCCGTCCTCGGGAACTTCTTCGGAGCCTTCGAATGGCTCGTCGGAAAGGTCGAGGTACCGGTCGAGGGCAAGGCCGACGGCATCGAAGCCAGGGCCGAGGTTGGCGGTTGATCCGGGTACGCGAATTCGGGTCATCGAAGGGCTCCTCTCACTGCTAATCGGGTGTGCGGTTGGTTTGTACGAACGCTTCGACGGTAGCGAGATCGTTGGGCAGTTCGGTGAATTGTTCGTCTCGGGTCATCAGGTCGGAGAGGTGCTCGGGCAACGCAGGTCGCACTACGTCTTTGCCGCCATCCGGACTGGCAAGCGCGCGACGAACTGCGTCGGGGAACTTTGCCGGGTGGGCGGTGGCCAAGCTGATCATGGGGTGCGATGGGTTGGCCCGAAGCCGTTCGGCGGCGAGGAGGCCGACCGCGGTGTGAGGGTCGACCAGCATGCCGTGATCGGCGTTGTAACGGGCGATGGTTTCGAGGGTTTCGACGTCGTCGACGCTGGTGCCACTCCAGGTTTCGGAAAGGCTCTGCAGTACGTGCGGGTCGATGGCAACACTGCCTTCGCCACGGAAGGTCATCATGAACTCGGCCACTGCCTCTCCGTCGCGCCCGAGCAGATCAAACACCAGGCGCTCGAGGTTGGACGACACCTGAATATCCATGCTCGGTGACAGCGATGGTTCGACGCCGCTGATGGTCATTCGTCCCGAGCCGAAGAATTGGGTGAGAATGTCGTTGCGATTGCTTCCCACGACAAACTGGGAGACGGGAACGCCCATTCGCCGTGCGGTCTCGCCGGCGAACACGTTGCCGAAGTTACCGGTAGGAACACTAAAGCTCACCGGCCCTCCCCCACCGATCTTGCGGGCCGCCCACACGTAGTACACAACCTGGGCCATCACGCGGGCCCAGTTGATGGAGTTCACGGCGCCAAGGTGCACGTCGTCGCGAAACGACTCGTGGGCAAACATGGCTTTGACCAGGTCTTGGCAATCGTCGAACGTTCCGTCGATTTCAATGGCGTGCACGTTGCTCGACGTAACCGTGGTCATCTGTCGACGTTGCACATCGGACACTCGACCTTTGGGGAACAAGACGAAGATGTCGAGCGCCTCGCGGTCGCGGCACGCCTCGATGGCGGCCGAGCCGGTGTCACCCGAGGTGGCGCCCACGATGGTGAGGCGCTGGCTCCGGCGGTTGAGTTCGGCTTCGAAGAGTCTGCCGACCAGCTGAAGCGCAACATCTTTGAAGGCCAGGGTCGGGCCCCAGAACAGCTCCATAAGGTGCGAGCCGCCACCGAGATCGACTAAGGGCACGACATCGTCATGATGAAAGGTTGCGTAGGCATCGGCCACGATCGCGGCGAACTCATCACGTTCGAAGCTCGGCACCACGAACGGCGCCATCACTTCGATGGCGGTGTCGACATAGGACGCCTCGGCACCAGCGGCGTGCGTTGCCGCCCAGTCGATGGTTGGCGACTTGCTCGGCACATACAATCCGCCATCGCTGGCAAGTCCGGTGAGCAGCACATCGCCAAAGCTCAGCTCGGGGGCTGAGCCACGGGTGCTGACATAGCGAATACCCGAAACGTCACCGGATGGATTGCTAGGCACTTAGTTTCCTACGACTCGGATCACGGCCCCGACGCTGCGAACGGCATCGAGATCGCGCAACGTGTCGAGCGTGGCTCGAACGTCGCTTTCCGAAGCGAGGTGGGTGACAAACACCAGCTGGGCTTCGTTGCCGGTTTCTTCGCTCGCGCCGGCCTGTTCCATCGATTGAATCGAGACATTGTTTTGGCCGAAAGTGGTGGCGACCTGGCCAAGCACACCCGGTTCGTCGTTGACATGCAGCGTGAGGCTGTAGGCCGAGCGAAGGTCGGAGATCGGCATGATTTGGGCGGGCGGAAGCGGACCGAAACGGGCGTGGGTTCCGGCCCGAAGGTTCGATGCCGCGTCGATGAGGTCGCCAAGCACTGCGCTTGCGGTGGGCTCGCCGCCGGCGCCTCGGCCGTACAACATGAGCTCGCCGACAGCGCCACCTTCAATGAACACGGCGTTGAAGCTGTCGCGCACCGAGGCAAGCGGGTGGGCACATGGCACGAGCGCTGGGTGTACTCGAACTCCGACTTTGGTTTCGGCGCCGTCGACAACTTGCTCAGCTACCGCGATGAGTTTGATGACATGGTCGTGGCGGGTGGCGTAGTCGATATCGGCGATGGTGATTTCGCTGATGCCTTCGTGGTGCACATCGTCGGCGGTGACCGAAACACCGAACGCAATGGTGGCGATAATGGCGGCCTTGGCGCCGGCGTCGAACCCTTCGACATCTGCGGTGGGGTCGGCTTCGGCGTAGCCCAGCGCTTGTGCGTCAGCGAGCGCATCGGTATAGCTGGCACCATTTTCGGTCATCTGAGTGAGGATGTAGTTGGTGGTGCCGTTGACGATGCCCAGCACTCGCTTTATGGGTTCGCCAAGCAGCGATTCGCGAAGCGGGCGAATGAGTGGAATACCGCCAGCCACCGCTGCTTCGAATAGCAGGTCGACGCCGCCCGCTTCGGCTTCGGCGAACAACTCGGCACCATGTTCGGCCACGAGCGCTTTGTTGCCGGTGACTACCGGCTTGCCCGCAGCGAGGGCTGCGAGGATGAGGGTGCGGGCTGGTTCGATACCGCCAATAAGTTCGACGACCAGATCGATGTCGGGGTCGGCTACCAGACCTTGCGGATCGTCGGTGAAGACCTCGGTGGCCACGTCGATACCCCGGTCGACGGTGACATCGCGCACGGCAATGCGTGAGATCTGTAGGTCGAGCCCGGTGCGCAGGAGGATCTCTTGGCGTTGCTCGGCGAGGAGGGTCACCAACGCGCTGCCGACGTTACCGCAGCCAAGCAGACCAACTCGAAGGGGCAGGGGCTGGTTGGTCATGGGTATCCGATGAGTGAGAAACGGGCGTTCGGCCGGGAAGGTGTTTCGGCGCGATCGTTGGCAGGTTTTGCCTCAGTGTGTTCGCTGCCTTGCACCTTCGCCAAGCTAGCCTTTGGTGATTCGGCGCGCCGAGATTTCCTTTGTGATGTTTCATATGATTTCATTATATTTCATATGGGACTTGGGGGATTCGCCGGTGAGGGGCAAGAAGCTCGCGTGTGGCGCCTCGCCAACGATGTCCATGTCGAGCCGCGAGCGCTTCGCCTCGCCGGACCAGAGCGGCACAGTTTCCCCAAGCGCTCGGGTTCCCCGCTTACTACCTCACTTCCCGATTGTCCGCACCTACTGGCGATTGGCTCATCCGTCGATGCTGGCCCGACAGCTGTCGCCGCGGTACTTCCGCTCCTCAGCGGCGGTTCGTTGGCGACACGGCTGACCGAAATCGGCCCGTTGCCAGCAATCGACTGCGGCAAGGTTGCCGCCAGCATGCGCGACGCGTTGGCGGCGCTGCATGCGGCGGGCCTTGTGCACCTCGATGTGAGTCCGGCGAACATCTTGTTGACGTCGGCGGGCCTACCGGTTCTGGCCGATACTGCTGGCGTAGTACTCGCCGATGGACAGATAGCCCAGCGCGGCACACCGCCCTACACGGTGCCGGGGGTCGATGCATCGCCCTCGACCGATTGGATCGCGCTTGGCCGGGTGTTGACCGAGTTGGCCAGCGGGAGTCCGCGCACCCAGATTTCGCATCTACCCGAGACGCTGCAACCTGCGGTCCGAGATCTGCTGGCGGGCCGAGACCCCGACCAGACGCTCGGGGCCGTATCTGCTGGATCGGCTTCGGCTGACTCGGATGATGCACCTCAAGATCGTCGCCTTGCCGTTTACCCAGTGGGCCGTATCGTGCCGTCTCATCAGCGAGCAACGATGGATTTCATCGCCGGTTCCAGAGCCTCGGAACCCGACCCCAACGTCTCGAAGAGGTGGGGAAACAAGCGGCGGGTCGTGCTGTCGATGGTTGGCGCCGCTTCGCTGATTGCCGCATTCTGCGGGGTGGCGCTGGCTAGCGGTTCCGACCCGGAATCCAACTGCCCCGGACGGCCTGGGGCCGACCAGATCGAACCCGGTTTCGTGGCGGTTGCTGCCGACACCGGCGGGCCGTGCCCCACGCGTGTGTTGTGGTCGCAACGCAGCGGCACCTTGGTTGTCCCCACTTCGGCCGGGCCGCAACGCTTCGCTCTGGGCCAACCAGGCGATGTGCTTTCGTTTGGTGATTGGGATTGCAACGGCACCGTAACCCCAGCGCTTCGCCGCGACGGCCAGATGCTGGTCTTTTCCCGCTGGCCACAAGATGCGCCGGTACGGGCGGTCGAGCAGTCATCGGAACCACCTGCTTGTTGATCTGCCGCCTGGCTAGACGTCGAGACGAATCAGGTCGTCGTAGGTCTCACGCCGCACGACAAGCCTCGACTCACCGTTGCGTACAAACACCACCGGCGGACGAGTGACCTTGTTGTAGTTGGATGCCATGCCATGGCCGTAAGCGCCCGTGACCGGGGTGGCCAGAATGTCACCAACGACAAGATCATCGGGCACAGAGCCCTCGCGAACCAAAATGTCTCCCGACTCACAGTGTTTGCCCACCACACGAACCTGGAGGTTTCGCTCGGACGAACCGGCCCGGGGCAGAAAGGTCTCGTAGCCGCTGCCGTACAGCACGGGACGAGGGTTGTCGCTCATGCCGCCGTCGACCGCCACGAACGTTCGAATGCCCTCGAGGGTTTTGATGGTGCCCACGGTGTAGAGGGTTACCGCGGCTGCGGCAACGATGGAGCGGCCCGGTTCGGCAGTAATTCTGCCCTCGAAGCCGGCGTCGCGACATCCACGTTGCATCGACGCACCCCAAACCGAGAACGGTGGTGCTTCCTCGCCCTCGACATAGGCCACGCCCAGTCCCCCACCAACCGACAGTTCGGCGATATCGAGATCGGCGCAGAACGTGGCGATGATAGTGGCCGCTTTCTCAAACGATTCGATGCTGAACACCTGGCTACCGATGTGCGCGTGAATGCCCATCAGGTTCATTGCGGGGCTTGCCTGCGCCCGCTCGACCGCCTTGTGGGCCAGACCGCTCGACACGGTGAACCCAAACTTGGAATCGTCCTGGCCGGTGGCGATGAACTCGTGGGTCTCGACCTTCACTCCCGGGGTGATACGCAACATCACGTCGGCCACGATGCCTAGTTCGGCGAACAACATGTCGAGGCGGTCGAACTCGTCGAACGAATCGACCATCACGTGGTGCACGCCTTCGGTGATGGCGTAACGAAGCTCGTCGAGCGACTTGTTGTTGCCGTGAAAGATCAACCGGTCGGCAGGCACGCCGGCGTTGAGCGCAACGAACAGCTCGCCGCCAGTTGCCACATCGATCTGCATGCCCTCTTCGTAGGCAAGCTGCGCCATCGCCGTGCACAGGAACGCCTTCGAGGCATACGACACGCCATCGGGGAACGCTTCTACCGCGTCGCGGCAGTGCTGACGAAGCTGCTCTTCGTCGTAGACAAACAACGGGGTGCCGTATTCTTCGGCCAGGTCGGTAAGCGCGATTCCGCCCACCGACACTTGGCCGTCGTCGTCGATGGCAGCCGAGTCGGGAAGCAGCTGTCGAGGGATGGGGCCAGCCACCTACATCGACTCCGGGGCGCTCACGCCGAGCAGATCGAAGCACACGGCAAGAGCGGTGAGGGTGGCTTCGAGCAGCCACAGTCGGCCTTGAGTGAGCTCGTCGCTCACACCGTCGCCCACCACGTAGCAGTCGTGGTAAAAGCCGTGGAACGCCGCAGCAAGCTCGCGAGACCACGCAGCGATGGTGTGGGGCGAGCGTTCGCGTGCCGCGTGATCGACGGTTTCGGGCAACGTACTGATGGCCCGCAAAAGGTCGAGCTCGCGATCGTGGGTAAGCACCGAAAGGTCGACCTCGGCCAGCGGCTTTCGCGTATGGCCTTTTTCCTCGGCGTTCTTGATGGTGCTGTGGATTCGAGCGTTGGCGTACTGCACGTAGAACACCGGGTTGTCAGCGGCCTTCTTGCTAACCGCCGCAAGGTCGATGGTTTGGCGGGTATCAACCGACTGCATCAGATACATCAGTCGAGTGACATCCGGGCCAACCATGTCGATGATCTCGTCGAAGGACACAAAGTCGCCGGCTCTTCCGGCCATGCGGATCGCTTCGCCGTCTCGCTCCAGGTCGACCAGTTGCGTAATGAGAATTTCGAGCCCGTCGGGGTCGTGGCCCAACGCTTGCATCGCGGCTTTCATCCGCACCATGTAACCGTGGTGGTCGGCTCCCCAAATATTGATGAGTTTGGGCGCCCGGCTGAACTTGTCGCGGTGGTACGCAACGTCGGGTGCTAGGTAGGTGAGTTCCCCATCGCTTTTGACGAGCACCCGATCTTTGTCGTCGCCGTATTCGGTCGACCGGAGCCAGGTGGCGCCGTCTTCGACGAATGACATGTTTTTCTCGGCCAACTCAGCCAGCGCTTCGTCGATGACACCCGAGGCAACCATCGATCGCTCGCTGAACCACACGTCGAACTCGATGCCGACGCGCGACAACGTCTCGCGGTGGCTGGCGAGCGCCCGGGCGTATCCCCACTCGAGCGGGTCGGCGTCGTCGGGCATTTCTGCGGCCCAGTCGATGATGTAGGCGCCCTGGTAGCCACCCTCGGGTGGTTCCTCTCCGCGCTTGCGAGCGGCGAGCGATTCAGCAAAAAGTTGCATCTGCACGCCACGGTCGTTGAGGTAGAACTCGCGGGTGACCTGGTAGCCAACCCGGTCGAGAAGGCGGGCAACCGAATCGCCATAACAGGCGCCCCGGGCATGTCCGGCGTGAAGCGGCTTGTTGGGGTTGGCGCTCACGAACTCGACGTTGATGGCTTGACCGCCCCCGGTGTCGAGCCGGGCGAAGTTGTCGGCGCCCTGTTCGGCCACATCGACCAGCACCTGGTGGAGCCACGAGTCGTCGAGCGTGAAGTTGACGAAGCCGGGCCCGGCTACCGAAATGCCCGAGACGTACTCGGGGCGATTGGCGTCGAGATAGTCCACCAACGCGGTTCCCAGCTCGCGAGGGTTCTTTCCTGCCATCTTCGCCGTAGCGAGGGCAACGTTGGACGACCAATCGCCATGCTCGCGGTTGGCCGGCCGCTCGAGCTGAATCTCGGCTGGCGGGTCGACGCCCACGGCCGACAATGCGTCGGACAGAGCGCTGGAAAGAATCTCGGTAACCATCTATCCGAGCCTACTGCGGCAACCTTTCAACCAAGACTTGGGTTTCCGGAAGCAGCAGATGGCAAATACCGCCGGTGCAATCCACTCAGTTCCCCGGTAGCAGGAAGCGGCGGCGGCAGAGTATCGTGTGCCATTCCGCCCTCGTAGCTCAGGGGATAGAGCATCGGTTTCCGGAACCGTGAGCGGAGGTTCGAATCCTCCCGAGGGCGCTACCTTTTTTAAGAATGACTCCCTAATCGTTCCGCTCGGGGATGGCCGAGATGAGCTGGCTGAGCTGGCTTGGTTTCGGCACCGCAATCCGCACGGCATCGGGCATTCCAAAGCTGGCCGCCGAGCGGACAAGGATCCCTCGGGCGAACAGTGCGTTTCGCAAACCCGGGGCATCGGGGATCCACAGGAAGTTCGCCGCACCGGGGTCGGCGACCCAGCCACGCGCTTCGAGGGCCGACGCCAGTTCATTTCGCAGCGCAGCTATTTCGTCTCGCCAACGGGGCAGGTCGGCCAACGCAAGAAGGTCAGGTACCGAATCACACGCCAACCCACTCAGTGACCAACGAGGCTGTTCACTACGAAGCCCCTCGGCCATGGCATCGTCGGGGGTAATCGCATACCCAATCCGTACGCCCGGACACGCAAACACCTTTGTGAGGGAGCCAACAACGATCGTGTCCGCATCGCCCCGCGTCCACTGGCCGGTGGCGAGCGGATAGAACGCCTCGTCGCGAACCGCTGCCGGTTCGTCTACTCCGGCCAACCGGCCCGTCGGATTGTTTGGATCCGACATCCAGCGACCCGAAGAGGCGTCGATGTCGAGGTGACGCTCGTAGAGCGAGAACTCCGGGTCTTGCACCCAACCAGTCCGCAGTTGCCGGGCGACGAGAGCTATCGCCTCGGCGCCGCCGTTTGTCAGGACGACCCGTTCAGGCTCAACCCCCAGTACTTCGGCCATGGCCCGCGTAGCTCCATCGGCATCGGGATAGCGGCCGATCGAGTCGAGGTGGGACTGGAAGATCGGTGTGGGGTCGGGAGCGACCGGGTTCAGACTTGCCGACAGTTCGAGGTCGACCCCGTAAAGGTGCGCCTTTCCTCCGTGCTGGCCTGGGGGTGGTGCTGCGGTCATCTCTTCACTCTCTGCCGTAGGTATGTTCCGGCCAACGCCGCACCTGCGAGGGCGGCGACGGCTCGATCAACGAGCCGTGTGGCTGAACGGATGTGTTCGGGGGATGGACGTTGTCCATCGCCGAGGAGCGGACGGTGCTCGACCCGTTCGCCGTAGCGCAGCGTGCCCCCGAGTTGAACGTCGAGAGCGCCCGCAACGGCGGCCTCGGCGACACCAGCGTTCGGCGATGGATGCGCACCCGAATCGTCGCGCACCGCACGAACGAGCGACGCCCTTCGACGGCCAGCGATGAGCCATACGCTTGCCGCAAACAGCCGGGCCGGGATCCAGTTGGCGGCATCGTCGAGCCGGGCGCTGGCCCACCCGAACTGCTCGAACCGCTCGTTGCGATGACCGACCATGGCGTCCATGGTGTTGATGGCTCGGTAGCCAAGTGCCCCGGGAGCGCCAGCCACCAACGCCCAAAACAGTGGGGCAACGACCGCGTCGACCGTGTTCTCGGCAACCGACTCCACAACGGCTGCGCTGATTCCCGACTCGTCGAGTTCGCTCGGGTTGCGCCCGACAAGCGACGGAAGGGTTCGCCGAGCTGTGTCGATGTCGGATGCTTCGAGGTGTTCGGCAACCTCGTGGGCAACGTTCCGCAGACCACCGCCACCGAGCGCCACGGTTAGCGCAATTGTGGTCGACCGCACCAGCGTTCCGGCGGCGACACCAAGGGCCACACCACAGATTGTGTAACCCAACCCAGTGTCACGATCGTCGCTCCAGATCCTGTGTTCCAGCTTGGTCATCGTCGAGCCAAACCAGGCGACAGGATGCCAGCGATTGGGCGGCTCCGGGATAACCCGGTCCAACACCAACGCTGCACCGACAGCAACAGGTCGCGACAAGACCGTCATCGCGTAAGACCCTCGTGCGACGCAATGCACGTTGAACGGACAGCATCGAAAGTGGCTCGCGCCAGGGGCGAGCCCCACTCGGAACGTGGTCCACAGAACGGCTCTGCCGGTTCGCCAGATGGCCACAACACCACCACTGCATCGCTGGCCGTGCCGGTTCCAGGCACCTCCAGATCAGCGAGCGCCTGACTCTTCGCCTCGGTGATCGTGATGACGGCGTTTACGGCCGCTGCGGTTGTTAGCGACGCCGGAACGAAAGCCACCGTGTTGATCGTGCCCGGCGACCACGGCGACCACCCATCGTCGGCGCTGGCGGCGAATGTCGGCTTCGAAATACCAGCCGTGCAGTCGACCACTACTCCGCCGTCGGTTCCTCGTTGCCAGCGATCGAGATGCGCTGAGGTGAAGAGCGCAACCCCGTCGCCTTCGAGCGAGAGTCGCTGGGCGATCTCGCCAGCGTGCTCATCGAGATCGACCCGGTCATAGTCAGCCGGCACGCCGATATTGAGCAGCCAGCTCGGTTCGGCGAGCCCGCCACCTACCGCCGCCGAAGACAGTGCTTGGGTGCCCGGCGCAACCGACCACACCATCGCTCCGAGCGTCGATGGTCCAGCATCGAGTAGTACAGGGGGTTCAACCACCGCCACACCTTATTGGGCACCTCCTTCGGGGCCAGCACCGATTGCCAGCGCTGCCTCAGCTGGTGGCGGGCAGCGATGTCTGCGAGGGTTTTCTTCCCGCCACCAGTTCCACGCAACGGATTGCCCATGACATCGTTTCCGCGACTTCTCTCCCCCACCTCCATCGGCACGATGCAGCTTCGCAATCGAATCGTTCAAGCGCCGATGGGCGTCGAAATGGTCGACGGCGATGGCCTGGCCAACGAGGCCATCATCGCCTACTACGAGGAGCGGGCCCGGGGCGGCGTTGGCCTGGTCATCACCGAAACCTGCGCCATGGATTACCCCAACGGCGCCAACTCACGACATCAGCTCGGCATGTCGCATGACTCGTTCATCCCGAGCATGAAAGAGCTGACCAGCCGGGTTCATGCGCAGGGCGCAAAGATCGCGGTGCAGCTGGCCCACCATGGAAAAGTGTCGCGGGTCGACAAAAAAGAAGGGCGCGACATCCTGGTGCCGTCGATTCCCGACTGGCACGGCTCATTCACCATGGTCGCCGACACCACCGCAGAAGAACTGGGTTGGATGGCGGCAGTGAACGGCGACGGCGGCGGCAAGCTGCGGGCAATGACCACCGACGACATTCTCGAAACCACCGAAAAGTTTGCCGAGGCTGCGCGCCGAGCCCGCGACTCGGGCTTCGACGCGGTCGAGATTCACGCCAGCCACGGCTATCTGGTTTCGGCCTTTCTTTCGAAGCAGTGGAACACCCGCGACGACGAGTACGGCGGCTCTACCGAGAACCGGTCTCGCTTTCTGGTCGAGATCATCCACGCCATGCGCAACGCTGTGAATAACGAGATCCCTATCTGGTGTCGGCTCGACGCCGTGGAGTACCTCACACCAAAGGGCATCGAGTTCGAGGACACCCGCGTCACCGCTCGCCTCGCTGAAGAAGCCGGTGCGGCTGCGATTCACCTCAGCGCCTACGGCGACGGGACGTCGGCGTCCGCGTTTACCCTCGGCACGCTCGTGCACACCGAAGCCAAACACAAGCACCTCAGTCGCCAATTGAAGAAGGACCTCTCTATCCCCGTCATCGGCGTTGGTCGGGTGAGGCCCGAGGTCGGCGAACAGATGCTGGTCGATCGCGATGCCGACCTCATCGCTATGGGCCGCCAGCTCTTGGCCGAGCCGGCGATCGCCAACAAGCTTGCCGAAGGAAGGGCCGCCGATATTCGCCCGTGCATCAACTGTTACGTCTGTGTCGCCTCGCCATTCTTCGACCGTCGGGTGCATTGCGCGGTTAACCCCGCCCTCGGCAACGAAGTGGCCCTGGCCAGCGTCGACCGAGAACGCGCTGCGGCCGTCAAGAAGGTGGCGGTGGTTGGAGGCGGACCGGCCGGTATGGAAGCTGCTCGGGTGGCCGCCGCTCGGGGTCACCGAGTCACTCTGTTCGAGGCCTCGCCGCAACTCGGTGGTGCTCTCCGCTTTGCGGCGTTGGTGTACGAACCGAATCGGCATTTACTGACATGGCTCACCAACCAGATGGACACGCTGGGGGTCGATGTTCGGCTCGGTACGCCCGCAACTCCCGAGGGCATCCGCGAGCTTGCCCCCGACCAGGTGATCGTGGCTATCGGCGGCACCCGCGAAGCTTCAACCATCCCGGGCGCCGACCTCAAACATGTGGTCGACGGCGACGATCTGCGCAAGGTGCTTACCGGCTCGGGCGATGGCGACGCCACCAAAGTGCCACTTGCCGGGCGGGTAGCCGCCACCGCCGGCCGGGTGCTTCGCCTCACCGCCGATGCCGGACGTCTCGCCAACCTCACCAAGGTCTACATGCCATTGGGCAAGAACGTCACCATCATCGGCGGCGGGTTGGTGGGCATCGAGATCGCCGAATTCCTCGTCGACCGCGGTCGCAAGGTAACCGTCATCGACCCAGGCCCCACGATGGCACCCGAGATGGCGCACCCGCGTCGCTGGCGGGTACTCACCGATCTGCGCGATCACGGAGCCACCCTCATCAACAACGCAACGGTCACCCGAATCGATGAAACCGACGTGCACTACGCATCAGGCGACGCAGGGGCTTCCACCGCCGAATCGGTAGCCGCCACGTCAGTGATCATCGCCACCGGACTCACCGGCAGCCCCAACCTTGGCGCATGGGATGGAATCGACGGTATCGACACCACCATCGTTGGTGATGCCTCGGGCATCGGCTACCTGGAAGGTGCCATCCACGACGGCTTCCACGCCGGACGGGCGATGGGCTGATGTTGACCTCACGTTCGTCAGCCAGACTGGTCTATTTTACCTACGGGACTTCTTGATTTCGGCAGGTCCGCTGCCGATTGGTCATCGTGGCATCTCCACCCAATTCGGACGCGTTTGAGCGTCTCCAGCAAAGTAAGGAACTCACTCGGCGCCATCAGGCGGCGTTGCGTGCCGTTCGTGCTCGGTTGTTTGAACAACGCAACCGGATCTCGTTCCTACGTTCGGCACCACATCCGGGTCGGATCCGCGAGCAAAGCTGGTTCACCAACGGAGATTTCGATCAGGTCGACGATCTCGAGTCCTGGTGCGACAACCTCGACGCAAAGCTTGTCGACATCGATGGGCACTACGCAATCCTCGAGAACGAAGCCACCGAGCTCGAGGGCTGGCACCAACGAATCGAAACCGAACACTCGGTCACCGCCGACATCGCTGAGGAGATGCAACCTGCTCCGACCAGCTCTCTTCAGCCGAGCCTTCCGCCTCCTCCCCCGATGCCAGCAGCCCGCACGGCACCTGAAGCTGAAACCGAGCGCGTCGAACAGCCGGCCGCCGAACCCGAAGCACCAAACGACACCGAACGCGCAGAACTCGCGGCCCAGCGAGCGCAGGTAACCGCAGCCAATTCCGCTCTTCAAGCGCGCGAAGCCGACCTGCGACTTCGTATCGATCAACTCAACGCTGCAGAAAAACGTTTCGAGGCCTCGCTGTCCCAGGAGGCTCTGCGAGAAGAAGATCTCGTAAAGCGCGAACAGATACTTCTGGCCCGCGAAGAAGCGTGCGCCGAACGTGAACAACGGGTTGAACAGCAAACAACCGCATTGGGCAACCAGCGTCAAGAACTGGCAAAGACCGAGGCCAACGAGCGCGAAACCGAAGACCGGATTCGCGAGCAGCGCCAAGAACTCGACGAGGCCCGACGCCATGTCGACAGCCAGTCGGCGAAACTCGAAGAACAGCGGGCCGAGCTCGAGCAACGAGCAGCCGAACTCGACGAACACAGACGTGCTCTTTCCGAACAACTTCAGGCACAGGAAGTCGCCAAGCGCGAAGCTGACGAACTCACCCGACAGGCCGAAGAAGCAATGCGAACGGCCAACGATGCCGTCGACGCAGCAAACTCCGAAGCCAACTCTCAGATCGCGGCAGCGTCAGAAGCCAAGAACGAGTCGACCGAGGTGATCGCCGAGATCACCGCAACGATGGATGAGCTTCGTCAAGACGTCGAACAGCTCGAAGCCGAGGTGGCCGAACGTCGCGAGGCCGCAGAACGCGAGACCGAAGAGCTGACGGCGCATCACGCCGAACTGGCGATCCGCATGGAGCGGGTGGCTGCGATGGAGCTTGAAGTCTTCGAGCGTGAAGAAGCTGTCGCCGCGGCCGAGGAAATTGCTGTCGAAGCGCAAGCAAGCCTCGACCGCACCATCGCCGATCTCGATGCACTGGCCGACGACCAGGTCGAACGCCAAACCACTCTCGACCGTCGGTCACGCGAACAACAGGAAGCTGCGACGGTTCTCGATACCCAGCAGTCGTCAATCGACGAGCGCAACGCCGAACTCGCAACACTCGAGAAGAACCTCGATCGAGCCAGCAAGGCCCTTGCCGAGGCGACGGCAAAGCTTGAAGCCGAAGAAGCCGACGCGGCAAAGCGCCGAAGCCGGCTCGAAACAAACGTCGCCGAACTCGACAAAGCGCAAAAGAAGCACAACAAGCGCGCTGCAGCGCTCGATGCCCGCAAAGCCGAACACGAGAAGAAGACCGCCAAGTACGACAAGCGGCTCCAAGAGGCACATGAACTCGAGGCCGCGCTCGAGACGGAGCAGACTCGCCTGAACGACCGACAGGCGCATCTGGCTGCATCGGCAACCGCAATCGACCAGCGCGCCGCCGACCAGAAAACTCAGCTTGAGTCGCTCGGTAAAGCCGATGCTGAACTGGCGGCCCGCCGCACCGAGCTCGACCAGGCCCAAACCGATCTCGACGCCAGCCTGTCTGGCCTCGAAAGCGCTCTGACCGACCTCGAACAATCCGCCGAGGAACAAACCCGGCGCCGGGCCGCACTCGACGAATCGGCAGCGCAGCTCGACGAAGCCGAACTCGATCTCCGCCGCAAGCAGGTAGAACTCAACGAAACATCGACGCTGTACTCCGAGCAGGCCGATGTGCTGCGGCAGCGCCGAGAAGACCTCGAAACCGAACGTCTGGCCCTCAACGGCGAGGCCGATCGCCTCGCCGAATGGCGCACCCATTTGGTGCGCGAGCGCGAGGTCCTCGACGCCACGATGGAAGATCTTCGCCGCCGAGAACGAGACGCCGACGAGATCCGACGGGCCCTCGCCGACTATCAATCATCGGCCACCCGCCTCGAGTCGCTCCTGGGCGAGCCACCGAGCACCGACGACGGCGCCGACACAGAACCCGGCGCTGGTCAGTAACAACTCTCTTCGTGAGCACAAAACTCACGGCGACATGTGCCTGAGCGGCGCCGCGCTGTGTATCGTCTCGCCATGGCTGTCACCGATGCACCTCCGGTTGTCCCCAAGAAGGAACGCTGGTCCTTCCAGTGGAAAGAGCTGTACGAAGAGGTGATCACGAGTGGGCTTTGCACCGGTTGCGCCGGCTGCGTCATCAGTTGCCCACACGATGTCATTGGCTACAAACACGAGCCTGGCGCCTATAAGCCCTTTCATCTCGAAGAAGAGCTCGGAATCGACAACTGCACCCATGGCGAAAAGGGCTGCACCTCATGCACCCGGGCCTGCCCTCGGTTCCGCAGCTGGGAAACCGAAGCCGACATGCACCTGTTCGGCCGCCACCGCGAGCCCGAGGAAATGTCGGGGATCTTCAGCGACACGTTGCTCGTGCGGGCCAGCGACGACTTCGTCTACGAGACCGGCCAAGACGGCGGACTCGTTTCGGCCATCCTTATCTGGTGTCTCGAGAACGACATCGTCGATGCCGCCCTCACCAGCGGCGTTGAATCGCTCCCCAATGGCGATCCGGGCTGGAAGGCCTTCCCGATGGTCGCCACCAACCGCGAAGAAGTCCTCCGAGGCGCCGGGAGCCGCTACACCTATTCGGCCAACACGATGGCCTACCCCGAAGCCAAAGAGCGAGGCCTTGGCCGACTCGCCCTGGTGGGAATGAGCTGCCAAACCTCCATCGGTGGCGTGATGTGGAATCGCAAGATCGGCAAGGTCAGCAAACCCATCAAGCTGAACATTGGGTTGCTCTGCTCGAAGAGCTTCGACGACGCCCTGTTCACTGAATTGTTCGAAACCAAGTACGGGCTGAAGGCCGCCGACATCGCCAAGATGAACATCAAAGGTGTGTTCCAGATCTGGATGAAGAACGGCGACTACCACGAGATCAACCTCAAGGAATGCCACGCCTGGACCCGCGAAGGTTGCACCCACTGCCCAGACTTCGCCGCCGAGCACGCCGATATTTCCACCGGCGGCATCGGGAATGAAACCGACTGGACTCTCACCGTGGTCCGGACCGAACTGGGACGAGCCGTCATCGAAGCGATGGCCAAAGACGGCGCTATCGATATTCGGCCTGGCGATGATGACCCCGCAGCAATTGCGCTCATGCATCGACTCGCACAGAAGAGCCGCGAGCGATGGCCCGAGTGGGCCAACGGCGATGCTCGAGTTGGGCTCCCCGAAAAGAAGAAGTAGCAGAACCCCACGTGACCACCGCCGATCACAGCCCCTCATCATCTTCGTCATCAGCTTCATCATCGAGATCTTCCTCGGATGGCGCTACCCCCGCCCCTAGCGAACACCTGGCTCATCTACGCGCCGCTATCGACGAGATCGATCAGCGGTTTGTGAAGCTCATGGCCGAACGGTTCGAGGTGACCCGAGAGGTTGGCCAACTCAAAGCCGACCTTGGAATGCCGGCAATCGACGCCACACGCGAGGGGCAAATTGATGAGAAGGCTCGGCGCTTAGCGGCCGAAAACGGTCTCGATGCTGACCTGGTGTCAGAAGTTCTTCGCTCGATCATCGACCGGGTCGTGGCCGAGCATCGGGTTATCGCCGATGACCGAACCAAGAACTAGCGCCGGAATCAATCCCGACTAGTTACAGGAAGCAAGCAGCTCTTCGAGTGCCCGGGTATCGGGGTTGCCGTCTTCGAGCTCTTTCATTTCGGCTCGGAACGCATCGATATCGGCTCGACGGTCTTCCTCGACCTCAACACCGTCGTAGGCCTCCTGGAACTCTTCGTAGAGATCCTCGGTGGTGGTGACGGTTCCGTTCTCGATGCCGGTGGACACGCGGCTGTCGTATTCCTGGAAAACCTCGAACGGCACGCTGCTGGCGAACACGTCGTAGGTGCACTTGCAGTAGTCAGCAGCATTGTCGAGTTCGGCCGCTTCTCCGGCAGTTTCGCAGCCAGCGCGGTAGTTGGTTTCGGTGGTGCTGCGCTCTTCGACCGATCCGTCCTCGTTGGTGAAATCGCGGAGCTGGTCGCCGTAGCTGTTGGGGGCTCCGGCGGACCCGCAGGCCGCCGCTACCAGCGCGACAAACACCAAAACCGGAAGCAAAGAGATTCGGGGAAAGAAACGACGTATCACGAGGAGTTAGGTTACTCGGCTGTACCGATCTCGCGTGCTCGGGCGAACACGCTATCGAGCATTGGTTCGGTGAGCCGGCCGGTGAACGTGTTCTGCTGGCTCACGTGATAGCTGCACAACAGGGTCAAACCCGGGTGTCCAGCCTCATCCAACGGCACCTCGACGCCATGGCCGAACTTGGGTCGGGGTCGCACGCCCATCTCGGCACAGACCGCTGCGTAGCCGATTCCGCCGAGCGCTACCAGGACCTTCAGGTTCGGAAGTAGCGCAATCTCACGCTCAAAGAAGGGGCGACAGTTGGCTTTTTCATCAGCGGTTGGTTTGTTGGCGGGCGGCGCACACTTGACCGGTGAGGTAATGAACGCTCCGGTCAGTTCGAGCCCATCGTCAAGATCGGTCGATTCGGGCTGGTTGGCATACCCCGCCCGGTACAGACCTCGGTATAACCAGTCACCCGAGCGATCGCCGGTAAACATACGGCCCGTGCGGTTCGCCCCATGGGCGGCAGGGGCAAGCCCCACAACCAGCAGGTGAGCGTTGGGGTCACCGAAACCCGGTACTCCCCTGCCCCAGTACGTGTCGTCGCGGTAGGCCGCACGCTTGTCTCGGGCCACCTGTTCTCGCCACTCGACCAGACGGGGACACGCCCGACAGTTACTCACTGCTTCGTCGACCGCTTCGAGGGATTTCACGCCGGTGATCGTACCGGCCGCCGCTTCGTTCAAAGAACCAGAAAGAACCCACTGGTGAGATATGCACAGCCCGTTCAGCTGGCTACCGTAAGCAGTACATGGCCAAGAAAAAGAGCTCCCCGAAATCCGAGTCCCCCAAACCAACCGTGGTGCTCCTTGTCCGACACGGCAAGACCCCCACCACCGGCGACAAGCTTCCCGGCCGCGCTCCCAACCTTCACCTCGCCGAACTCGGTGTGCAGCAAGCCGAGCGGGCCGCCGCACGTATCAAGTCGCTCGACCGGGCTACTGCGGTCTACGCGTCGCCGATGGAACGCACCCAAGAGACCGCCGCCCCAATCGCCAAGGCTCTCAAGCGCAAAGTGCGCATCGAAGAGGGACTCATCGAGTGCGACTTCGGGCAGTGGACCGGCCGGAAACTCAGCGAACTTCGCAAGCTTCCCGAATGGAAGGCCGTGCAGCGCTACCCCAGCAGCTTCCGGTTCCCGAAAGGCGAGTCGTTCCCCGAGATGCAGACCCGCATGGTCGGCACCCTCCACAAGCTCGTCGCGAAACATCCAGGTGAAACCATCGTGGCGGTGTCGCACGCCGACACCATCAAGGCCGCTATCGCCGACGCCATGGGCACCCACCTCGACCTGTTCCAGCGCATCGTGGTCTCTCCATGCTCCATCACCGCAATCTTCTACGGAGCCGAAGGTCCGGCTGTCCTTACCGTCAACTCCACCGGCGACGACCTTTCGCTGGGCCTTTCGTAGCGCACCGTGAACTCGTCGTATCACTTCGGAGAAGTTGCGGCTCTGGTGGCCGGCACCGTTGGCCCGCGAGGCCAGCGGGTGTTCTTCCTTCAAGTCCGCGACGGCGCATCGGTGCTGTCATTCAAGGTCGAGAAGCAACAGGTTGCCGCGCTTGCCGAGTACCTGGCCGACATGCTCGGCGATCTGCCGCCGGTCGATGTTCGCAGCGTCCCCGACCTCGAACCGCTTGTCGAACCTGTCGTGCCTGAGTGGACGGTCGGAGCGATGGGTGTCGACTACAAGACCGATGTCGATCACTTTGTCCTGATGGCCGAAGAGTTCGACCGAGCCGACGAGGACGACCCCATTGGTGAAGACGACGACGATCGTCCTGCCAACCTTCGCTTTGCGATCGATCGTGGCCAGGCAAGCGCCTTTATCACGCAGGCCCGCGAGCTGGTTTCGGCCGGCCGGCCGCCATGCCCGTACTGCGGACGGGCCTGGGAACCAGCGGACAACTTCTGTCCCTGCTACAACTAACGCCAACCCATGACCGAGTCTGACGACAGCCCCTTTATCGAACGCGATTACATCCCGACGTCGCGAGCAACACAGCTCCTGCGGGGCGGCGATATCGAAGTGAAGGGCCGCATGCCCTACAGCTCGAACATGACGTTTCTGGTCGACATCAACCACCGTGATCTGGTGGCGCAGGCCATCTACAAGCCGCACCGCGGCGAACGTCCGCTCTGGGACTTTCCCGATGGTCTGTACAAACGCGAAGTCGCTGCGTTCGAATTATCGGAACATCTCGGCTGGGGCGTGGTGCCTCCCACCGTGCTCCGCGACGGTCCGATGGGCATTGGTTCGATGCAGCTGTTCATGCCGTCGGACTTTTCGCAGCACTATCTCACCCTGGTTGAAGAGAACGACGACCACGACGACGTGTTCCGTAAGATCTGCGCGTTCGACATTCTCGCAAACAACACCGATCGCAAGAGCGGCCACTGCCTTATCGGCAACGACGGTCGGATCTGGGCCATCGATAACGGCCTGGCGTTCCACGCCGAGTTCAAGTTGCGCACGGTTATTTGGGAGTTTGCGGGCCAATCGCTGCCGTCGGACATCGTGGTCGATCTCGAAGAGTTTCTCGACAACGACTTACCCGACTCGCTCATGAAACTGCTCGACGCGGAAGAGCGAGACGCCATGCAAGCCCGGGGTCGACATCTACTCATCGATGGCGAGTTCCCTATCGACCACACCGGCCACCGCTACCCCTGGCCAATCGTCTAAGCACAACTACAGACCGGCCCAGCGACAAACCGGCCCAAGCGACAAACCGGCGCACCCACAGCACAACCCACCACGGTGCCTGGAACCTTTCAGCCCTGTGGTGCCAGGAACCTTTTTGCTACCAACGTTGCAATTGCAACGTTTGGGTTTCGGTACCTGGCACCGAAACGGTGTTTTGGTGCCAGGTACCGACTTCGCTGCTTTGGTACCGATTTTGGCGGTTTAGAAGCCGGCGGCTCGGGTTCCTGCGACATACACGGCCACGGCAAGCACCGCAGCGAAGGCGAACATTGCTGCTCCGGTAACCGTCTTTGACTCCTTGGCAGAGATCTTTGGCAGGACTTCGGTGACGATGAGTGCCGCAAGACAGCCAATGGCGAGGCCACCGAAGTGGCCGCCTTTTGAGATGCCGGGGAAGAAGCTGAACATCACGTTGATCATGATGAGCCGGCCGATTCCCGATTGCATCACATTGATGCCGTTCTTCCACTGCACAACCGCCAAGAACCCCATCAGCGCAAATACTGCTCCCGAGGCTCCCACCGCTGCGGATCGTGGTTCGATGAGAAACACCCCAAGGGATCCACCCAACAAGCCCGACAGGTACAGGCCGGCAAACGTCAGCCAGCCATACCGCTTCTCGAGCTGCTGGCCAATGGCGTAAAGCAGATACATGTTGAAGGCGACATGAATGAGGTTGGCGTGCAGAAAGCCGCTAGTGATGACCCGCCACCAGCTGTTGTCTGCATCGATGAGGCGAGCGTTGAGCAGAAAATCGAACTCGAACTGGCGGGACCTCACCCTGCCAATTCCCATGCCGTACAAGAAGATCAGCGCATTGATCACCATCAGCCCGGTTACGACCGGCATGTAACTGCGCTCACCAAAGTTGTTGGCTCGACTCAGAACCTTCTGGTTGTCGCCCTTAAGGCACTCGGGGCAGTGGAACCCGACCGACGCAGTGGCCATGCACGAGGCACAGATTGGCCGACCACAGCGCTGACAACTAACGCCAGCCGTTCGGTCGGCATGCCGGTAACACGACGTCGGGGGTGCGGTATCAGACACGTGCTGATTCTATCTTTCGCTGCCTCACTACCGGCCTCGGTCAAGTCCGGGAGCGAGTTCTAGAGCGAGACAGCCGTCTCGGGGATGGACGAATCGGCGATGGGGCTGACCTTGGTAGGTGTTCCGTCGCGCTTCTCGCCGAGTGGTGGGAGATCGTCTTCAAGCACCGACTCAGGAATCCCTACCTGGATAACTTCGGTGACACCATCGACCCGGTCTTTGAGAATCCGCTCGACGCCCGCTTTGAGGGTTTGGGTTGACGCCGGGCAGGTCACGCACGCGCCAAAGAGCTCGACGTACACCTGGCCGGTATCGAGATCGACATCGCGCAGCGCGATATCGCCCTTGTCGGCTTGGATCGCTGGCCGGATGACCTGGATGACTTTTTCGACTTGTTCTCTCATGGCTTCGCTTTATTGTCGCACTTCGGCGTCTTCGATGAAACGCCAAACAAGTATGCTTTGTTCCAATGCCGGTTCGTAGCGCTGTCCGAATCTTCGCTCACCAGGGCGGTTGGGACGAATTTCTTTGGATCGCCGGACCCCTTTTGATCGTCGGCGGCTTGCTGTGGCTTGCCAATAAGCGGGCAAATGCGCTCAACGAGAGCACCCTCAAAGACGTACTCAACGAAGCCAGCGGCAACGATCAATCCTCGTCTGACCGGTCTTCGTAGGATCTACGGTGCAGCCGCTAGCGGCGACGGTCAACAGCCACGCGTTCGATATCAACGCCAATGCCTTGGAGTTTTCCAACAAAGTCGGTGTAGCCGCGGTCGATGTGGTGGGCGTCAGCGATGATGGTTTCGCCCTCAGCCGACAACGCAGCGACCATCAGGCATGCACCGGCCCGAATGTCGTGAGCCTTCACCGGAGCGCCCGACAGCTTCTCGTGGCCCTTCACGACAGCGTGATGACCATCGATGCGAATCGAGGCGCCCATGCGAGTGAGTTCGCTCACATAGGCGAACCGGCCCGCGTACAGATTTTCCGTGACGATGCCGACGCCTTCGCTGAGGGTGAGCATGGCAACGATGAGCGGCTTGTAGTCGGTGGCCACCCCGGGATACGGCAGCGTCGACACATCGACCGACTTGAGCCGCCCCGGAACGATCGCGGTGATTCCTTCGTCATCGGGCGTGATGGTCATGCCCATCGATCGGAGCTTGGCCAACAGCATGTCCATATGTTGCGCACGTGCGCCATCAAGACGGATTTCGCCGTGGGCCGAGGCCAACGCAGCCATGTATGTCGCCGACTCGAGCCGGTCCGACACCACGGTGTGATCGACTGCGCGCAGCGAATCGACTCCCTCGATGGTGAGTGTCGATGTACCGGCACCCGAGATGTTGGCACCCATCTTGTTGAGCATGTCGGCCAGGTCGCTGATTTCGGGCTCGCGTGCCACGTTGTCGATCACCGTGATCCCTTTGGCCCGCACCGCGGCCATCATCAGGTTTTCGGTGGCACCGACGCTGGGGAAGTCGAGCAGAATGTCGGCTCCCGACAGGTTGTCGACCCGTCCGATGACGTTGCCATGCTCGGTCTCGAACTCGGCGCCCATCGCTTCAAGCCCGCGCAAATGCATGTCGATCGGGCGAGACCCAAAGTTGTCGCCGCCGGGAAGCGCCACCGTGGCTTCACCAAACCGACCCAGAAGTGGGCCAAGCACCACGATCGAGGCACGGATTCGGCCGACGATCTCATAGGGGGCCACCGTCGAACACTCGGGCGGGCATACGATGTCCACCGTGCCAGCCCCATGGGTGACCGTCAGCCCCATCGAGGACAACAACTCACCCATCGTGTACACGTCGGTGATGTCGGGAACGTTGTCGATCCGGTACGTACCCTCGGCCAGCAGCGTGGCTGCCATCAGCTTGAGCACCGAGTTCTTCGCTCCGTTGATTCGTACCGTGCCGCTCAGGGGGCCAGAGCTGCGGACACGAAACGATGAGTAAGCGTCGGCTTTGCTCGAACCATTGTCACCTTGGGGGGTTGCTTGTTGCACCTGACAAGTATGGCGGGGAACGGCGCGCTTTTCCGACAGGGTCATCACGATGACCTCAATCCGGGTTAGCCACAACGTTGACGACGCCGGCCTTGCCGAGCTTCGAACTCCGCGAAACGACATGGTGGCCGAAACTCCAAGCAACGTTGCCGACCGGTTCGAGCTTCTCGAAGGACCATTCGAGTCCTACGAACGTCGCCTTGATGTCACGACCAGCAACGTCGAGTCCTCACCACCGACGTTCGAGGTTGTCGAGACCTTCACCTACCGCGAAGCGGTGCCGTTCTGGCGGTTCGCCACCCACTTCCCGATCAAGTGGTCGCTCCCCCAGCGGCGCCCCGACAACGCACAACCCTGGTGGGCTCCGCCGCAGCGACTCGACGCTCGGGCCGCCCGGGTACTCACGATCTTGTGCACCCTGTCGGTCTTTGCCGGTTACATGGGCTCGGTGCTTTCGCAGACAATTTCGTTTGCCTCCGACGAGTTCGCGATCACCGAAGCAACACAGGGCGCAGCAACCGCGGTCGTTCGCGCTGGAGTGCTCATCTCGGTCGTCGTTACTGCGCTTGCCGATCGACGAGGGCGCCGCATGCTCTTATTGGGCTCAGCCGTTGTTGCCGCGCTCCTCACCGCAACCGGGGCGCTGGTTCCTGGGATCTGGTGGCTCACGCTCAGCCAAGGGTCGGCTCGCGCTATCTCCACCGCGCTTGCCATCCTCATCGGGATCGTCGCCGCCGAAGAGCTACCAGCGGGGGCTCGCGCCTACGGCATCAGCGTCATGGCACTGTTGGCCGGACTCGGCTCGGGCATGGTGCTGTGGGTCCTCCCGTTCACCGGAGCCGATGGCGGCGGTTGGCGATTCGTCTACGTAATACCGCTGCTCTTCATCCCGTTGGTGTCGATCGCTGGTCGACACCTTCCCGAGACCGCTCGATTCGAACGATCGGACCCCGAGCGCGAACCCACCCCAGCGCAACGCAAGGTGGCATACCAACGACTTGCAATGCTGGCCATTGGCGGATTCTTCTTCACCATCTTCAGCACTCCCGCCTCAAACTTCCGGGTCGACTTTCTCAAAGATGAGCTTGGCTTCACCACCGGCCAGATTTCGATCTTCCAGTTCGCGGTCAACACCCCAATCGGCATTGGCGTGATGGCTGCGGGACGGCTTGCCGATCTCTACGGCCGTCGACTCATCGCCGCCGTGGCCATCGTGGGTGGCGTGCTGTTCACCGCCCTCAGCTATTCGCTGACCGGCGTTTCGATCTGGGTCTTCGGCGGCCTAGGAAGCATCATTGGGGCCATGGCTATCCCGTCGCTTGGGGTCTACGGCCCTGAACTGTTTGGCACCCGCGAGCGGGGCCGCATGAACGGCATCATCACCGTCGTTAGCGTGATGGGTAGCGCGATTGGGTTGATCTTGGTGGGCTACCTCAAAGACCAGTGGGGATCATTCGGCCCGGCGTTCTTAGCCGTGATGGCCGGGCCTGCTGTGCTGCTGCTCTTGGTCGTGTTTTTCTACCCGGAAACGGCCAACACCGAGCTTGAGGACATCAATCCCGAGGACGGCTGAGTGCGTCTGGCTCGCTGACCGGCGACGAGTTTTACTGATTCTCTTGGACGTTTTCAAGGGTTTCACGCCCTACACAAGCATCGAGGGGCCATGTACCGTAGATCTGATGGCCGTGTTGCGTATGTGGACACCGTTGACGGTGTTAAAGGTCGTCGTTGGCGCGCTCATCGTCGCAATGCTGGCATCGGCATGCTCGGGCCAGCGCCCGGTGCTCACCTCGTCAACGATCCCGCCAACCACCCAGGTTCGGGTGCCGCCATCGCTCGGAACCATCGACGTGCGAACACCCGAGTTTGATGAAACCGTCGATATCGCCACGGTCGCCTCGGTCATCGTCGACAACATCGATGTCTATTCCGAGCCCAGCTTCGACAGCGAACCGATCCACACGATGGCTCACCCCACCCCGAGCGGCGGACCACTGCTGTTTCTCGTCGATGAGACGCAGGGCGAATGGCACGAGGTGTTGTTGCCGATTCGCCCCAACGGTTCGACCGGTTGGGTACATGGCGACAATGTCACCATCGGCACCCATAACTACCGAATCGAAGTAAGCCTCAGCGACTTCGAACTCAAGGTGCATAACGGCGGCAACCTGGTGTTTCAAGCGACGGTGGCAGTTGCTCGCGACAATGCGCCAACACCTGGTGGCCGCTACTTCATCACTGAGCTTCTTCAGCCGCTCGAGCCCAACACGGTGTACGGCGATTTCGCCTATGGCCTTTCCGGCTTCAGCGAAACGTTTGAGACCTTCAACGGCGGACCCGGACAGCTCGGCATTCACGGCACCAACGACCCCGACGCAATCGGCACCGCAGCCAGCGCTGGCTGCGTCCGCCTCGCCAACGGCGACATCGCCCACATGGTCACCTTCCTCCCCCTAGGAACCCCAGTAACCATCACCGCCTAACCAACCGAAAACCGGGTGCCTAACCGGTGACCGGTGCCTGGAACCAGAAGCATGAAAGGTACCTGGCACCAGGGGGCCGAAAGGTACCTGGCACCTTTTAGGGGGTTTGGTGCCAGGTACAAAAGTTCATTTGGGCGGTTTTAGCGGAGTTGGGCGTTGTGGTTTTTTGCTACGGCGTCGATTACTGCCTGGCGGAGGGTTCCCACTTCGTCGTCGGTGAGGGTTCGGTCGGTTGCCTGAAGCCGCAACGCATAGGTCAGGCTGCGGGCATCGGCGCCGACGCTCTCGCCCCGGTAGGTATCGAACAGCGAGCAATCGACCAACAGGTCGCCAGCTGACTTCTTGATGGTCGTCGCCACTGACGCAGCGCTCACATCGTTTGCCACAACAAAGGCCAGATCGATATCGCTGGAGGGGAACTTGCTGACCCGGCGATAGTTCTTCTTGCCATGAGGGCCGTTGAGAACCGCACCCAAATCGAGCTGGATCCAACCAACCCGCCCACTGACACCAAACGCCTCGGCCACCGCGGGGTCTACTTCGCCGACCTCGCCTCGATGCTTCCCGGCAATAAATACTTCGGCCGAACGGGTGGGATGCAAGCCGGCAGGCTCCGCACTTCGTAGCTGCACGTTCGGCAGGCTGAGTTCGGTTTCGAGAAGGTCGAGCATCGCTACCGCCGACGTCGCGTCTCCCCCGGCGATGGCCACACAAAGCGCTTCGCGCTCGTCGGGCAACAAACTCTCGTCGCCATGGGTCGGCTCGGCCTTTGGATCCTTCGGCAGGTAAATGTGGCCGATCTCGAACAACGAAACCGGTCCCGATCGGTGCGACTGGTTGTAGGCAACGGTCTTGAGTTGTCCTGGAAGCAGCGAGGTACGAAGCACCGACTCCTCGTGCACGATGGGGTTCGACAACGTGACGCCGTGTTCATCGAGACCGGCCTTGGCTAGATCGCCAGGGGCCAGGAACGGCATGGGCTGGGTCTCGTCGCAACCGGCACCTACCAAGATCTCTCGGACCCGGCGGCGATCCTTCTGGTAGTCAGAAAGCATGCCTGGTTCGATGCCTTTGGGCACGGTGCGCGGGATGTTCTCGTAACCAAAGAGCCGTCCGACTTCCTCGGAGACATCGGTCTCGGTCTGGGTGTCCCATCGCCACGTGGGGATGGTGACGTCGAGGTCATCGCCTGCCGCCGACGTCTCGAAGCCGATCGACTCGAGGTGATCGGACATCTCCTCGGCGGACAAGTCGGTTCCAAGGAGTCCGTTTACCTTTGCGGGCCGAACTCGGATGGGGGTTCGGTCGGGAGTGTCGCCCGACTCGTCGATCTGGCCGCCCACAATCATTGCGCCCGAATCGGCGATGAGTTGCCCAAAGCGCCGCATGGCACGATCCATGTTTTCGCCATAGTCGACGCCTCGCCGGTATCGCACCGACGCCTCGCTCGGCAGATTGAGCCGCTTCACCGTGCGGCTGATGGACGGTGGATCCCACCAAGCCATCTCGAGCAGCACATCGGTGGTGGTATCGCCGATTTCGGTGCTCTGACCACCCATGACACCGGCAATGCCAATGGCATCGTCGGCGCCATTAGCAATGACACCGTCGATATCAATGAGTTGGCGTTCGACGCCGTCGAGCGTGACGAGAGATTCGCCCCCTGCCCGAGAGCGGCGGACCCGCAGGTGACCGTTGGGAACCAGGTTGAGATCGTAGGTGTGGTTGGGTTGGCCGAGTTCGAGCATCACATAGTTGGAGATGTCGACCACGCTGTTGATGGGTCGCATTCCCAGCGCCGTAAGCCGGTTGGCCATCCACTGAGGCGAGTCGCCGACGGTGACATTGCGAATCACCCGGGCGAGAAAGCGGCCGCAGAGCGACGGATCGAGAATCTCAACCTTTGCCAGGTCGGTCACCTGCTCCGCCACTTCTTCGATCGAGGGCTCAGGGAACGAGAACGGAATGCCGAGGCCGGCGGCAAGATCGCGGGCCACACCAGCAACCGACATGGCATCGGGGCGGTTGGCGTTGACCTCAAGATCCCACATGATGTCTTCGCTGATTCCAAGCGCTTCGTTGATGGGGGAACCGAGCTTGGACTCGTCGGCGGATCCGGTGAGTAGATAGATGCCGTCGTGATCGTCGCCGAAGCCAAGCTCGGCCGCCGAGCAGCACATCCCGTTGGACATCTCACCACGCATCTTGCGTTGGGCGATCTCCATGCCGTTCGGCATGACCGTACCGATGGTGGCGAACGGAATGAGATCCCCCACCGACATATTGAACGCACCGCAGGCCACCTGCAACGCCTCACCATCGCCGGCGTCGACATCGACAAGTTGAATCTTGTCGGCATCGGGGTGGGGCCGCAGGTCGAGGACCTTGGCCAGCACTACCCCATCGACGCCCTTGCCAGTTACCGACATCTCTTCGACCGCCAGGCCAAGGGCGCTCAGCTTTTCGCCAAGCTCGACCGGATCGCCGTCGATATCGGGCGCGAATTCGCGCAACCAGGAAAGAAGAACCTTCATTAGAACTGCCTCAGGAAACGGACGTCGTTGTTGACGAGTTCGCGGATGTCGTCGAGTTGATAGCGCATGACTGCCAGCCGGTCGATGCCGAAGCCAAATGCAAACCCTTGCCACTCGTCGGGATCGATGCCGCAGTTGCGAAGCACTTGCGGGTTCACCATTCCGCAACCACCAAGTTCGAGCCACGAACCATCGGCTCGCGAAATATCGAACTCGGCCGACGGTTCGGTAAAGGGAAAGTAGGAAGGCCGAAGGCGAGTCTTTACATCGTGACCAAAGAACGCCTTCACGAAGGCATCGATGGTGCCCGAGAGATCGCCGAGCGTGATTCCCTTATCGATCACCAACCCCTCGATCTGGTTGAAGGCGGGCAGGTGCGTTGCGTCGGCCACATCGGTTCGAAAGGTTCGACCGGGAGCCACGATGTAAATGGGCGGCTCTTGATTCTCCATCGTGCGAATCTGCACCGGGGAAGTATGCGAGCGAAGCATGACCTGCTCAGGCTCGCCAAGGTCGACAAAGATGGTGTCGAAACTGCCCCGGGCTGGATGCCAGTCGGGGATATTGAGCGCCTCGAAGTTGTACCAGGCAGTTTCGACCTCGGGGCCTTCGGCAACCTGGAAGCCCATACCGACAAAGACATCCTCGAGGCGGTCGCGAGCCTGTGTAACCAGGTGATAGTGGCCTCGCTTCACCTCGTCGCGCAGTTCGGTGAGGTCGAGTCGCTCGTCTTCGAGTTGCGCCATACGGGCGACCTGAGAAAGCTCGGACCGGCGAGCTTCGGCGGCAGCTTCGATAGCCGACTTGGTGGTGTTGACCAACTGGCCAAACTCTTTCCGTTGCTCGGGTTCGAGGCCGCCCAACTGCTTCTTGAGCGACGCCAGGCTGCCCTTCTTCCCGAGCACCTCGGCTTCGACTGCTCCGAGCGCGTCGAGCGTTTCGGCAGAGCCAATGGCATCTTCGGCACCGGCTTGAAGATCGGTAAGTGTTTGTTGATTGAGTTCAGTCATAGGCAGTGGGTTTGGATGGTGAGGGTAACTATCAAGGTAGGTCACGGCGCGGACCGAGCTTGGGCAATTTCGGGTTACACGTTGCGCTGGCGGAAGACCTCGTAGGCGAGCAGCGTCCCGGCCATGGCCACATTGAGCGACTCGGTGCGGCCGGCCATGGGAATTCGCACCTGTTGGTC
>CALJDK010000114.1 GCA_938023735.1 uncultured Acidimicrobiales bacterium
GTACCAAATGGCGCGGTCACGATGTTGATCACCGTCACCAACCAGTTGGCGCCAGTGTCGACGATCGACGTGACCGACTACATCGACCCGGCAATGTGGCAGCCATTCGACGCCGCACTCAACGCCGATGGTCCCGTCGATGCCACCAGCACCGCAGCAGCAGGATTCAGCTACACCTGGGATGCGAGCGATCCGCTCAACCCGGTTGTGTCGGTGACCCCTGATGCCGCTGGTGACCAGATCGGCTTCGGCGAGACCGTAGCGATCCCGATCGTGCTGCGGCCCGCAGTTGGTTTCGATACCAGCCAGCCTTTGGTGAACGTTGCCGAGATCAGCAACTTCGACAACGACGAGGACCCGACCAACGGAGATGCCTCTGACGGAACCCTTGCCGATCTCGACTCGGCCACCGACGCCATCAACGGCAACGGCCCGGGTGAGGACCCCGACGCCGACATGGTCGACGACGAAATCGGCGAAGACGGAACCGACGGCGGCGATGAGGATAACCACGACGGTGTCTTCATTCCGGTGATGGACCTTGCACTTCGCAAGACCCTCGACCCGTCGACCTCGTTCCCGATTTCGGTTGGTGCTCCGGTGACGTTCCTTATCGAGGTCATCAACCAGGGCAACACCTCGGTGACCAACCCGTCGGTGATCGACTATGTCGATCCGGCGAAGTGGGACGCCTTTGATGCGGCGCTCAATGCAGCGGGCACGACCGGCGGCGACGCTGCACTGGCCTACTCTTGGGCAGCAATAGGCGCCGACGGCGAGGTAACGATTGCTGGCACGCTTGCACCAGGCGAGACCGTAACCGTGCCGGTTACGCTGGTGATCACCAGCGGCGCTGACCTGGAATCGCTGTCGAACACCGCAGAGATCACTGGAGCGACGGCTTCCGACGCTGACGGCAACGAAATCACGAACCCCGACGGTTCGCCGGTTGTCGACATCGACTCGGTCGCCGACGCCGACAACAGCGACCCGCTAAGCGACGACGTCATCGACGGAACCGACGGCGACGAAGACGACCATGACGTCGCCTTCGTAACCCCGCCGACCTACAACCTGGGTAACCAGGTCTGGTCCGACGACGACAACGACGGTGTTCTCGACCCCGACGAGGCCCCCATCGAGGGAGTCACCGTCGAGCTGTTCAGCGACGCTGACGGCGATGGCCTGCCCGACGATGTCAACGGTGATGGTGTGATCGACTCTGACGATGCGATCGCTACAACCGTTACCGGCCCCGACGGCGACTACCTGTTCACCGACTTGCCCCCTGGCGATTACGTGGTCGGTATCGGCCCGGACAACTGGGAAAAGGGCGGACCGCTGTACGGCACCCGCCCATCGGACCCGGTGAGCTCGGACCCGAACGACGACGTCGATGACGACAACAACGGTGCTGCCGGCCCGCACGGTTACGTGTGGTCTGGACCCGTCACCCTCGATGACGCCGAGCCGGCGGGTGAGCAAGGTCTGAACAACGACCCGAACCACCCCGACACCCTGTCGAACCTCACCGTTGACTTCGGTTTCAACCAGCCGGTCTTCGATCTCGCTCTCGAGAAGCGACTGGCTGCTGGTCAGAGCTCGAGCGTGACGGTCGGCGACGAGGTCACCTTCACCATCGAAGTGTTCAACCAAGGTGACGTGGCAGCCAACAACATCGAGGTCATCGACTACCTGCCAGCGTCGATGACGCTGTCCGATAGTGACTGGACCGATAACGGTGACGGCAAGGCGTCGATCACCGTGGCTGGTCCGATCGCTGCCGGTGCCTCGACCACTGTCGATATCACCGTCAAGGTCGTCACTGCGGGAAGCTTGGAGAACCACGCGGAGATCGCGTGGGCCATCCCGCTTGATTCCAACGGCGATCTGCTCACCATGCCCAACGGCGAGCTCATGCCCGACATCGACTCGGTCTTCGATGACACCAACGGCGACACCCTTACCGACGGTGTCACCAACGAGGACGGCCTGAGCGGCGGCGACGAAGACGACCACGACATTGCCACCCTCACCGCTACAGCACCGGCCAACCCATCCGGACCGCTGGCGTTCAGTGGTGCTGAGTCACGGACGCTCGTACAGGTAGCGATTGCGATGCTGCTCGTCGGTCTCGCACTGCTGGCAGTGCGGCGCCGTCGGCAGGTATGACCGGTCGTTAGAAATGACATGATCAACTAAGGCAGGTGCGCACACGGGACCCGATCCGGTGTGCGCACCTCCTCTTTTTCGGCCTGTGGAAACGATTAGCCGACCAGGGCCCGCTGCTGCTCGGTCAACTCTGGAACCGGCGGTAGGTGGAACCTGTCGAGATCGTCGGCGTTTTGAATCTCGGGGTACGTGTCGGTGTTGTAGAACCGGTCGCTCCAGTTGGTGGTGGAGGTTCGGGTGGGCACGGCGGCCCGCCGCTGCGCGAGGACTTCGTCGCTGGCCCGTGACTTGGGCATCATGCACACCAGGCTTGCCGCTCGAATCAGCGATGGTTTGCTCGGGTTGGTCGCCGGTGCCGGCTCGAGACCCGGACTTGAACAGTGCACGGTGCGCGAATCCCACAACATCAAATCGCCAGCTTCGAGGTGAGCCATGATCGGCGGAGTGTTGTGCAACCTCGGGTCGTCGGCGGGGAAGCGGAAGTGGTCGAGCCACTCGGGCAGGCGTCCTAGCCGCTCGGCGTACCGGTCGGGGATATCGGCGAACCACTTGTGCGAACCGGGGATGAGAATGTTGCCGCCCGTTGCCGGCGAGCCGGCCATGAGCGAGACCGCTCCTTGCACGCAGTGGAAACCCGGTCGGCTGATGGGGTGCTGATCGACGTGGAGCCACGACCCACCGCGAGTGGTTTCCCATGCCGTGTCGATATCGGTGGGCCGCCACAGCGCCATGCCGTCGAAGCTCGACAAGAGATCGTCGTCGTCCCAGATCGACGCGAAGGCGGTCTTGATCGACGGGATCGAACGGGTGAACCATTGGGCCTCGCTGTGGCCGATACCGAGAGCGGGGATGATGCCGCCCGAGGTCACGATTGGCCAGCGGTCGTCGCCCCAAGTGCTGACGTCGCTTCGGTCGATACCGGTGCCGAGCCCTTCGAGGTAGTCCCAGGTGAGGTCGAGTGCATGGTCCGCCTCAGCAGGTGAGAGGGCGTTGGCGATGACCACGAATCCCTCGGATTCAAGGTGGGCAAGGCTTTCTTGGGACCCCGCAGTGAAGCGCGGTACCTGGGTATAGACCGGGGTGAGTTGTTGCTGGCTCATCGCTATCCGACGAGCGCTCGCTGGTTCTCGTCGAGTTGGGGAACCGGCGGCAGCTGGTATTTGGTGGGGTCGCCCTCACTAAGGACCATCGGGAATTCATCGGCGTTTATCCACCGGTCGCTCCAGTTGGTGGTGGACGTACGCGATTCGACCGCCGCCCGACGGTGGGCGATGACCTCCGGGTTCGAGCGAGCCTTGGGCATCATGCACACCAGGCTCGCCACCCGCAGTAGCTCGGGGGCCGCCACGTCGGTGGCCACGTCGGCTTGCGGGCCCGGGCTCGAGCAATGCACCGTGCGCGAATCCCAGAGCATCATGTCGCCTGCTTCCATATGCGCCATGACCGGCGGCGTGCTTTGGAGCTGGGGATCGTCTTTGGGGAACCGGAAGTGATCCTGCATCTCCGGAATGGCGGCCAGTCGGTCGGCATAACGAACCGGAATGTCGGCGAACCATTTGTGCGATCCGGGAACAACGATGTTGCCGCCGATGTCGGCTGATGTACTGGTCAGTGTCACGGCGCCCTGCACACACTGGCGTCCAGGCCGGCTGATGGGGTGTTGGTCGATGTGAAGCCAAGCGCCGCCGCGGTCGGTGGCCCACGAGGGATCGATATCGGTGGGTCGCCACAGGGCCATGCCGTCGAAGCTCACCAGGAGTTCGTCGTCATCCCATACGGCCGCGAATGCCTCCTTCACGGCCGGGGCCGAACGAATGAACCATTGCGCCGCGCTGTGGCCTACCCCCTGGCTGGGCACGATGCCACCGTGCACGTTGATCGGCCATCGATCGTCGCCCCAGGTGGAAACATCGTTTCGGTCGACGCCGGTGCCGAGGGACTCGAGGTACTCCCACGTGAGGTTGAGGGCTTGGCCCGTTTCCGTCGGGGAGAGGGCGTTGGCAATGACCACATACCCCTCAGACTCCAGATGATCGAGACTCTCCTGGGAACCCGCTGGAAGGCGGGGAACATCGACGTATTGCGGGTCTAATTGGCCGTCGGGCATTACTTAGTCCTTTCGGGTGAGCTGGAGTGCAGGCTCACCAGGTGGCTTCGATGGTAGAGAGTTTCGTTTGCGAAAGCGATACGTGCGCTGACCACGCCGGGGAGCGCACTGAGTTCTCGGCTTGCGAATCGATTGAGGTTGTCCTCGGAGGCTCCGAGGAGCATGACGACGTCGAATGCGCCGAGACATGTGCTGGCCTTTAGCACCACAGGGAGTTGGCTCAGGCTTCGCTTGAGCTGCTCGAGTTGTCCTCGAATTTCGACGAACCCCACAAGCTTCAGTACGATTGGGAACACGGGCAGCTGGTGACCGTGACCATCGAGCCAACGGCCGACGGGAGCCACCTGACCCTGGAGCACCGCGGACTACCCGACGACGACATGAAACAGATCGTCACCGAAGGCTGGACCGAGGCGATGCAGCAGATCGAAACCGTACTGTCCTAGTCCGCCCCTCCCGAAAGGAATCATGAGCAACCAAATCGAGCAGTTTCACCACGCCATCAGCCAGGAGATCAGGAACCATGCCATGACCTTCCCGCAGACCGAGGAGGGGGCGTCCTGCGTCAACCGGGCCTTCAAGGCCGGCGGGAAGAACTTCGTGTTCCTCGGCGAAAAGGACGGCGAGTGCACGATCCGTCTCAAGCTGGACGGATCCGTCCCCGAACTTCAGGCGTTAGCCAAGACCGATGCCGAACGGTGGCAGGTCGGCAAGGGCGGATGGACCCTTATCCGTTTCCCACCCGATGACGCCCCACCGGTTGCGGATCTGCAGCGGTGGATCACCGAGAGCTTCCTGCTGTTGGCCCCCAAGAAGGTCAGCAAGCTCCTCGCCGAGGAGTAGCCGGCACACGCCGCAGTCCCCCAGAAAAACAATACCTTGCGCGTGTTGCAGCCGCCGAACGTCCGATGGACGAACTACGAGCGACGTACCTTACGTCGGGCGGAAACTAGCTGAGCGTCGAGACGTGGTCGCCGACGGCGATCCTGCCGGGGGTATCGATGGTGCCGCCGACGCCGAGGTTGCCGTCGAGCTCTGCATTGACGGTCTTGAGAACGTCGAGGTCGCGTTCAATGCCGTCGGGCTGCGGGCGCGTAACCACCACACATCGATCGACGTTCTTGATCATGTCGATCACGCAGTCGCCGACCTGGACCTTCTGCTCATGGAGGTCGCGTTCTGACCCGAGGGCGCCGTCGGTGATGAGGTTGAGGCGAAAGCGCCGGCGGTCCCAGTCGCGCAGCGAGGCTTCGGCGACGACGGTAATCCGTCGATTGCCGGAGTCGTGGAATGACCCGGTGCCGCCTTGCCATTGCACCCAGTCGGATTGCTCGTCCTCGGCGAGCGATATCTCGAACGTGCCCTGATCGTCCGGGCCGGCCTCGCGAAGCGCTACGTCGGCTTCGAGCCAGCTCGACAACGCCGCGTCGTCGGCGGTTTCGGTGCCGTCGGGCAGCGTCAGCACCACTGCTCCGTCAACGACCCGGGCCGAAGCGAATAACAGACGGGGTTCGCGGCGCGCGGTGAGGGTGAGGCCGGTTTCAAGATTGACGATGCCCCAGCCGCGGTCGCCTTCGATACCGGTGGGTCCGACCATCGCTTCCTGGATGGTCTCGCCCCCAACCGATTTCACCGGGAACCGCCAAATCTCGCGCACGATGCTCATCTTCGAATCCTAGACGGTCAAGACACGAGCGCCGGCGAGGTACCGTCGTCACATCCTCTCCGCTGCGAGCTCGGCGGAGAGGAAAGCTCGGAGCTCGTCTACGACATCGTCCATGGCGTGACAATCACGAGGGTAGGAATCTGCTCAGGTGAACAGCGTTTCCTTCCGATGAATGAATTGTCCGAAGAAGTCCGCCGGGAAGTTCATTTCCATGCCCGCTGCTGATAAACCTCCTCTCCGAGCGCGATTTGCCTACGCGGAGAATCCCGACTCACCCTCGGATTTCTACCTCGAGTCACCTGAGCGCCGGCGGCGTATCCAAGCGGTAACGGTGGTGGCGATCATCGTTGGCCTCGTCTACCTGGTCTGGCGGGCCACCTCGACGTTCAATCCGGAATCTTCCATCCTTAGTTGGTTCCTGTTTCTTCTCGAGTTGTGGGGGTTTATTGGATTTCTCGGATTCGCTCACAGCACCTGGGATCTGCACCATGTGGGTCGCCCTCGTCCGGTTGCAGACACCGATGCGAAGGTCGCCGTCCTTATCGCAACGTACAACGAACCGGCCGAGATACTGCTGCCCACCGTCGCCGCAGCGGTTTCGCTTCGACCGGCGCACGAAACTTGGGTGCTCGATGACGGTTGTCGCGACTGGGTTCGCGAGATGGCTGAGTCGCTCGGCGCCATTTATCTCGGGCGAGAGGAGAGCACCCACGCCAAGGCCGGAAACATCAACCATGCGCTGCAGTTCGTCGACGCCGATCTGGTCGGAATCCTCGATGCCGACCATGTGCCGAGTCCGGAGTTTCTGACTAATACGCTTGGTTACTTCGACGCGGTCGAAGATCTTGCGTTGGTCCAGACCCCGCAAGATTTCTACAACGCCGACTCCTTCGAGCACGTTGACGACTACCTCGAGGAACGACTCTTCTACCGTGTCCTGCAGCCCGGCAAGAATCGCTGGAACTCGGCCTTTTGGTGTGGCACCAGTGCGGTACTTCGCACCGATGCACTCCGAAGTGTCGGTGGTGTCGCCACCGACTCGGTCAGCGAAGATCTGCTGACGACTATGAGGCTTCATGCCGATGGCTGGAAGACGGTTTTCCACAACGAGCCACTCGCTCACGGCATCGCACCCGGCGGCTATCTCGAGTACAAGGTGCAGCGCGAGCGGTGGGGTAGCGGTTCGATGGAGGTGTTGCGCTCGGAAAACCCGATGGTCAAGCCAGGGCTCTCGATTCCGCAGCGGATTGGATACATGATCTCGCTGACCGGTTGGTTCGAGTCGTGGCGACTCGTCGGTTTCCTGCTTCTCCCCATCATCGTCTTGTTGTCAGGAACGTTTCCCCTCTCGGCAGATCCGAAGATGGTCCTCCTGATGTTCGGCGCAAGTTTTGCGTCCCAGATGTACGCGCTGAAGCTTCTTGGGCGTGGCCAATCACACCCACTCTGGACGATCGTGTTCGACATCATCCGACTCGGCATTTCCCTGGTGGCGACGCTCCGATTGATCGTGCCCGACGGTAGCGGTTTCAAGGTGACACCCAAGGGACGTACCGGCGACGAGCGGACCCGAACGGAACCGCCTGCATTGCAGGTTGCCATTGGTTTGATGTCGATAATCGCGTTGCTCTGGTTTGCGGCCAGCGCCGCGGGTGCCACGACCACGGAATACGCATCCGTTTGGGCGGCCTCGTTTGTGGCACTGGTTCTCATTGTCGACATCGGTCTCATCGCCCTCGCCATTGGCCGTATCTCCGACAAGCAGTTCAGCTCCGAGCGTCGGGGCGGCTGGAGGATCGACGAACCGGCGCCAGCGATGTTGGAGGGTCGTCGCTGCATGATCGAGTCGATCGGAATAGGAGGAGGTCGAGTTCGTGCCGACTCGGCGCACCGGTTCCTTAGCGATGCACCGCTCACCCTTTCGCTTCCGCTCGATGGTCGCACCGATATGGCGGTCACGGCCGTGCGAGCCAACTTCAACAACGACGAGAATGAATTCTCCTTTGTCTTCCTTCCCGGGCAGTGGCGAGAGAAGGCGGCGTTGTCGCGAATCCTCGTGCTTCGACGACTTCAGCTGATGGGCGTCGCTGTGTCGATGCGCAACGTTGACTCGGCCGATCTCACAGGGGTCTCGAGCAATGCACAAGTGGCGCAGTCGGCAGCCTGGATTCCCCCAACCTCGAGATACCTACCTCGAATCTTGGCGGAGCGGATTCGCGGCAGCCGGTCTGCTCGACGCGATCACACTGATGAGAACCAACCCGACTTCCACGAGCAGGCCCCTCGGAATATCGCCTAATGAGAGGCGTTGAGGCGGGAGGGTCTAGAACTTGCCCTGGTTCACCAGGGCTTCGCCGCGGGGGAGCGGTTCCATCGTGTCCCAATGCTCGACGATGAGGCCGTCTTCGAGGCGGAACACATCGAACACGGCGAAGTCTTCGTCTCCGATCTGGGCCAACGAGTAGGCGACCACAAAGTTCCCTTGGGCAAGAACCTTATAGAGGTACTTGTAGACCATCGACTTTCCTTCTTCGGCCAGCTCGGCAACGAAGGCGCCGAATCCTTCGAGACCGTCGCCGACCAAAGGGTTGTGCTGGATATAGGTTTCGGTCGAGATGAAGTCGGTGAAGTTCTGACCTCCCCCGATGAGAATCTCATCGATGAAGCGGGTGACCGTTGCCCGGTTGGCCTCGGTCTTTTCGAGATCCTCGACCTCGGTCGGGCCGTCGATTTGTGAGTGGCCCGACACCGTTTCGTCGACCCACTCGGCAATGACATCCCAGTGCTCGATGATTCTGTCGTCATCGCCGGTGTCAAACATGTCCATGGTGATCCACTTGGCTTTGCCGCCGTTCAGTGACTGCGACACGTGGAGCCAGACGAAGTTCCCGTCCTCGATGGCGCGCACGACCTGGATGTCGCGCTCTGGGTTGTTCTGGAGGAACGGTTCGAAGAATTCGATGAAGCCTTCGACGCCGTCGCGGACTCCGGTGGAGTGCTGCGTGTAACGCTCGCCCGTGTATTTCGCTACCGCTTCGCGGGCGTTACCGTCCCGAATTCCTTCCATGTAGAGGGCGATGGCATTGTCGAGCTTCTTGGACATTTCCAGACTCCGGTTCCGTTTGGTGTGCTGCGCCGACAATCGACATCGCGCGCATAGGTGTTCTTGTTTCGAGTGAAAACATATGGTTGATTGGTGGTCTTCGGAATGACAGAACCTGCCAATTGACTTACCAAAAACCGACAGAAGTGAGACAAGCTGATCGAGGGATGTCCGTCGACGTCGTCGAGATTCCCTATGAGCCGCCGATCGCAGGACTACCGGTCGAGGCGTTCTCTCTGTCGAGCCTTCTGGCCCGAGAGCCTCTGACGCAGCTCGAAAATCCCCAGCGCATAGATTTCGAACTCCTGATCTGGTGTCGCGATGGTGGCGGACGCCACGAGGTCGACTTTGTCGAGGTCGAACTCGCCGCTGGCACGTTGCTCCATGTGCGACCTGGCCAAGTTCATCGATGGATTCTTGAGCCGAGCTACGACGCCGAGCTCATTCTTCTTTCGGCACTCGAGAGCCGTCGTAGTTGGGAGCCTGGTCCTCAGGTTGTCGTGCTCGGAGATGAACGCCAGCAAGACCTTGATGCTGCCCTGAGCCTCCTGTCCACTGCCGATCGCGAACGTCAGTTGTCGAACCGGAGTCTGCATGCCGTGAGGGAATTGCTCGTTTCCCTTCTCGATCTCGACCGTACCGCTATGCCAGTGACGTCACCCCGCGAGCAGATCTTTGTTGACTTCGAGCGCCTCCTTGGCGACGCGCAGTCGATTCCTCGGACCGTCGACGATGCCGCCCGACACCTCGGATGTTCCACACGAACCCTCACGCGAGCGTGTCAGGAATCGGCAGCTGCATCGCCAAAGGCCTTGCTCGACCAGGCGGTGGCACTCGAGGCCCAACGAAGACTCAGCATGGGAGACTCGTCGGTCCGCAATGTCGCCGAATCGCTGGGGTTCATCGAACTCTCACACTTCTCACGCTTCTTTGCTCGAGTCGCTGGCGAGTCCCCATCGACATTTGCCGCTCGGTTCGCGTAAGTAGGTGTCTGTTTGGCCATGTACGGTCTTTCCTCATGAAGTTCATGATCGCCTTGGTCCTTCTCGGGCTCATTAGCGCCGCGTGCTCATCGGGGACCATCAGTAGCGAACCGGCAAGTTCCGTATCGTCCACCGAGTCCGACGACGAGGCGTCGAGCACGGTGCCAGCCGAACCAGATGATGCGACAGGTGACCAAGAGACCGAACCCGGTGAAACGGAATCCGATGAAACGGAATCCGACGAAGAGGTATCGGATGAGGCGGAGGACGAGCCCGAGGCGGATGAACCCTTCGCCGGACTCGACGACGACTATCTCTTTGCCCAGGACAAGCTGCACACCTTCGAGCTTGAGTTAAGCGAGGAAGACTTGGCTTTCCTCGATGCCGATCCGGCAGCCGAGGAATACGTAGAAGGCACGCTGACCTTCGAGGGCGAAACCATCCCGGTGGGGATTCGCTACAAGGGTTCCATCGGTGCTTTTGTCGGATGCCTCGACGGCCCGAATCCTTTCGTGCCGGCCGGCCCGAAGAATTGCCCGAAACTCTCGATGAAGATCAAGATCAACTGGGAAGACTCCAAGGCGGAGTTCCTCGGGGTTCGCAAGCTCCAGTTTCACTCGATGAACAACGATTCGTCCCAGCTGCGTGAGCGTCTCGGCTATTGGCTTTGGCGGGAGATGGACGTCGCTGCACCTCGGGCCACCAACGCCCGAGTGATGATCAACGGCGAATACAGCGGCCTTTACGCGTTGGTCGAAAACATCGACGGGCGTTTCACCCGCGCAAACTTCGACGACGGGAAGGGCAACCTCTACAAAGAGGTGTGGCCCATCAGTCTCGAGGGTGAGCCCTTCGACGACGATTCGTACCTCGACAGCCTTAGGACCAACGAAGACGAAGATCCCACCGCCGAACTGATCAAGACATTCGCCACCGAACTCGGCGCCGAAACCGACGATGCTGCTCGGGCCGAGGTGGTGCGGAAGTACATGGATGTCGACCGCCTGATGAACCAGCTGGCGGTCGATCGCACGATCGCGCATGACGACGGTCCCTTTCACTGGTACTGCATGCCAAACGTCGCCCGGTTGCAGCGGTGCGATCCGCATAACTTCTTCTGGTACGAGGAGACCGATAGCGGACTGCTCCACATGATCCCCTGGGATATCGACAACGCGTTTGGCGAGGAAGGCTCGATCATCGCCGGATTTATCGCGGTGGCCGACGAGCTCGGTGAGATCACCGACGATTGCGAGCCGTTCCCGTTCGGCTCATTCAACATTCCCCAACTGTCGGCAACCTGCGATCCGTTGTTTGCCGCATGGGCCACAATGACCGACGACTATCTGGCCGCATTCGATCGACTCCACGCCGGCCCCTTCCGAGCCACGGTTATCGACCCACTGCTCGACGAATGGGCCGAACAGATCGAGGCGGCCACCATCGAAGCAGCCGAAACCCACGACGGAGCCATACGCGTCGAAGCATGGCGGACATCGGTCGACGGTCTTCGCGAAGTAATAAACACCGCACGCGAAAACCGACCCTAACCAGGGTCGTTCACTCGCAAGCTCGCTCGCTCTTCGCTTCGCTAACGGTCGCTGCGATCGTGTCGTCCTCCGCCCGCTCCGGACGACCCCAGCCTCCGGTGTCAGACGAAGGGTCAGACCAAGTGTCAGACGAAGGGTCAGACCAAGTGTCAGACGAAGGGTCAGACCAAGTGTCAGACCAGGGGTCAGACGAAGGGTCAGACGAAGTGTCAGACCAGGGGTCAGACTAAATAACGCTCTGGGTGGTTTGGTGCGCGCGTGACTTTGGGAAAACCGCTTGATAGCAACGGGCCGAAGCTCGTGCGACCGAACCTGGTGTCAGACGTGGTGTCAGACGTCGGGCTAAGGGCGCGTGGTCGGGGAATGGTTAGCGGGACGTGCTTTCTTGCCAGAGGCGGGTGGCAGCGGCGTCGTCGGTTGCGTTGCTGTTGGTCATACGAGTGGCTCCTCGTGCATCGAACACACAAATCCCGCTGAGGGCTCGGCTCGGCCCTCCAGCAGGTCTCGGTACGTTGTTTCGATGGCTTCGGGGCCTTGGCGATGCTCGACCTGCAACCAGCTTTTCGTACCAGCTAGGAGGTCGCTGAATGCTTTGTCGATGCGGTCATCGAGTTCTTCGGCGCCCCATTCTTTCACTCGTTTGGCGCGTTGGCTGGGGGCGAAGAAGAACTCAGGGGCGGGGCCGGGTAGGGCTTCGTTGCCCGACTGCCCTGTCGATTGCTGAGCATCCCAATGCGTCATTCCGACCGAGGTGGAGAAACGAAGCGAGTCGTCGAAGTGGTTGTGGATGGCGGCGCGCACGGCGGCGTTGCCGGCCATGTCGACAACGCCCGATGCCACCGAAGCGTCGAGTTGGTCGACCTCGTCGTAGGTGATCACCTGGTCGTACAGGCCAAGTCCTTCGACAAACGATCGGTTGCGTTGGGAGGTGAGCCCGACCGACCGACTGTCGTTGCGACCGGCGAGGCACGATGCCAGCGAGATCGAGGTTTTCGATGATGCGCTGGTTACCAGTGTTTGCACGGCCCCGGAGAAGTCGGTGTCGCCAAGCATGTCGTCGACCAGAAACGATGTCATAAACATGCCCCACAGCAGGAGGTACTCATCGGCCTTGTCGACGTCGAACGTGTCGTCGGCCTCGACGTTGCGGAAATCGGTGTATGTCACCGCATGGTTGGCCCGATGTACGCCGGCGTCTCGAAAGCCATCGGGCCCGTGCGGTTTCGCAGTGACGATGTGTTCGCTTCCCATGGGGTAGAACCCGAAGTAGCGTCCGCCGACCGCAATATCGGGGTTGGCCGACTCGACCACCGACCCGAGCCCGATGCCGGGAACGCGGCCCCACGGAGCGTCGGTGGGGAAGAACCCCCAGTAGTCGAGCATGTCACCGGCCACGGCGTAGGTGATGTTGTTGGTGGTGAAGGCCCACCGCTCCACGGCCAGGCGAACTTGACCCGGCTTCAGGTCGATCGGTGTCGCCGGTGCTATCTGCGTGGCACGGAAGTCCTGACGGTTTACTTCGAAGATCATGCGGCGGACACTACACGCCACGTCAGAAAATGTGCCAGGAAGACCCGCAGAAGATCCGTCGTCGCGAAGAGGCTGCGATAGAGGTGAGAATAGCTATTGCGTTTTCGTGATGATCCAAGCGACGTCAGAGTCGGGGAGTGGAAGGCGGTAGGGTTCATCGGCTCCGATATCGATGAGCTGGAAACGGCCTTCCTGCGGGTTTTCTCCGAACAACAGCTGGTGCACCCACAGATGGTCACCGGCGTTCAGAATCTCTGCGCTGTCGCCCGAAGCATGCGTCAGCGAGGTAGACAGCCATTGCTGCCCGCAAGCGATTTCGGCCGGACACAGCACTGGGCCACCCTCGGGGTTGTCGGACGGCGCCGTTTCGTTGGTGGACCCCGGTTCTTTGGTCATCACGGTAAACGGAAGCGCTCGCTCGGTTGCAGCAGGAATGCCGTTTCGATGACCCTCAAGCGCCACGACGCGCCCGTCCTCAACACCAAAGTGATCGACAGCTCGCCCCGGAGCAATCCGAACCTCACTGCGGCGACCGGAGTCGATATCGACGATCGTCGCACGTCCCGCCGAGTTGATGTACACCAAGGTTTGACCGGTGTTCTGCGGAAGGAGTCGGGCACCCGAGCCGGGGGAAATGCTGACCCGAGGCTCGAAGTCTTTCGGCAGGCCGGTCCAGAGGCCGATACCGGGGATGGAATCCCCTTCGTCGTTGAATGCTCGACTGCCGCGCCGCCCCTGGTCCGCGCCGGCCACGTCCTCGTCCTGCTGCGCGATGGGCTCATCGACGAGTGCGTCTGGCGCATCGGGCGCCGCATCCCAGGGCGCCCAGACCACCAGCGCGATGACGGCAAGTGCAAACGCCAGCAGCGTACGACTTCGCCGAGCCGAGCTAGAGATCGAAGTGGTGCTCTCGATGGCACCATCGCTCGTGCCGTCGAGACCAGTGACGCCGACGACCTCAACCTCGACGACGTCGCCCTCATGAGTTATTGACATGGCAAGAGAATCGTAATCTGACGGCACGCCTTGTGGTGGTCGAGCCATCCCGGGCGACGCAGCGGCTTTTCTGGCACCTGTGGTCTGCGAGATAGCGTGCAGGCCATGCATCCTCTCGAGCTCTCGGCACATCTCATCGACAACGGTGTGTCCGACACGCCACCAAACCGCATCACTGAAGAGCTTTCAGAGTTGGCCGATGGTGTCGCCCTGATCGAATCGTTCAGCCATGTGGTGGTTGTCGATAGTGGCGACGGCCTCGTGGTGTTCGACACCAGTGGCGCGAAGTCGGGCCCGGCCGTGGTCGAGTCGATGCGCTCGTGGACCGACGCTCCGGTTCACACGATCGTGTATACCCATGGGCATGCCGATCACGTTGGCGGGTCGCGGTCGTTCGCCGCGGATGCAGAAAGGCGCGGCGACCCATCGCCCCAGGTGCTTGGCCATGAGCGATTGAATGTTCGGCTCGACCGATACGCCTATACGAACGGCTACAACCAGACCATCAACATGCGACAGTTCGGCGGTGCGGCAAAGGCTTCAGCTCAGCTAATCGACCGTACGTTCGTTCCGCGCGGGACCCTTCGAGCCGGTGTCACCTACGACGACGAACTCTCCCAGACCATCGGCGGGGTCGACTTCGTTCATCGCCATTGCATGGGCGAAACCGATGACCACACGTGGACGTGGATTCCCCAACACAAAATGATCAGCGCAGGCGATCAGTTCATTTGGAACTTCCCCAACTGCGGCAACCCGCAGAAGGTGCAGCGGTATCCGCTTGAGTGGGCCGAGTCTCTGCGGGCCATGGCGGCCCAGGGTGCCGAACTCTTTGTGCCGGCCCACGGGCTTCCAATCGCCGGTGCGGACCGAATCAAGACGTGTCTCGACACGGTTGCCGAGACGCTGGAGACGCTGGTGGCCCAGGTGGTTGACGCGATGAACTCCGGAGCCACGCTCAACGACATCGTGCACTCGGTGTCGGTGCCGGCGGAGACGTTGGAGCTGCCCTACCTTCGACCCATGTATGACGAACCCGAGTTCGTGATTCGAAACATCTGGCGTCTGTACGGAGGCTGGTACGACGGAAACCCGGCGCGCTTGAAGCCGCCGAGCGACGCGGCGATCGGCGCCGAAATCGCAAATCTGGTTGGGGGAGTGGAGCACCTCATCGAGCGAGCGACCGAGCTGTCGGCCGCCGGCGATCATCGGTTGTCCTGCCAGCTCATCGAGTTTGCCGTGGCCGCCGAGCCTGAGCTTCACGCAGTCCACGAAGCTCGGTCGGCGATCTACACCGCGCGCCGCGGGGCCGAGACTTCGCTGATGGCCAAGGGCATCTACAAGTCGGCACACGCTGATTCGCAGCATGCCCTCACCGGCGAGGCCCAAAAGGTCAAGATGGTGCTTTCGATCGGCGAAGACTGAGAAATCGCGAAGACTGAGAAAATTGTGACGATTGAGGTGCCAAGTCCATGAGTGAGTCTCCGAAGCGGCCGAACGTTTTGTTCGTGATTACCGATCAGCATCGCGCCGACCACGTCGGGTTCATGGGCAACGACGTGGTCCGAACGCCGAACCTCGATTCGATCGCGGCGCGCGGCACGGTCTTCGAAAACACCTGGGTCAGTAATCCGGTTTGTATGCCGAACCGATCGACCATCATGACGGGACGAATGCCGAGCTCACATGGCGTGATCTTCAACGACCGGTCGCTGGAATGGACTGCCAACACGCACATTCGTCAATTCCGGGCTGCCGGCTACCGCACCGCGCTCATCGGGAAGAGTCATCTCCAGCATGGGATGAGCCGCAACTCGGTCGTCGAGGCACCAGGTGGCCCGGCGGTAGGCGACCCTCACCCAGCCGGGTGGAATCAGCTCGAGCATGAAGAGCAGTACCTCGACGGGATGCCGGACTGGCCCGATGACTTCTATGGATTCGACACGACGGAGTTGTCGATCAATCACGGAGCGAAGGTGACTGGTCATCACTATCGCTGGGCCATGGAACGCGGCGCCAAACACGAAGACCTCATGGTGCCGCAGACCGCCGAGAACCCGAAGCGCCGAGGCGGCGATGTGTGGTGGCAGGTGTACGACCCGCCCTATGGCGAGGAACATCATTCATCCTCATTCGTTGCGGACCGGACGATCGCCTTCATCGAGGGGGCTGCGAAGGAATCCTCGCCGTGGGTTGCGTGGGCGTCATTTCCCGATCCGCATCATCCGTTCACTCCGCCCGGTCGGTGGTACGACCGCCACGACGCCGACGATATGGAGCTTCCGGCAACGTTCGATGATCCGCTCGAGGGCGCGCCGGCCTATGTCCGCAAGATTCAGGGCCGCACTGTCCACGACATGCGAAATTGGGTGGACTTAACCGGTGCCACGAGCCCGGAAATCACGCGGGCCGCAATCGCGGCCAACTACGGCACGATCGAGATGGTCGATGATCGCGTTGGTCAGATCCTGGACTCGATCGACCGGCTGGGCCAGACCGATGACACCATCGTGGTGTTCACCTCTGACCACGGCGACATGATGGGTGACCATGGCCTGCTACTGAAGGGTTTCATGCACTATCGCGGAACCCTCCAGGTGCCGCTCGTTATCGCCGACCCGCGCCGCGAGGCGGCCCGAACGAGGTCGCTTGCGAGCAGCATCGATCTGGGCCCAACCCTCCTCGACATGTGTGGTCTCGAGCAGTACCACGGCATGCAGGGTGTAAGCCAGGTTCCGGTGCTCGACAACCCCGGCGAGTCGGTGCGCAACAACGTGCTGATCGAGGACGACCTCGATATTCCCGCAAGTCCGCGTTTCCCCGGTCGCATCCGCACACTTATTACGCCGACGCACCGCTACAGCCGGTACGACAGTGGCGAGGACGGTCTGTACGAACTCTGGACCGACGACGACGAACGCACGAGTCTTGTTGCGTCGGCTCCCGACCTGCGGGCTGCCATGATCGAGGAACTCGCCGAGTCGCTCATCGCCCACAGCGACAAGGCCCGTGGCGCGCCGGTAGCTGGCTAGCTGTATCAATGGAGGCTATGGACCACGATTCGCATCATCACGATCATGGCGAGGATCACGCTCATCATGAGCACGAACACGATCAGGGTTTCAAAGCCATGCTGCGATACGTACGGCACGCTCCCGAGATGTGGTCGTCAGAGGTGAACACTGCGGTGGTCGAGCGATTGGCGCCGATGGCGGGCGAAACCGTCATGGACATTGGTGCCGGAATCGGGGCGGGAACCATGGTGGCCGCCAAGCGGGGCTGCAAGGTGATGGCGGTCGAGCCCACGCCGTACATGCGTCGCGTTCTGGGGCTCCGCTCGCTGGTATTCGGTCAACGAGAAAATGTGGAGATCGTCGACGGCACGGCCGAGGCCACAACCGTGCGCGAGAACTCCATCGATGCTGCCTGGGCCGTCAACACGATGCACCACTGGTCGAACCTTGAAGCTGGTGTCGGCGAGCTGGTGCGAGTCTTGGCTCCGGGAGGGCGACTACTTCTGGTCGATGAAGACTTCGATAGCCCTGAGCACCCTGACTACGAACGATTCGGCGCCATGCGGACCGACGAGCATGCGCACCACTTTCACGACGTTGACCCCGAGGTTGTGGGCACCGCTTTGAAGGCGGCGGGGGCGTCCGTTGAGTTTGCCGGGATGGGCGAGATTGCTGGCCGACCCGCAGTAATCGTTGAGGCGACCAAACCCTCAAGTAGCAGCGAATAGCCACACAGAAACAGTGAAGAAACAGTGAACAAACAGGGTGAGTTTTGACGTCAGTGGAGATCGACAAGGACGCCCTTCGGGCCAAATACCTGGAGGAGCGCAACAAGCGGCTCCGGGCCGACGGCAACGAGCAGTACGTTGAGCCGGTTGGGAAGTTCGCCCACTATCTCGAGGATCCCTATGTGGAGCCCGCACCGCGCGAACCACTCACCGATGAGGTCACGATTGCGTTCATCGGCGGCGGTTTCGCCGGGCTGGTCACCGGCGCCCGCTTGAAGGAGGCGGGCATCGACGATGTGCGGCTTATCGAAAAGGGTGGCGACTTCGGCGGCACCTGGTACTGGAACCGCTATCCGGGAGCGCAGTGCGACACTGCTTCGTTCGTGTACATGCCGCTGCTCGAAGAGACCGGCCATATGCCGTCGGAGAAGTATGCGCACGCGCCCGAGATCCTCGAGCACTGCCAGCGCATCGCCAACCACTACGGCCTGTACGACAACGCGTTGTTGTCGACCGAGGTCACCGACCTGCGCTGGGACGATGAGCTCTTTCGATGGATCATCACGACCAACCGTGGCGATGAGATGCGAGCCAAGTATGTGGCCATGGGCACCGGGCCGCTGCATCGTCCGAAGCTGCCGGGCATTCCTGGCATCGAAAGCTACGAAGGTCACAGCTTCCACACCAGCCGGTGGGATTATGAGTACACGGGAGGCAACCCGGCCGGAGCGCCCCTGGACAAGCTGGCTGACAAGCGGGTGGGCATCATCGGTACCGGGGCCACCTCGGTGCAGTGCGTGCCACATCTGGCGAAGACTGCGGGCGAGCTGTTCGTGTTTCAGCGCACACCCAGCAGCATCGATACCCGCAACAACCACGACATCGATCCCGACTGGTTCGCCACCCTAGAGCCGGGTTGGCAGCAGCGCTGGCTAAACAACTTCACCCTGCTACAAACCGGTGGTTTCGCCGAGGAGGACTTGGTGATGGATGGTTGGACCGACATCTCCCAGCGCATCCGCGACAAAGTGGTCGAGCTGGGCGACGTGAGCCCCGACGGCATGTTGCAGGCGTATCACGACAGCGACGACGAGAAGATGACCGAGATCCGCCAGCGGGTCGACCAGATTGTCGACGACGAGATCACGGCCGAGAAACTCAAGCCCTGGTATCGCCAGCTGTGCAAGCGACCGTGCTTTCACGACGCGTACTTGCAGGCGTTCAACGAGCCGGGCACAACGCTGGTTGACACCGACGGCAAGGGTGTGCGCCAGATCGATGCCACTGGGGTTTGGGTGGGCGACACGCACTACGAGCTCGATCTGCTCATCTACGCATCGGGTTTTGAAGTGGGAACGCCGTACGAGCGCCGGTCGGGGTTCGACACCGTGGGCCGAGATGGTCAGAAGCTGTCGGACAAGTGGGCCGACGGCATGGTTTCGCTGCACGGTACCCATGTGCATGGCTTCCCGAACATGTTCATCGTCGGTCCATCCCAGGCGGCCAACCTGATCTCGAACGTGCCGCACAACTTGGTCGAGCGTGGTCGCACCATCGCGGCAATCCTTCGCCACGCCGAGTCGAGTGGTGTGGAACAGGTGGAGACGTCACTCGAGGCCGAGCGGGCATGGGTGGAGTTGCTCGAGGCCGGTGGCCGAAGTTTCGGTGGCGACCAAACCTGCACCCCTGGCTACTACAACAACGAAGGCATCGACGTTGAAGACGGTTCACGGATATCCGCGCTCGGGTATCCCGACGGGCCGGTCGCCTACTTCAACTACATCGCTGATTGGCGCTCAACCGGCGACTTCGCCGGGCTCGACTTCCGTTGAGCACGACCGGGCTGACCGTGACATCGATACTGCCGAAGATCATGTCGACCGGTATCAAAGTGATACCATCATGATATGGCTATGACATTGCGGTTAACTGAAGATGAGCAGGCTGCCCTGCAGGCGCGAGCTGAGGCTGAAGGCATATCGATGCAGGAAGCGGCCCGAAGAGCGGTGCGAGAATTTGTCGCTGGCGCCGATCATCGTGAACGGGTAGCCCTTGCCGCCGAGAAGGTGATGCGGTCTCACGCTGACGCACTGCGCCGACTCGGCGAATGATAAAGCCGATCGAGTACCTCGACCTCGACGACCTTGTTGAGCTGACGATCTTGCTCCTCGGAGAGCCTGCGCCGATACGCGATGTCGGCCTGCTCGGTTCGGCCGCAGCCCGGCCACAAACCACGGCGTTCGGCGAAGATGCATACCCCGACATCTGGTCCAAGGCAGCAGCTCTGTTGCAGTCGATTCTAAAAAACCATGCGCTCATCGACGGCAATAAGCGTCTCGGGTGGCTAGCAACCGCGGTTTTTCTTGACCTCAACGGCCAGGCGCCATCAAAGCTCTCGAACGATGCTGTTTTCGAACTCGTTTACGGAGTTGCTGCGGGTGATTTTGAGATTGACCAGATCGCTGGGCTGATTCGAGAGGCCATCGAAGGAGCGTAGCGGTTCGGTTCCTATCTCGATCCAAGGTCACATCGCCCTAGTCCTCCCCGATGCGCCACGATGATCATTACGTACGACGATCGTCACTGGTGATTCGGCTTGCACGCCCGAAAGTGGCTCTGCAGTAGCCCGCGATCGCGAAGCGCGACGTAGCGGACTTCGCACCATTTCCGAAACGCGTCGAACCCAACCTCGCCGAGCGAGTCGAGGAGCGCTTCACGCAGTTCCGTGTCGGTGCATTCCAGCGACTCGCGGGAGAACTCGGTGAAGGCAGCGGTGCGGTCAACCAGCGACACGTCAATCAGGCCCGCTTCCTCAGCGGCGGCGACGAACGTCGCTTTGTCGACGAAGTGGAAGCTCAGACCTCGTTCCCGTAGCAGGTCGTCCCAGCCTTGGAACGCAGCGTTGTCCTCTCGCACTAGCCATTCCGAACCGACGAGCACGCCCTCTGGTCGTAGCACCCGTCGAATCTCGGCGAAGAACTCCGCTAGCGCTTCGAGGTGGCAACTCACTGCGTTCACGTACACGCAATCAAAGCTGTCGGTTTCGAAGGGCAAGGGGCCCGCCGTACCCTCCACCAACGTTGCACGCGACTGCATCCCCGTTTCGGCCACCAGTTCCTCGGCCCGCTCCAGGTTTCCCGCATCGACGTCGAACCCGGTCACGTGCTTCGCGTCGAGTCGGGTCAGCATTGCGACGGTTGCTCCCCCGAGGCCGCACCCGAGGTCGAGGACGTCGGCATCGCGTAGATCGATCCCGTCAAAGATCAGGGCCACCTCGTCAGCGCCGCCGCCCGACAGAAAGCCGCGGCCGTACAGCATCTCCATGTTGTCGACGTTGCTGCGGTCGTATCGATTCTCAGCGCTCATCGGCCCAACGTAGCGGGTGTTTGAACTCGTGGATTGAACTCGACAAGCGGCGGCCATGTGTCGTGGTCTCTTCGGGGGAGGTCCTTGCCGTCGACGTTTGGCAGGCTCATGTCGTGCCTCTGACATCGAACCTTGAGCGTGCTGGCCTCGCTGGCAACGTGCTGCTCGACGCTCAAATGACTGGACTGCCGAAAGACTCCGTGGCGGTGCCGCTCGGATTGGAGCTCATCGACCGAGCGTGGCTTTCAGACGCGTCCGCGCAATTGCCTGATGCACTCGTCCGTGCAATCGACGATGGCATACGGTCCATCCTGGGCCATTAGCGCGAGTGGGCTGCTGAAGACGGGTGCTGGACCGTCGTTCGAGAGGCCGTCGAAGCGGGGTAACTGTTTGGTGCGTATGCGTTCTCGCGCGAGGGATTGACGCGATTCGTTGTTTGCATGCGCTCCCGGTCTCAGGCAGTCTCGCAAGAACAACCATTTTTGGGGAGGCAACATGGCGAACTCGATTGAAGAAGCACGCGAGATCAAGAGGGTGGCCCTTGTTGGTGGGGGAGTAATCGGGTCAGGTTGGGCCACCCGCTGCCTTGCCAACGGGCTCGATGTCATCGTGACCGACCCAGCTCCCGATGCTGAAGCGGCGATCCGTGACGCGGTGCAGCGCGTGTGGCCAACCATGGTCGACGCTGGCTGTGTAGAAGGCGCGAGTCCCGACCGGCTCACGTTTGCTCCCGACATTGCTACGGCCGTTGCTGGCGCCGACTTTGTGCAAGAGAACGTGCCCGAACGCGAAGACGTCAAACGGTCGGTCATTGCCGAGATCTCCCGGCACGTTCCCGGGGGTCCCGATGGCGTCATCATCGCCTCGAGCTCGTCAGGCTTGTTGCCGACCGCGATTCAGGCCGATGCCGAAGACCCGGGCCGTGTGCTCATCGGCCATCCGTTCTCGCCTCTCTATATCTTGCCGCTCGTCGAAGTTGTTGGCGGCGAACAGACCACCGACGAGGCGATCGTGGCCGCAGCTGGCTTCTACGAATCGATTGGCATGCGGCCGCTGCATGTTCGCAACGAGATCGAGGCGTACCTTTCCGACCGTTTGATGGAAGCGTTGTGGCGCGAGGCGTTGCACCTGGTCGACGATGGCATCGCAACCATCCCCGAGATCGACGCTGCGATCACCGGCGGGCCCGGTCTGCGGTGGGCGTTCATGGGAATCGCGATGGGCTGGCATGTCGCTGCAGCCGAAGGTGGCATGCGCCAGAGCATGAAGCACTTTGCCCCGACGCTCGAATTGCCGTGGACCAAGCTCGAAGCACCCACCTACACCGATCGGCTCGAAGAACTGATCGTGACCGGCTGCGAAACCGAGCAGGGCGACCGGCATTGGCAAGAGCTCGAACGTCGGCGCGACATCACGCTGTTGAAGATTCAGGAAGCCATCGACGAGCACTGGTATCCGGCTGGCGAAGACGGCTGGCCGCCAATCAATCTCGAGACGAACGCGGGGGACGGCACGTGAGCGAACAAGACCTGAGCGAGCAAGAGCTGCGGGAAGATCTGGCTGCGGCGTTCCGCATGCTCGATCGCCACGGAATGTCCGACCTCACGAATGGCTCGGTGGTGGCGCGCCTGCCGGGAGCTGATTGGTACCTCACGCACCCGCATGGCAAGCACTTTCACGAGATCTGCGCATCGGATTTTGTTGCGGTGAACATGGACGGCACGCCGGTAAGCCCAGGTGACGTGGTAAATCTGGCCGTCACACGTCCAGCCAAATCGATCTTCGCTGCTCGCCCCGAGATCAACGCGGTGATTCACGCCCACGGCCAGGGAATCATGGGTGTCGCGGCATTGACTTGTGGGCTACTTCCCTTGTGTGAGGCTGCCATGCCGTTCTACGAGGACATCGGCTACATCCGCGGCGACTTCTACTTCGACGACGACTACATCGCCGAGATCGCCGAGAGGCTTGGCCCGCACAAGGCGCTGATTTACCGCCACCACGCGTTTGCCACGGTGGGTACAACCGTCGCCGAGGCGTTCTACTTCGCCTTCCAGCTCAGCGTCGCGTGCGACGTGCAGTTGAAGGTCATGGCATGTGGCAGCGAGTTCATGAACGTCCCGCCACCCGAAGAAGCTCGAGCGCATCGCGATGCCTTCTTTGCCGATGGATGGGTAGCGGACGGCTCAATGGAATGGCCTGGTTTGCGTCGCCAGCTCGACGCCGAAGGTTCAGATTACAAAGCATGAGATCGGAGGATCCACGACGGTCGGGTGGGCGTCCACCACATCTGATGTTTCGGACGCCGGTGTGTCGTTAGTGTCTTTAGAGTCGGAAAGGAACCGGGCTGTGCGAGTTGGATTCATTGGACTGGGAAATGTGGGACGGAAGCTCGCTTCGAGCTTGGCCCGAAAGGGGTACTAACGCCCTCGCAAGACGTTGCGAGCTGCGAACGCTCCGGCAAGTCCAACAAGGGGAGCGGCTCGGGTTCCCCATCGCATCGTCTTGATGATTCGCCGCGTCTCTTTGGCGTCGTTCACGTGGGGGAATGGTCGTTCGGGCACCGGTACATTGAGAAATTCACAGAGCGGGCCCCACCCCTCGGCCACCTCAAAGACGAGGAGCCGTTCGGGCGGGCAGGTTGAGCGAACGTGTTCCGCATGGCGGTTGAATACCTCGACGGCGTGGTCGCGATCGGTGAACCGTCCGTCGAACAACCCTTGCCAGACGAGTCGTTCCACCATCTCGGTGAAGCGCCCTACGGGAGGGACGGCTCGCTGGAACCATGCCGGGAACGCCGAGCGAAACCCGTAGATCGTCGAATTGGTGCTTTCCCACCATCGTTCGGGATCGCGCACCGTCAAGATGACTTTGGCGTCGGGATAGTGGGCCGCCAGCTCTTCCCAAACACAGCTCACCGGATAGTCGACACCTGAGTCGAACTCCGCGAACAGTCCATCCCAGTCGGCGTGCCCGGTTTCGGCGAAATCAAGCCACTGGCGGACGTGTGCGGGCCGCCGACCGGCTTCTTGCATGTGATAGGTCGGTCCGAACCCGAGTTCCTCAAGGGCATACTTGAGCGAGAGGGTGCCGGTCCGGCCGAACCCGGCTCCGATTACTCGCATCGACTACATCCGATCTTGGTCACCTCTGAACGTTACGCCAGGATGAAGTCGGTTGGGTCGGGGGAGCGGGTCCACTGCTGGTGCGCCCGGTGCCGAAGTGGCGGTGAAGCTCGGCGTCAATGATGGTCATGGGTTAATCACCGTGACCGACGACGGGCCAGGGATGCCCGAACACGTGGCCGAGAACGCGTTTGACCGGTTCTATCGGGGCAGCCCCACAAGTGACTCGGCAGGCGTAATCAACCCTCGGGTTGACGGCGCTGCGTCTGTTCGCTGTCACGGTGTATGCATGGGAAGCGCCGTGAATCTTCGAGAAGTCCGGCTCAGTCTGGCGAGCGTCGTCGCGGGGGCACTGTTGGCTGCTGGTTGTGCGTCCTCCGCCACGGTGGTCGAGCCTGCCGCGACCGCGCCTGCAGCTTCGCCCGCCACTTCGGTGGGCCCGACGACTCTGCCCCCGATGGACAGCACGGCCGAACGACCAGTTGTCTCATCCGGTGCGCCCGTCACCACAGCACACACGAAACCCGCTTACCATGACGAACTCCGGGCCGAGCTCGACGCGGTGTTCTCGGAGTGGTTCGCAACCTCGTCTGCTCCGGGCGCCTCGATGGCGGTCCAGTTGTCCGACGGCACAGTGCTGGAATACGTGGCGGGGCAGTCGGACCTGCAATCCGGGTCGGCGGTCGCGGAAGACAGCGTGTTTCGCATCGCCAGCATCTCGAAGTCGTTGACCGCGGCGACGGTGCTCGACCTCGTGGAAGAGGGACGCGTTGACCTCGATGCGCCAGTGGCCGATTATCTCGGTGCCGACTGTGTTGGAGGGCACCCGAATGCATCAGACATCACCGTCCGCCAGATTCTCGGACACACGAGTGGGCTGGTCGAGTACGCGTTCAACCCAGCCTTTGGTGCAGAAGCCCAGAGTCGGTACGGCACACCCTGGGCTCCCGAAGAGATTCTCGACTTCGTGGGTCGGCAGGGCGCCGAGTTCGCTCCGGGCGCGGCCTTCTCCTACAACACCGGCGGTTCGATCGCCGCAGGCCTGCTGATCGAGGAGGTCACCGGCCAAACAGCGGCCGTGGCAATGCGCGATCGGTTGTTCGACCCGGCAGGTGCGACGGCAATCGGGTTGGCACCGCAGGATCCTTTGTCGGAGCAACATGTGTCGGGGTACGTCGACGGCGGACTCGCCCAGCTGATGATCGGCGCCGACCCCGCGGTCGACCAGGGCATCACGCTCCCCAATGGGACCTCGGTGGTCGATGTACTGGTGGTCGATCAGGCCTCGATGCGCAGCAGTGCGTGGACGGGCGGTGGAGTCGAGGCCGACCTGGCGTCGACAGCTGCGGTCTGGCACGCCATGTTCGACGGAACGGTGCTCGGCCCCGATGCGGTTGACGAGATCGTGACCCCGTTGTCCTCGCCGAGCTACGGCCTCGGCGTGCGGCTGGCAACCGTTGACGGTTCGAGGGTTATCTCACACACCGGTGGCACGGCGGGATTCATGAGCGAAGCCGGGTACATCGACGCGATCGACGCCAGTTTCGCGATATCGGCTAATACCTCGGCTGGTGGCCATGGCGTCAACGCGCTCGCGTCGAGGGTGATCGACATATTGTTGGCCGCCGAGTCATGACAATCCACCCCAAGGTTGACGACGCCCCATCGATCGATTCGTACGTTCAACTCATGATGAAGAAGCAACGTCTTCGTTCCACCACCCTCCTTGTCGCGATGTCGATTCCCG
>CALJDK010000115.1 GCA_938023735.1 uncultured Acidimicrobiales bacterium
TGTCACACCTCTTCCATAGGGTCTTGGTTATCGCTCCCTAGACTCAGTGGGCGAGGAAAGGTTGTGTGCCGCTGTGGCTGAACGAAAATCAACTTCAACTCAGGCCTTTGGGGTCGGAAAGCGCGAAAGTCACGATGCGTCGGCGTTCTATGCCCGATTTACGCCGCCCGTGCTATCTGACGACGACGAACTAGGGCCCCGCCCCGAACTCGACGATCCGTGCATTCTGGGCGATGCCACCAACATGTCGATGCTTCCCGACAAGTCGGTTGCCTTGGTCGTTACCTCGCCGCCGTACTTTGTGGGCAAAGAGTATGAGCATGCGGTGCTCAACGACGGAAAGGATCCCAGCGATCCTCGGGCTGGCGTGCCCACCTCGTATCTCGAGTATCTGCAAATGCTCCGCGATGTATTCAGCGAGTGTGCTCGGGTTCTCGAGCCGGGTGGCCGAATCGCCATCAATGTCGCCAACCTCGGTCGCAAGCCCTACCGCAGTCTTTCTGCCGACATCATCACCATTCTCCAGGACGATTTGGGCCTGCTGCTTCGAGGCGAAGTCATTTGGCACAAGGCCGATGGCGCCACCGGCTCGTTGGCATGGGGCTCGTACCGTTCGGCTTCTAACCCGGTCCTTCGCGACCTCACCGAGCGGGTCATTATCGCCAGCAAGGGTCGCTTCGACCGGGCACCAAGCAAGAAGGTGCGCGAGGAGAAGGGCTTGCCGTGCAAGAGCACGCTCAGTGCCGACGAGTTCATGGAAGCCACGCTCGATGTGTGGCGTATCGACCCCGAGAGCGCAAAGCGGGTCAATCACCCGGCTCCGTTCCCGGTCGAGCTTCCCCGCAAGCTCATCGACCTTTACACCTACGAAGACGACCTGGTGCTCGATCCATTCCTCGGTTCGGGAACCACGTTGGTCGCCGCTGCTCGCACCGGCCGTCGGGCCGTTGGGTTCGATCTCGATCCCGAGTACGTCGAGATTGCGCGCGGCCGGCTCGAAGCCGAGCGGGCGCACCCGCGGTTTGCGGCCGTTCAGGTTGAGGGCGAGAACGGGCTGTTCGAACGTCCGGTTCCCGAAGCTACCGCCGAGAACTTTCAGGCTCGGGCCACCCAGGAGGGCAAGAAAGCCCACGACCTGGCGCAAATGGTTCTCGAAGAGTCGGGCTTCACGGTCGTTACCGACAAGCCCAAAATCACCAAGCTCGGTATTCAGTTCAACTTCTTGGTCACCGACGACTCCGAAGGTCGTGAGTATTACGTCGATGTTGCCGGTGCGTTCACTACGGCCCGCCCTGGCCTGATGCGCACCGACACGTTGTGGAAAATGCTGGGCCGAATTCACGTGCTCAAGAGCTTCGACCCCGAAGCTCGTGTTCTGATCCTCACGTCCAACCTGCCCCGTCCGGGTAGCGAAGGGTTCAAGGCGCTGCGAGCGGTTGGTCCGAAGTCGGTGTTCGACGCGGTCGAAATGTTTGACCCCGCTGGCGTCGAGCGGCTCAGTCACTACGCATCGGTTGGCCCCGACATTGCTTTGCCGGGCTTCTGGACCGAAGAAGACCTGGTCTAGGCGGCCGGTATGGGCGCAAGCGTTGCCTACGCGGTCGTGCACGACGACCCACCTCGTGTCTTTGTCGCCGACGACATTGCCGTGTTACAGCGCGTTCTGGCGCTCGAGGTTGTTGCCCGTACCGACCCGATGTCGCTCAAACCCGAATCGCGCGCGGAACTTCGCGAGGCCCTTATGGAAGAGCGTTGGGCCGACTCGTTGTCTCGGTGGATCAACCTCACCGACATTGCGGTCGATGTGTATACCCACCTTCCGGTGTACACCGATCACCACCTTCCCCCCGACCTGCTCGGTGCGCAGTTGCAGTTCAGCCGGCTCTTTCGCGATTAGTTCGCCGTAGAGTCGCCGCGCCATGTCGTCGTTACGAACTGAGATCACCGAAATTGTTACCGGGCTTGCCCTGCTGGGCTACCGGGAACTCGATCATGCGCTCGGTGTGCGGCCCCGTTTGGTGAGCCACGTCACTGAAGAACATTTCGACCGACTCGATACTGCTCGAGAAGACGGCAAATTTGATCTTGAGTTTGAGACCGCTTGGGAGAACGGGTTGCTGTTTGCCCGAGCTGACGACGGTCTTCGAGGTCGCGTGCCGTGGCTGGTCGAGTGGAAGGGGCCGCACAAACCGCCCGGATACGAGCAGGTCCCGGCCGACCTTCGTATCGACCACGTGTACCTCATCAGCTGTAAGTACGGCTCGAACATTCTTCACAACGTGTCGCCAAGCCATCTGTTCGACCGCCGCCTGGCCGAGAAGCGAGTCGATCGAGCGGACTGGTTTGGCGAGGTCGCGCCCGTCGAGTTCCAGGAGCTGTACGCCAAGAGTCGGGCGGTTTCTGGTTTGCTGTCGCTGCCCGAACAGGTTGCCGACCTCGAGCCCGATCATCGCACTCAGTTGAAGAATGCTTTGCCGAAAGGTGGGGCGTGGCCCGATGAGTTGGTCGAGCCGTACCGGTGGTTCGTGAACGCGGTGTCGCAACAGTCGGCCGAACGGTGGAAGGCGCAGCTGAGCACGAAGGCCGCACGCGAGGAGATGTTGTGGCGGCTGCTTCGGCTACAGGCATCCCCCTACTTTGTGTTGGGTGCGTCAACCGATGGCGATCCGCTGCGGTACCGGGTCGGTACGCCGTGGGACTTTCGCGACCGGTTCGATATCAAGAAGTTCGACGTGTGGGGCGATTCGGTTGGTCAGCCTTTGGTGCGCTGGCGAGCCGATGTTCTCGACACGCTCGATGGGTCAACCCGCAACGTCGACGGTCACGTCGAGGTGCGTTGGAGTCACGGCCGGTTCGGTGGCGCGCCCGAGGCGAAGGTGCATCTCACCACCCCGCACCATGAGGTTGCCGGCTACTACCCGATCGTTTGAGGTTGGGTAACCAGTTCTGGCGCAGCACCAGTTGGCGCAGCGGTTTCGGTACTACCGCTGACCGGTGGGCACACGGGAACAAATGGTTGGTTCGGTCCGAGCGATGAAACATCGTCGATCGACGCTTTGGCGGTGGCCCAGCGCCGGATAACCAGTTCTCTCGTTACTTCGGCGTCGCTGGCAACATACGCCTGCCGTTCGGCGTCGGTGAGTAGATGGATCTGTTCGCGGTCGACCTCGACCGGGTCAAGTCCGACAAACTTTGCCATGGGTTTCAACCCGCACGGCAGGTGCATCACGGCGCCGGCGTCGGCTCGGAATACCCGGTAACCATCGAGGTGGCGATGGCCATGCCAGGTTGCCCGGTACGAGCCGGGGTGTCCGAGTAGCGGCTCGTTACGGCTCCGGATGTTGGTGTCGTGCCACAGCTGAAGTCCGCTCTCGATGCCGCACAGGTAGGCCCGGTGAGCGACGAAGGGAAGGTCGAACGCCGCGCCGTTCCAGGTGACCAATACGCCCCGGGGTAGCGAAGCAATTGTGGCGTCGAGCCGAAGAAGTAGGCTCGATTCGTCGCCTTCGAGAACGATGTGTTGGTCTTGGCCAACAACGGCCACCGACACGACCGGCGCTACGGCGGGGTCGAGCCCGTTCTCGGTGGTATCGGTTTCGATATCGAGTCCGTAGAGCGGCAACGGTGATGGATCAAGAGTTGCGATACCACGACCATAGGTCGCCAGTACGACACGATTCGTCACCGCGACCCCGGATTACGGCTACTCGTCGTCGATAAGACCGGCGAAGTGCCCGTCGAGGCGTTGACGGAAGTCGGGCTCGTATGCTTCCTCGGGATCGGCTCGAACGGCCATGTCGAGCACGTGGGCGTCTTCGCCGACCAGGATTCGCCACTTCTCTCCCTGTACCCCAGCGAGGATGACGGCGGCGGCTTCGTCGGCGGTCATCGGTGCGCTGTTACGGAACGTGGCCGCCATTTCGGTGATCTCTGGGTCGGTTTCGCCGCCATGCACCACCACCGAATTCTCGGCGATACCGGTGCCGATATGGCCCGGCATAACCACAGACACGCCGACGTGGGGAGCGTTGATGGCAAGGTCGGTAATGAGCGCTTCGCTAAATCCCTTCACCGCAAACTTTGCTGCGCTGTAGGCGGTGTGGGAGACATCGGGACCAAGCGACGCCCAGAATCCGTTAACGCTGCTGGTATTCACCAACCGGGCGACAGGCGCAGCCATGAGGAGCGGCAGGAAGGTACGGGTGCCGAGGTATACGCCGTTCCAGCAAACGTTGAAGGTTCGCTCCCAGTTCTCTCGTTCGTCGACGATCATGCTGCCGTTTCCGGCGATACCTGCGTTGTTGAACAACAGATGTACATGGTCGGTTTCGTGCGCGGCCATGACGTCGTCGCGCAATTTGATCCACTGGGCTTCGTCTGAGACATCGCAGGTGTGGCCGGTGACGCGAATATTCGGCGAGGCGGCGCGCACCTGCTCGATGGTGGTTGCCAGCTTGTCGTCGATGACATCGCAGAGCGAGAGGTGGCAACCGGCTGCCGCAAGTTGGAGCGCGAGCGATCGACCCATGCCGTCCCCGGCTCCGGTAACGACGGCGATCTTGTCGGCAAAGGATTCCATCGGCTCATACTGCAACGGCCGTGGAGCGAACCAACAATCCGTGGGTGAGCTCGGACGTAGGGTGTGCCTATGACCAAACGGCCACTGCTTGTCTTTACCCTTCTTCACCCATGGATCCGCGAGGTCGTCGCCGAGGTTGCCCCGCCCGAGTTCGACGTCGAGTTCCTAGACCTTGATGATGACGCCGCGGTAGCCCAGGTTCTTCCGCGCGCCGATGCGCTGGTTTGTTTGCACCTGAACCCCCAGCAGGCTTCGCTTCTGAACCGATGCAAGCTAGTGATGCACAACGGCGTTGGGTACGACGCCATCGCCCGAGAAACGTTGGCCGAGATGGCCATACCCCTTGCGATCACACCGGCAATGACTCCCGAGGGTGTGGCCGAGCATGTGTTCCTCATGATGCTGGCGCTCTCGCGACAGCTTCCTGCAATGCAGAAGAGCATGCGATCGGGGGCCTGGAATATGCTCGGCTGGCGGCAAGGGTCGCACAACCTCGCAACCCGGACGCTCGGAATCGTTGGCGTGGGGCGCATCGGACGACGGGTGGCCAGCGTTGGCGCCGCCTTTAATCTAAATGTCGTTGGCAACGACATCATCGAGATTCCATCGGGGCTTGCTGAGCCGATTGCGTTCGACGAGCTGATCGCTACAGCCGATCTCATCACGGTGCACGTGCCACTCACCGATGCAACCCACAAGATGTTTGGCGCGACCGAGTTTGCGGCAATGAAAGCCGGGACGATCTACGTCAACGCCAGCCGAGGGCCAACATTCGACCTCGATGCGCTGTACGAGTCGGTGGTCTCCGGACACCTCGGCGGTGCGGCTATTGACGTCTTCGACCCCGAACCCCCGCCGGCCGACCATCCAATCCTGCAACTCTCCAACGTGATCTGCACGCCACACATCGCCAGCGGCACGGTCGAGCGGCAGTACGCCATCAACCGGGCGCAGTTCGCCAACGCCCAGCGGGTGTTGGCTGGCGAGTCGCCAGAAAACGAGATCTCTCCGGCCTAAGCGGAAACGGTTAGGTGGAATCCGCGGGCGTCGATCCGGTCGGTGTCGCCCAGCACCATTGCGTCTCCCGTAGCCATGCGGCGAGCTGTCCAGGCCGCAGCGTAGGCGTCGAGCAGATCATCCACCGCCACCCCGGCCAGCGGGGTTGCCAGTAGTTGCGTGCGGATCTGCGGGAAATGGGGTTCCAAGAGATCGAGCCGCTCGACCACCCCGGCAAGATCCTTTTTGGCATGGGCAAGTGGTTCGCCCGCCAGCACGGCAAAGCTGGTCTCGGGATGAACTTCCGATATGGCTGGTTGCTGGGTTGGGTCAACGGCCGAGCGGACTTCGAGGATTCGGGGGAACAATCGAAACGATTGCATCGACAATCCCTTGCCGGTGTCGGCAGTGGCGCGCTTGGTGGCCTCGGCATGGGTGGCGGCATCGATCGAAACTTCGGGCGGCGAAGTAAACATTGATGAGCGCCGCCGGCCCAACAGTCTCCGACATTCTTGGTCGGCCGAGCGTCGTTGACCGCGGTCAAGCCCGATCGGCATGTCGACAGCTATCGCCTGTACGTCGCCAGCAGTGAACCGGCCGACGATTTCGGAGAAACTTGCGGCCGTTGAAACCTTGACCGCATCGCCCGGCGATAGTCCGGTGGTAACCACAACCCAGCCGTCGGGGTATCCATCGACTCCGCAAACTTGCGCGGCGGCGGGATTTTCGGGAGTCGACACGTGAGGATTCTGGCGCACGGGTGACGATGACGACCAGACTGCCAACTATGAGCAGACTCGCAGGAAAAGTTGTGCACGTTACCGGAGCGTCATCAGGTATCGGTGAGGCGTGTGTTGAGAGGTTCGTTGCCGAAGGTGCCACGGTCGTTGGCTCCGATATCGCCGAGCCGTCGGGCGAGTTCGCGGGTCATACCTTTGTGAACTGCGACGTTCGCGATGAAGGCGAACAACAGCAGGTGGTGGAGACCATCGTGGCTGACCACGGTCGACTCGATGTGTTGGTGACCGCTGCAGGTGTGGCGTCTGGCGGGCCCGTGCATTCTCTTGCGCTCGAAGAGTGGCAGCGATGTCAGGACATCAACTTGACCGGGACGATGCTGTCGGCGAAGTGCGCGTTGGGTCCGATGATCGAGCAGCGATCGGGCAGCATCATCACTGTTGCCAGCGTCGAGGGTTTGGAGGGTTGTGAGGGCGGCAGCAGCTACAACGCGGCGAAGGGCGGAGTTGTTCTGCTTACCAAGAACCTCGCCAACGACTACGGGGTCGCTGGTATCCGGGCAAACTGCATTTGCCCGGGCTTCATCAAGACGCCGATGTTTCACTCGGTGGTCGATCAGATGCCGTGGGCCGACGAAATTCGCAAGCAACACAAGCTTGGTCGGTTCGGTGAATCGTCTGAGATCGCCGGTGCGGCGTTCTTTCTGGCCAGCGACGACTCGTCGTTCGTCACCGGCATCTCGCTTCCGGTAGACGGCGGCTACACGGCAGGCCACGCCTATGGGCTCGCCGAGATGTGGACGTCGGGCCCCAGCTAGCGATTGAGGAATGGCACCAGGAAGGCGCCGACCCCAACAAGCCCCAGGGTGAAGAACACCCACTCGCCCAGGAGCGCCGCCGGAATGAGGAGCGCCAAGACGGCGAGTACGGCGAGGATGCGGGCAAGAGTCATAGAACGTCGAAGGCAAGAGTAGGTCTCGAAAGGCAGCGCCGCCGAGGCCGCAGCGACAAACGACGACGGTGCTACCGAGGAACGAAACGTACCTCAAAGGCGCTGGGCCAGAATTTTCCGGTGAGCAGGAAGGTGTTGTTGGACTCGTCGTAGGCAATGCCGTTGAGGATGTTGCCGGCATTGCCCATCCGAATCTTCAGCGCCGATGCATCGATGGTCGAGGCGATTTGGCCGGTAGCAAGATCGATGCGAACGATGATGTCGGTGGTCCACACGTTGGCGTAGGCGAAGCCGTCGACACACTCGAGTTCGTTCAACCGGAAGCTCCCGTCGTGAACCAGTTGCAACGTGCCGATTTCTTCGAAGGTGGCCGGGTCGCGGAACGTAAGGGTCTCGGAGCCATCCGACATCACCAGACGGTTGTTGTTGCCGTGGTCGTCAAGGCACAGTCCCCAGCCCTCTCCGTCGTAGGAGAAGGTGTTGTCGACCTCAAAGGACTCGCGGCCAAACACAAACGCGGTGTTGTCCTGCCACGTGATCATGTAAATCTGGTCGCCGACCAGTTCGATACCTTCGCTGAAGAACGGCTCGCCGACATCGACACTGCGAAGAACGGCGCCGGTTTCAGGATCGATTTCGCGAAGTGTTGATTCGGACGCTTCCCAATCGCCGGTGCTCTCGAACAGCCGACCCTGCTCGATGAGGTAACCCTGGGTCCAGGCGTCAGGGTCGTGGGGAAACTCGCGGACTACCTCGACGGTGAGTTCGCCAGCCGGGGTGGGATCGGCTTCGGCCTTGGCTTGGCGGTCGCGGCTTGCTGGCGGAACCGACTCGACCGGTGCGACGGTTGGGAGCGTCGATTCGCGGGTCGGAGGTGTCGAGTCACCGGACTGGCAGGCGCCCGCAAGAACGACCAAACCAACAAACAACGTGAAGAATGTTCGAATCACTTCTCCAGTCTGCCTGCTCCGCGGCTGTTTCGGGCCGTCCAGCTTGGCCCCCTTTTAGTTCGTATGGACTACTGGTACCTTCGGCCTTGGAGCAGGAGTAGGAGCACGCAAGTGAGCGCTGACGCAAGCGAGTCGCAGATTGAACAAGATGTTCGCGACCTCATCGCGGAACTTGAGCGCGAACTCGAAGCGGCCAACCGCCATCGCATTGCTCTCGAGCGGCACCGAGTGCCCGAGTGGTTCCAACGCAACGAACGTCGGCTGCTCACGACGCTGCGACGCATTGCCTTTGTTGGCGCTGTTGTCCTGGCGGTTGCCACCGTCGTGTTGTGGACCGTTAATCCGTTGTTCGGCATGGCAGCGATTCCGGTTGCTCCGGTGGTGCTGCTCGTGGTGGTGCTTTCCTGCGAGAACGTGCTGCGACGCATGAGTTACCCTACGGCAACCTTCGCTACCTGATCGGTTAGGGATTTCCTCGCCGCATCGGTGCTCAACCCCGTCGAGTCGATGTGCGGGTTCTGTGCAGATACGCAGGAGAAGCAGGTCGCGACGTCCGCTTTGACGGTTGGTGTCCCTACCATGGGGCTATGGCCGCATCCCCCATCACGCGCCGAATCGTCTTCGCATTTCTTGCCCTGTCGTTTGCTCTGGTCGCTACCGTCCTGAGCTTGTCCGACGCCGTGCCGGCGGTGATTCGGCCGGTCAAAGCGCTTATCGTCGCCACCGGCCAACTCACCGAGCGGATCTTTGATATCAATCTCACAAAAGACTCAATCCCCATCGAGTTCGATGTCGCCGGCCATGCCGCCATCTGGGGCGTTGGGATGTTGATCGTCGGCTACGGGCTTCGTCGCCGAGTCTGGCTACCGATTCTTGCTCTGCTGATGATGGCAGTGAGCCTGGGTTTCGAGATGCTTCAGGGTGCTTATACCGCGACCCGAAACGTTTCGATGGCTGACGGATTGGGAAACATCGGTGGCATTGTTGTCGCCACGGTCATTATCGCCGTCACTGGCCCACTCGTCGACTGGTGGATTGGGCGAGCCGAGGCCGATGCTCTTGGCCCGTCGCACCCCTAGCGTTTTCTGACGTTACGCGTCAGCTAGGTCAGAGAGCCGCTCGAACTCACGTGCGCTCATCAGCGGAGGTTCGGGGATCTCGATTCCCTCGCAGAGAAACGCCACGTTCGCCCGAGTTGCTTCAACACCGGGCGGATCGTTGGAGGCCAAAAGCCCCCATCGTTGACCGCCGTCGCTCTTCAATATTGAGAGGCCGTCGTAGTTGTGGGGGAGCGCCAACTCGTTGTACTCGGTGTAGTAGCGAAGCGCGGCCGAGTACTCGGCTTTGATTTGGTCGGACACGCCGTCGATGACTCGGGTGTAAAACTCCTCGGCCAGCTGCGGAATTTTGCCCGGGTATTCGATTTCTGACTCGGAACCCCTGATGAACTCGTCGGCCGACTCGCAGAGGTTGCGGACACCAGCAAAGGCGTCAACAAATTCGACCGGTGCCTCGGTGGTTGTGGTGGTACTTGTCGTGGTGGTGGTGCTCGTCGTGGTACCGGCTGCAGCAACAGATTCATCGTCGCCATATTCGGAGATCCGCACGAACAGGACGGCGATCAGAACGCCCACAACGATCACTGCGATGAGGCCGCGCATTTCGGCGAGAATCATGAGGCTTGCTCCGTGGTCACCGACTCATCGTATTGGCCGAACGGGTCAATGGTGTGTCAATGCAGTGATCTCAGCGTTACCAAAGTTGGCGCAAATCCGTGAAGATCCTTCAAATTCTCGAAACTTTGTCCAAACTTGTCTGCACTAGGCACTGGTACTTGTATTGAAGTTGTTCTACTGTCGAAAATACGTTGCATCTGCCCGGAGCTCGCCGCAGGCAAACACCGGGCCCCTTTTTCTCCCGAAATCGCGGTTGTGGCCGACAGGAACACATCATTTCGAACACATCATCTCGCACATCCTCGTTGCCCTGCGAGGTTGCCCCCAAGGAGCGCAAATGTCCGTTGCCGATCAGCTAGAAGCTCAGTTCGGGCTCACTGGTGTAACAATCAAGGCGGGCTTGTCTCAGGACGAGTTGTTTACCGCTGCAATCGAGAACGACAAGGGCCAGATCCGGCCAGACGGTCCGAACGACGAACACAAGGCAATGCCGACGGCGCTGGGTCTCGACGGTCCGCTCGTCTACTACACCGATCCCACCTGCACCGGTCGTCCTACCCAGGACACCTTCGCCGTTGCTCGTGAAAGCGTGGTCGACTCGATCTGGTGGAAGCCTGACTTCCAACAGTTCGACCCAGTGGCATTCGATGCGCTTCTTCCTCGAGTCATCGAACATCTCAACAACAAGGCCGGCACGCTCTACAGCACCGATGTGTTCTGTGGCTGGGACCCGGAGTTCGCCGAGCCCTACCGCTTTGTTGGCGAGTACGCCACGCACGCGTACTTCTGCAACATCATGTTCCCCAAGGGCGTTCGCGACGACGCCGATCGCGCCGAGGCGGGCTGGACCCTTATCAATGTTCCTTCCTTTACCTGTGACCCAGCGCGCGACGGCACGAAGTCCAAGCGTGCGGTGATCATGGATGTGGAGAAGCGAGTTGGCCTGGTTCTGGGTAAGGCCGACTACTGCGGTGTGAACAAGAAGACCATGTTCACCATTATGAACTACGTCCTTCCCGCCAAGGGCCAACTGTCGATGCACTGCTCGGCCAACATTGGCGACAACGACGACAGCGCTATCCTCTTCGGTCTTTCCGGCACTGGCAAGACCACCCTTTCCGCCGATCCCGACCGCGAGCTCATCGGCGACGACGAGCACGTCTGGACCGACGCTGGCGTGTCGAACTTCGAAGACGGTTGCTACGCCAAGCTCATCGACCTCAGCAAAGAGAACGAGCCGGTTATCGCCGCTGCACTTTCGATGAAGGGCACCCTTATCGAGAACGTGCCTGCCCTTCCCGGCAAGTCCATGGCCGATACCGATCCGCAGGATCTCGACCTCACCGATGGTTCGGTCACCGAGAACACCCGCTTCGCCTACCCGCTCATCTGTAACCCCGGTGTTGCGGAGGGAGCGAAGGGTCCGCACCCCCAGACCATCGTGCTACTCACCGCCGATGCATTTGGCGTGCTTCCTCCGGTTTCAATCCTCAACGAAGAAGAAGTCATGTACCACTTCGTCACCGGCTTCACCTCGAAGCTGGCTGGCACCGAGGTCGGAATCACCGAACCCGAGGCAACGTTTAGCTCCTGCTTTGGTGCACCGTTCATGTCGCAGAAGGCTTCGGTGTACGCCGAGCTACTGGCCAAGCGGATGGGCGAGCACAAGACTCGCTGCGTATTGCTCAACACTGGCTGGACCGGCGGAGCGTATGGCAAGGGCGAGCGCATGTCGCTCAAGCACACCCGGGCAATCCTTGATGCCGCGCTCAACGGCGACCTCGATGGGGTCGAAACCGAACAGCACCCCATCTTTAACCTGGCAATGCCGGTTACCTGCCCCGATGTACCCGATGAGATCCTCAACCCGCGAAACACCTGGGATGATCCCGCCGACTACGACGTCGTTGCTGGCAAGCTTCGCGACATGTTCGTGGCCAACTACGAGTCCAACGGCTACGCCGACCTCGGCATCGCTGCGGTGATGTAGGTCGCAACTAGTTCGGCGCCGAATGCTGGCGCCAGGACAATCCACAGAACCCTCGGCTTGCCCGAGGGTTCTGTCCGTTTTCGGTCAGCTATGCCTCAGCGAAGGCGAGAAGGGCGATGGCTACCGGGATCGCCGGGATGATGAGCGATGCGATGAGTGCGTTGTCGCTTCGATGGGTCCGTCCCCACGAGATGGCGTAGGCCGCTACGGGTGCGCCGGCCAGATAGAGCCAGGTCCAAACGAACCACGACGGCAAGTTGATGAAGTCCGAGTCGCCTCCAAGAAACCACATGCCGGCCTCGAATGCGCCGTGAAAAGCGAGACTCGCCAACACCAGGACCCAGGCGACGAATAGGAGGATGTTCCAAAGAATCGAGCCGGCTACCAGGCCAGAAGAAAACGGGGCGGGAGTCACAACCGCTTCGCTTCCGATTGCTCCCGCAGTGGTGGGTTGTTCGATAGTCGCTACCGGTAGGTCCACAGGCGGTCGCTTGCTCAAGAACTCCTCAACTTGAGTGGGTCCGGTGAGCCACTCGTCGCCGCCCCAGTACCGGACGGAGTCCGGCGGATCACCTTCCGCCCAATACCAGCCGGGTGAAGTGGGACGCTGCTGCGGAGATGCGCCAGAGGTCATGGGGCGGATATCGACATTCTGGGCCAACCGCTTGAACCCGCACCCCTGCGTGGGTGGTACGGGTCGCACGGCTGACTCAGCGTCGCTGTTGCCAATCCGACCGAAGGAGTTCCATGAGGAGTCCGTCGGCCCATGAACCGTCGGCCTGTCGTTCGTACTGGCGCATCACCCCAACTGGTTGGAACCCGACATTCTGGTAGCAGCCGATGGCCGGAGTGTTGTCGGCGGCCGGGTCGATCGTGAGTCGGTGATGGTTCTCCGGGCCGAAAAGGTAGGACACCAGGGCGGCCAGCGCATCGGTGGCAATTCCCTGGCGGTGATGACTTGGCGCCACATAGATATCGATCGACGCATGGCGATAATCGGGCTCGGTCTCTTCGCCGAACTGAACCAAACCGACGATCTCGTCGGTCGAGCGGTCGAGAATGGTGAACTGAGTGGTTTCCTCGTCGGTGAGGTCGTCGTCGAACTCGGCCTCAAGGTCATCGCTGCGCCACCTGGCTGCTACCTCCGGGGTTCGACGAATAGCGAGCAGCGACTCACGATCGGCCCCGGTAGTTGTACGCAGGGAAACCTTGTCGCCGAAGAGTTCCACCGAATCGACCTACAGGTCGGGGGTGCCGAAGTCGAGCACCGGGCCTTCGGCGCCCCCGTGAACGGGCAGAAGTACTCCGGTGACGAAACTGGCCGCTGGCGATGCCAGATACAACGCGGCGTGGCCGATGTCTTCGGGTTGGCCGAAGCGACGCATGGGGGTGTTGCTGATTGCGGTTGCCCGCATGTCGTCGCTGGTGGTGACGATTTCGGTGGCATGGGTTTCGATAAATCCGGGGGCGATGGCGTTGACCCGCACCTTCGGGGCTAGCTCTTGCGCCAGCTGCCGGGTGAGCGAAATCATTGCCGCCTTCGCGGTGCCGTAGGACGACATCGCCCGACCGGCCATGATGCCGGCCACCGAGGCGATGTTGATGACCGATGCGTTGGGCGACTGAAGCAGATGGGGGAGAGCGGCTTGGGTCAGCTCGTACGCCGTGCCAACGTTGAACGAGATGGCCTTCTCGAATTTCTCGCGAGAAACATCCGGGAATGGCGACGGGAAGGTGCCGCCAAGATTGTTGACGACCGTATCGATCCGGCCGAACTCATCGACGGTGGCTTGTGCGAGTTCGCTGAGCGCGCCGTCGCTCGCCAGATCTGACGCAATGACCAGGCAACGTTTGCCGTGAGCTTCAACCGCCTTGGCGGTTTCTGCGAGCTGGTCGGCCGACCGCGCCGCAATAGCCACGTCGGCGCCGGCTTCGGCGAAGGCCACGGCGATACCGGCGCCGATCCCGCGGCCGGCGGCGGTAACGACGGCGACGTGATGGTCGAGACGGAAATGCTCGAGGCTCACGACGCCAAGCCCGCTAGTGCTCGGGGGTGCCCATATCGACCTCGGATCCGAGGCCAAGACCGGTAGCCCGGCCGTCCTCGTCGACGAAGAAGTTCACCCGCTGGCCTTGGCGAAGCATGCGAAAGACCGAGCCTTCAAGGGCGTTGACCGCTAGGTCGAACTCGGCAAAATCGCCGGTATCGCAAACGACGACTCCATCGCCGGTGCCGGGGTCGTAGGACTTGATGACGCCCTGCATGATCTAACGGACCGCTTTTTCGACCTTGCCAGCCTTCAGGCAGCCGGTGCAGACGCGCACGCGCTTGGTGCCACCGTTGACCTTGGCGCGGACCCGCTGAATGTTGGGGTTCCAACGACGCTTGGTGCGGCGGTGTGAGTGACTGACGTTCATGCCGAATTGTGGCTTCTTGCCACAGATTTCACAGATAGCCGACATCGAAACTTACCTCGTTAGCTGGATTGCGAACAGCAGACCATCGTAGTCGCCGGATCGGGCCCGCCCCACCTCGGGCGGTAACCGTTCTTCCCGAGTTCCGGCAGGGCGTTCCTCATCGGTACGATAGCTGGGTGACTTCCGGGGGAGTGCTCGACGCCGCAATGCTGCGCGAGACCATGCAGGTTTTTGCCAAAGCGCTCGACGCTCATCGACCGAGTATCAACGCGCTCAACGTGTATCCCGTGCCCGACGGCGACACGGGCACCAACATGGCCCTCACGTTAAGTTCGGTGGTTGATGCGCTCGACAACCTGCCAAATGGTGGAGCCGAGCAGGACATGGCCACCGTGTGTGGAGCCATCGCCAAGGGTTCGCTCATGGGAGCCCGAGGAAACTCGGGCGTGATTCTCAGCCAGTTGCTGCGGGGGCTCGTCGGAGATCTCGGCGAGCTCGACGGTATCGACGGCACCCAACTTGCAACCTCGCTCACCGCTGCTGCCACTGCGGCGTACGGCGCGGTGGGTAACCCAGTCGAGGGAACCATCCTCACGGTTGCTCGAGTGGCCGGTGAATCTGCCGTCGCCGCCGGGTCGGCCGACCTGCTCACCACGCTCGAAACCGCCAGAACCGGAGCAGCCGAAGCACTCGAACAAACCCCCGAGATGTTGCAGGTGCTCAAAGACGCCGGCGTGGTCGATGCTGGTGGAACCGGCTTTGTGCTGTTTCTCGACGCCATGCTCAACGTGGTCGACGGCCGGGCAATCCCCGAACCACCCGAAGTTGTCGAGCTCGACCTCTCCACCATGTCGGCGGCGCCAGCCCAAAACGACGCCGAGAAATCCATCGCCGACCTCAAGTACGAGGTCATGTTCTTTCTCGACGCGCCCGACGATTCCATCGAGGAGTTCAAGAGCGCCTGGGCAAAAATTGGCGACTCGATCGTTGTGGTCGGCGGCGACGGTATCTGGAACTGCCACGTGCACTGCGACGACATCGGCGCCGCGATCGAAGCCGGGATTGAGGTGGGTCGACCCCACGGAATCCGGGTCACCGATCTCATCGAAGAACTCGAAGAGAACGCGTGGGTTCAGGAGGCGATGGGTCAAACATCGGTTCCGGCCGACGGCCGAACCTCGGCGGTTGTGGCCGTTGCCGTAGGCGATGGCGTGGCGAAGATCTTCCGGTCGCTCGGTGTCGCCAACCTGGTAGTTGGCGGGCAGACCATGAACCCCTCCACGGCCGATCTGTTGGCGGCGGTCGAAGCGGTGGCTGCTTCGGAAGTGGTGATTCTTCCGAACAACAAGAACATCATTCCGGTTGCCGAACAGGTCGATGCGCAGTGCGAAACGAAAACGGTTCGGGTGCTTCCCACCCGCAGCATCGCCGAAGGCTTCGCCTCGTTGTTGGCGTACGACCCTGAAGCGGACGCCGAGTCCAACGTCGAAGGCATGGCCGAGGTTTGCGATTCGGTCACGGCGGGCGAGGTCACGCAAGCGGTTCGTGATTCGGCAACCGATGTTGGTCCGGTTACCGCTGGCGACTTCATTGGCATCGGCCCGTCGGGCATTCGTTCCATCGCCGATTCGGTGGTGGGTGCAACCACTGCACTGCTCGCCGACCTTATCGACGACACCCACGAAATCGTCACGCTCATCACCGGACTCGACGCCGACGAGTCTGACGTAGTTGCCGTCGAGGCTTGGTTTGAAGCCAACCACCCTGACCTCGAGGTCGAGACCCACGACGGTGGACAGCCGCTCTACCCGTTCTATGTAGGTATCGAGTAACCGCCGAACTGCGCTTGAGCTTCTCTGGAGAGCAGCTTGGTTAGTAGCGGCGGTGGTGTCTGCGAAACGTCAGGCTGATGCGAGGCGAGGCGTGCGCGACCTTGGCGATGGAGTGTTCCCAGCCGTGTTGGGTTGCTCCGCCCATAACCAGCAGGTCGCCTGATGCCATCGGGAACCGCATGGATTGTCCACCTCCTTTGGGTCGAAGCTGAAGCGTTCGGGGCCCGCCGAGCGAAACGATGGCCACCATCGGGTCGACCTTCTGACGGCCAATGCGGTCGCTGTGCCAGGCAACGCTGTCTGACCCCGAGCGGTAGTAGTTGGTGAACAGCTGGTCGAACGGCGCCCGGTAATGGCGGGTGAGCTCGTCGGCCATTTCGGCGACGACCGAGGGGATGTCGGGGTGGCCAATCTGAATCGTTGAGGTAAGTCGAGGTTCGATAACCCAGTTGTCCCACATGCGCCGCTGGCCCTGGTGAAACGGAAGGGTGTTGATGAGTTTCATCAGCAGCCCATCGGCACCGTCGAGCCAGAGAGGCGCGTGGTCGACCCAGCAAAGTTCATCAAGCTGCGTGCGAGAAAACGGCGCACTCGGGTTGACTTGTGCCGAACCGGTAGCGAACAACGAAGTCTGAAGCGGAGCGACTGACATACCCATCAGCTTAGTCGAACAAGTGTTCGAGAAGTGGGCACGCTCTGGTCAGAACCCAGCGTTCTTCCTTTTGTGTCAGCTGGGCTGGCTAAGTTGGGGGTGTGAGTGATTCGCCCCGGCCGCCGCTGACCTTGAGAGACCTTGCTGGGTTTCCGGTGACCACCATCAAGTCCATCGGCCCGAAGAAAACTGCGGCGCTCAAGAAGATGGACATTCTGTCGGTGCTCGACCTCCTCACGCACTACCCGCGGCGCTATATCGATCGCACCAACGAGGCCACAATCGCCGGGCTCGACTTCGGTGAAGAGGGCGTGATTCTGGCCAGGGTAAAGAGCTGCGAGCTGCGTCGGCTCAGGGGCAAACGAACGATGGTCATCGCCTACCTTTCCGACGCCACGGGACGCCTCAGGCTCACCTTCTTCAATCAACATTGGCGCGAGCGGCAGCTGCAACCCGGCATGGAAGTGGTGGTATTTGGCAAGGTCGAGGACTACAAGGGCTCGAAGCAGATGAGTAACCCTCTCGTCGACATGGTGGGTGACCAAACCGGGCGGATCGTGCCGGTCTACCCACAGTCCGAGAAGTCTGGAGTCAGCACCAACGAGCTGGGAAAATGGAACGGACTCGCCCTCAAGAAGTGCGAACCCCGAGGTTTCTCCGATCCGGTGCCCCAGAAGGTACTCGACCACTACAACCTGTCGTCCCGCTCCCATGCGTTTACCAACATCCATCACCCCGAAACCATGGACGATGCTGCGGTAGCCCGTGACCGGTTGGTCTTTGACGAACTGCTTCGCGTGCAGCTCGAGCTGGTGCAGCGAAAGTTGCATCTCGAGCGAACCTCGGCGGGAATCGAGCATCTGCTCGACGGCAATCTGGTCGGCGAGTTTCACCGGCAGCTGCCATTCGAACTCACCGCCGCCCAGCACCGCGCAATCGACGAGATCGAAACCGACCTGCAATCGTCGAAACCCATGCACCGGTTACTTCAGGGCGATGTAGGTGCGGGAAAAACCCTGGTTGCGGTTAGCGCCCTACTCGTAGCGGTGCAGGGGGAGCATCAGGGAGCGCTGATGGCGCCAACCGAAGTGCTGGCCGAACAGCATCATCTGGGCATTACCGATCTGCTCGCCGAGTTCAAGGTGCCCGACGACTCCAACATGTTCGGCGAGCGGCCACTGCGGGTCGAGTTGCTTACCAACCGCATTACTGGCGCCGACCGCACCGTCGTGCTCGCCGACCTTGCCAACGGAATGGTCGACATCGTCATCGGCACGCATGCGCTCATTCAAGACAAGGTCGACTTCAAATCGCTCGGCGTGGCGGTCATCGACGAGCAGCATCGCTTCGGTGTCGAGCAGCGAGCCGCATTGCGCGACAAGAACACTTCGGGCCTGGTTCCCGATGTATTGGTGATGACCGCAACTCCAATTCCGCGCACGGCAGCGATGACGGTGTACGGCGATCTCGATGTGTCGGTGCTCGACGAGCTCCCGCCTGGACGCACGCCCATCAAGACATCATGGGCGCAGGGTCCTCTCGATGAAGCGATCGTGTGGGATCAAGTGCGGACCGAGGTGGCCGCTGGTCGGCAGGCATACGTGGTGTGTCCACTCATCGAGATGAGCGACAAGCTCGAAGTTCGATCGGTCGAGGAGACGTTCGAGGAGCTCAGTGGGGGAGAGCTACAGAATGTGCGGTTGGGGCTACTTCACGGTCGGATGTCGTCGGTCGAGAAGGAAGAGGTCATGGCGTCGTTTCGCGCCGGCGGGTTCGATGTTCTGGTCGCTACCACCGTCATCGAAGTAGGCGTCGATGTTCCCAACGCCACGGTCATGGTGATTGTCGACGCCGACCGGTTCGGCATCGCACAGCTTCATCAGCTTCGCGGTCGGGTTGGTCGAGGCAGCCACAAGTCGTACTGCCACCTCCTCGCTGACGAAGTCTCGAACGACGGCGAAGAGCGGCTTGCGGCATTGGTGCGAACCACCGATGGGTTCGAGTTGGCCGAGGTCGACCTTGAGTTGCGCGGCGAGGGGACGATTATGGGCGAACGGCAGAAGGGGCAGAACGATCTCAAGCTTGCGTCGCTACGAAGCGACAAGCATTGGGTCGAGCGGGCCCGGGACGTGGCCTTTGAGCTTGTTGACCCCGCCACCGACCTGGCCGATTACCCGGAATTGGCCAACGAACTCCGACTCTTCCTCGGCGAAACCGAATCCGACTTTCTGTTGAAGGGCTAGCCAGACGTTGGGGCAACCGGTGTCAGCTGAAGCTGCCGTCGCCGGTATCGTCGTCGAACTCCACATCCCAACGGTCGAGGCAGTCGCGGCAGCGGAAGGCAATGATGTCGCCGGAACGGAACCCGTCTTCGGGCGGAACCGTGAGCCGGAAGCAATCGCCGCCGCAGTCAACACAGGTGATTTGGTCGGGAACGTCCACGGCTGGAATCTAGTTCAGACCTGCTTTCCTTCGAGCACTGCGCTCCCTCTATCCTGAGCGACATGCGTGTTGTAGCCGGAACGGCTCGTGGACTCCGGCTGTTGGCTCCCCAGGGCAGCGATGTGCGCCCCACAACCGACCGGGTTCGAGAAGCGACCTTCAACGCCCTGTTCAGCATGGGGCGAATCGAAGGTGCCATCGTGTGCGATCTCTTTGGTGGCACCGGCGCTATGGCTATCGAAGCGTTGTCTCGCGGCGCTGCGCATGCCCATATCGTCGATTCGTCGCCGCGGGCTATCGGTGCCATTGAAGAGAATCTGGAAACCACCAACTTCGAAGCGCAAGCGACCGTGCATCGTCGAGATGCGTTCTCGTTTTTGCAGAGCGTGCAAAACGTGGTTGGTGACGACACCACGTCAGAGATCGACCTCATCATTGTCGACCCTCCGTACAGGTACGACCAGTGGGACGAACTGTTCGCCATGCTGCCGTCGGCCACCGTGGTGGTCGAGTCTGGCGACGAGATCGACCCCGGCGACCGATGGTCAATACTTAGGAGTCGCAAGTACGGCGGTAGCGTGGTGATGTTCTTGGAACCAGCTGCTCGCACCACCAAACAAGCCGTCGAGCAAGAGGGGTAACGCACACATGACAAGGGTTCTCTATCCAGGTTCCTTCGATCCGGTTCACCTTGGTCACCTCGAGATTGTCGAGAGCGCTGCCGGACTCTTCGACTCGGTCGTCGTCGCTGCGGTTGGGAATCCACAAAAGGGGAGCGGTCTCTTTGATCTCGACGAGCGTAAGGCAATGCTCAACGAGAGCTTTTCGCACCTCGATAATGTTGAAGTGCACAGTTTCTCGACGCTGGTGGTGGATGTTGCGGTCGAGGTGAAAGCCGATTTCATCGTGAAGGGCCTGCGTGTGGTGCAGGACTTCGAGAGCGAATTACAGATGGCGCAAATGAACAAGGAGATCTCGGGCGTCGAAACCCTCTTTCTTCCAACTGCGTCGCGTCGGTCCTTTCTGGCCTCAAAACTCATCCGCGAGATTGCCAGCTACGGCGGCGATGTGTCAGGAATGGTTCCCCCGCCGGTTTTGCGCCGACTCAACGAGCGCTTCCCCGAAAAGAATCCCGAAAGTTCCGACTCATGAGCGACGACTTCTTCAACGCCGAAGAACACGCTGACGACAGCCACTTGGCTGTTGAAGACCACTTCCCCAACGATGACGCACCCGCGTATCAGGCTCCGCACGCCGAAGCGTTGCTGCGCCGCACGATCACCCTCATCGAGCAGGCCCGACCGATGCCGATGTCGAAGTCGTCGATGATCGACAAAGACGAGGTGCTAGAACTCCTTCAACAGGCCGTGCAAGCTATGCCCGATGAGCTTCGGGCTGCACGTTGGTTGCTGAAAGAACGCGAGGACTTTCTGGCCAAAGTTCGTCGTGAAGGCGACGACATTCTCGAACAGAGCCAAACCCAGGCCGGCCGGATGGTCGAACGAACCGAAGTGGTCCGCTCGGCGGAGAAGCGGGCCCGACAGATCATCGAGGCCGCCGAGGCTGACGCCACCCGGATGCGGCTTGAGACCGAAGATTTCTGCGACCAGAAGCTGGGGAGCTTCGAGAACGTGCTCGAACGCACCATGCAGGTAGTGCACCAGGGCCGTTCCAAGCTGCAGCGCAACCCGCTCGCCGAGCAAGCCCCCGCAGCCGACATGGTTGAAGGGGCACCGGCGCTGCCCGACCCCGATCTCGCCGATAACGGCGGGTTCTTCGATCAAGACGGTTCATGAAAGCCGAAGATCCGAATCGGCCCGACGGCCGCTTTATCGTTGGTATCTCTGACATTCGGGGCAAGGTCGGCGCTCACCGTCAGATCGCCCAGGACATCGACATGGGCGAAATTGTCCTGAAGTCTGCCAACGTTCGTTCGGCGGTATCGGTCTCGCTCGATCTTGACCTTGAGGTCCTGGCCGACGGTCTTTGCCTGACCGGCGGAATCCGCACGCAGTGGACGGGCGAGTGTCGCCGGTGTCTCGACGAGGTTGAAGGAACGATCGAGGTTGCGCTCGATGAGATTTTCGAAGTTCGGCCGACCGAAGGCGAGACCTATCCGTTGGGGTACGACACGGTCAATATCGAGCCGGCCGTGCGCGACACGTTGGTACTCAACATGCCGATGACACCGCTGTGCGCCGACGACTGCGTGGGCCCCGACCCCGAACGCTTTCCTACCTCCTCGAGCGATGGCGCCGGTGGTACCAGTGGCGGTGAGGCAGATGCTGCGGGCGAAGAAGAGAAACGCATCGATCCCCGCTGGGCGGCGTTGGCCGATATCACCTTCGACGACCCCGAATAGCCTGAAGCCAAGACGAACCTGGGGCCGCCGCAGGCCCTGAACAGTCGAACCGAGTAATCGGCGGCGAACTTCACGAATCTCAGCGGAGCCGGATAACATCGTCTGTTCGTGCCCAGCTGACCCGAGAGTCACAGGATTCATCATGGCTGTTCCAAAGAAGAAGACGTCAAAAGCAAAGAGCCGCAGCCGACGTGCGTCGGCCTGGAAGCTTGATGCTCCGTCGAAGAGTGTTTGCCCTCGTTGCAACGCCACCAAGCTCCCGCATCGCGTTTGTGGCGGTTGTGGTTGGTACAACGGTCGCCAGGCGATCGACGTCGACTAGATCCATCGATTCGTAACTCGCACGAAATGAGCCATCTTCCCATCGCCCTCGATGCAATGGGTGGCGACAACGCGCCTACCGACATTGTGGCGGGTGCGCGGGTGGCGGCCGAGGAACACGGTATTCCGATTTTGCTGGTGGGTCGGCCTGATGAGTTGGGCGATACCGGCGACCTCGAGGTTCTTCCGGCGTCAGAAGTCATCGCCATGGATGCCGACGCTGGCTCCAGCGTTCGCCGCATGAAAGATTCCTCGTTGGTGCGTGCTGCCGAGGCGGTGCGCGACGGGAACGCATCGGCCATGATCTCGGCGGGAAACACCGGCGCCACCATGGCCAGCGCGCTGCTGCGAATGGGTCGAATCAAAGGGGTTTCGCGTCCCGCTATTGCCACCCCAATTCCTCGCCTCGAAGGTTCGCCAACGCTTTTGCTCGACGCGGGCGCCAACGCCGACTGCACCCCCGAAATGCTGTGCCAGTTTGCTCGAATGGGCGCCGTTTTCGCTCGCGACCGCTACGGCGTCGAGCAACCCAAGGTTTCGTTGTTGTCCATCGGTGAAGAGGACAACAAGGGAAACGCGCTGGTCAAAGATGCCCACAAGGCATTGGCCGAGGAGCCATGGGCCGAGCTCGGTGCCACCTTTGTCGGAAATGTTGAAGGTCGCGACCTGATGACCGACGAAGCCGATGTCGTTGTGACCGATGGGTTCACCGGCAATGTCGCGCTCAAAACCCTCGAGGGGGGAATGAAGACCCTCATTGCTGGCCTGTTCGATGCCTTCGGCTCATCGCCCGAAGCCGTCGAGGCGTCTGCCGCGCTCACCCCTGCGCTCGAGCCCCTTTATCGCCGGTTCAACCCCGATACCTATGGTTCTGCGGTGTTGCTCGGGGTGAACGGTCTGTGCATGATCAGCCATGGATCGTCGTCAGCGTCGGCGATGACAAATGCGCTGGTCACGACCGCCGAGTTGCTCGACACCGATGTGGTCGAGCACCTCCGGGCTGCCATCACCGCCTGAAAAACCCACCTTTAGTGGGCGGAAGTCCACGGTGGGTGGTCAAAAAGGGGGTTGTGCTATGGTGACGGACTCCTGTAACGCTCGTAATTGTTGAGGTGGCCGGAAATGCCTGCTGAAACCCATATTGAAGGAACACCAATGACCCGCGAAGAAGTACTCGCGCTGATCCGAGACCGGCTTGCTGACATCCTCGAGATCGAACCCGACGCCATCAACGAAGGCGATTCCTTCCAGGACGACCTCGACGCCGACTCCTTGGCCCTCATCGAGCTTGTCGAAGCGCTCGAAGAAGAGATTGGCGAGCGCACCGTAGGCTTCCGCATCGAAGACGAAGACCTTGAGGACCTCAAAACGGTCCGAGACGCAGTGGATTATGTCGTTGCCCGAGCCGGTTAGTTCCGACAGAACTGACCTGTGCGAGCGGCTCGGCTATACCTTTGGCGACCCCAAGCTGCTTGAGCTAGCGCTTACCCACCGCTCATGGTGCGCCGAGTTTCCTGCTGCGGAATCCAACGAACGACTCGAATTCCTTGGCGATGCCGTGCTTGGTCTTGCCGTCACCGACGAACTCTACGGATCTTTCCCCGACCAATCCGAAGGCGAGCTTGCGAAGGTTCGAGCGGCAGTGGTGAGTTCGCCCTCGCTGGCTGAAGTGGCTCGAACCGTTAACGTCGGGCCCCATCTTCTGCTCGGCCGCGGCGAAGACTCAAGTGGTGGCCGAGACAAGTCGTCGATTCTGGCCGACGCGATGGAGGCACTTATCGGAGCGGTCTACCTCGACGGAGGTTGGACCGCCTCCCACGAACTGGTTTTGCGGCTCCTTGGCGAACAAATCGTCGACGTCACCAAGGCCGGCCCCGGCTCGAGCGACTACAAAACTCGACTACAAGAACTCGTCGCCCACCTTGGATTTCTTCCGCCCGAATACGCCGTTCAAGGCTCGGGGCCCGACCACGACAAACGGTTTCAAGCCCGGGTCACCGTCAACAGCATTGTGCAAGGCACGGGCGAGGGCACCTCAAAGAAGCAAGCCGAACAGTTCGCAGCTGAACAAGCATGGGCCGCCCTATCGCCAGATTCCCATGACGACCATGCAACTATTTCTCCTACTTCTCCCGCCCCCCAATCTTCTCCAACCAACCACAACCAAAACGAGCCGATGACTGAACGTCCCGAAATCCCATCGCTAACCGCTGATGAAAGGGCCCAAGCCGATGTTTGAGCTCCCCGAAGTAGAGACCTTTAAACGCGATCTCGAGCGCGAAGTTGTCGGCAAGAAAGTCAAGACCGTCGATGCGGCAGGCATGTCGCTCCTTGGCTCGTACAAGAACCGCAAGGGCTTCACCGGCCTCCTCGACGGCGTCAAAATGACCGAGGTAACCCGGGTCGGACTCCGCCTTCTTTTCCACCTCGACAGTGGCGACATGTTGGTGGCAACCCTTGGCAAGACCATGCGGCCCCACCGGGCTACCAACAAGGCTGCGCAGGCCGATGGCACCGAGGTCGTCATCACCTTCACCCAGCACGGCCAACTGCGCTTTGTCGATACCAAAGGCAAGGGCGACCTCGTCGTGGTGGTCGAAGAAGACATCGAAGATGCCATGGCCGATATGGCCATCGTTGGCCTCGACCCTGTTGCCGAGCCGTTGTCGTGGACGCATTTCGGCGAACTGCTTCGCCATCACGACATGCCGCTCAAGAGCCTCCTCACCGATGAAAAGATCATTATGGGAATCGGCCCGATGTACACCGACGAGATTCTCTTCACCTCAGGTCTGCGTTTCGACAGGGCGAGCAGTTCACTGTCGAGCCAGGAAGTTCGCCGTCTCTACCGCGCTCTGGTCGAGACCCTTCACGACGCCATGAAGTACCGCGGTACCAGCACGGCCAAGAACGAATATCTCGACGTGTTCGGCGAGCCCGGGACCTACCAGGATCATCTGCAGGTGTTCGATCGCGAAGGCGAGCTCAGCCCTCGATCTCGTGCTCCCATTATGAAAACCAAGTTCAACGGAAGCGTTACCTACTATTGCGAAACCCAGGTCTAACGAATTACGGCCCCGTAATTACTCGGATGTAATTTCCTGCTACGTTCGCGCGAATGTTCCTGAAGTCGCTCTCCATGAAGGGCTTCAAGTCCTTCGCAGACTCAACCCAACTCGATCTTGAACCAGGTGTCACCGTTGTGGTGGGGCCAAATGGTTCTGGAAAGTCCAACGTCGTCGACGCTGTAGCTTGGGTTTTGGGTGCGCAGGCCCCCAGCGCCGTTCGTAGCCAGAAGATGGACGATGTCATCTTTGCCGGTACCGCAAAGCGTCCCGCGCTCGGCCGGGCCGAGGTGTCTCTCACCATCGATAACTCCGATGGGCTACTTCCCATCGACTTCACCGAAGTAACTGTCACTCGTATTCTCTTTCGCACCGGCGAGAGTGAATACATGATCAACGGCGCTCCGTGTCGTCTCCTCGACATCCAAGAGTTGCTTTCCGATGCCGGAGTTGGGCGTCAGCAGCACGTCATTGTCTCGCAGGGCCAGATCGACCAGGTCCTCAATGCTCGCCCTGAAGAGCGGCGGATGATCATCGAGGAAGCGGCTGGCGTTCTCAAGTACCGAAAGCGCAAAGAGAAGGCCGAGCGTCGCCTTAACTCCACCGAAGGCAACCTCACCCGGGTTCAGGACCTCCTCCGAGAGGTGCGACGCCAGTTGCGCCCCCTCGAAAAGCAGGCCGACGCAGCACGTCGCCATGGCGACCTTGTCGAGGAGCTACACGGTCTGCAGGTCTTTGTGGCTGGCCGTCAGCTCGAAGCGCTCCATACCCAGATCGCCACCCATCGCGAGAAGCGAGCCGAGCTTGCCACCGAGACCCGGTCGGTCAAAGACGAACTCGCCCGACTCGACACGGCAATCCTCAGCGCCGAAACCCAGCTCTCCACCCAGGGCGGTGCCGACATCGGCGATGCGCTGGTGCGTTACGAATCTCTTCGCGAGCGTTCGCGCGGTCTCGTTGCCGTGCTCGAACAGCGGGTCCAGGGCATCGACCGCGACCGGTCTGCGTTCGTCGACCAGGCGGTCGTCGCCACCCTCGAATCCGAATCCGCCCGGTTGCGTTCCGATCTTGAAGATGTCGAGCGCGAAGCCGAAGGCCTTAAGCCCGACGCCGAGCGGGTCCGTTCCGCCGATGCTGAACTCACCCGCATCCGCGCAGCCTTCGAAGCCGACTGGGCTGCCGGCGTCGAACCGCCGAGCGGGCGGGCCGCCGAAGTACGGGGCGAACTTGGTGCCCTCAGCGCATCGCTCGAACGTTCTGCCGGCGAGCAGACCCGGCTCGGCGAGCGCATCGCCCAACTCGCCACGGCGCTCGAACAGCTAGAAGCGCAGCGAGTAGGCCACGTCGAGGCCATGCAGGCCGCCACCTCCGAAGAGGAGCCTCTCGTCGAGGCCATTACCGCCGTCGAAGCAGAACTCGATGCCGCCCGGGCCGAACTCGAGGTGGCCGACGAAGCGTTTGCGGCTTCCGAACGCGACCTCGGAAATAGCCGAGCCCGCATCGAAGCACTCCAGCTTGCGCTCGACGATGCCAGGTCAGCAGCTGGCATCGAGTCGCTCGCCGACATCGATGGCGTGCTCGGAACTCTCGTCGAATTGGTCGATGTCGACGCAGGTTTCGAAGCGGCGTTTGAGGCTGCGGTCGGCCCCGCATTGGTCGGCATCGTTGTCGAAGGTGGCCAATCGGCCCGAAACGCGCTCGCCAAGCTCAGTCTGGAAGAACTCGGCGGCGAGGTGCTGCTGGCAAATGCCAGTATGCCCGCCGCAGGGCATACCGGTGGCGATCTCCGCCAACGGGTTCGGGCCCTCATTCCCGGGCTCGATGCTCTCCTCGATCGACTCCTCCTTAACGTCGATGTGGTCGACGGCGAATGGACCGTGGCGCTCGACCGGGCCATCGCTGCGCCGCGCAGCGTTGTCGTCACCAAAGCTGGCGATCGCTTCGGACCTGGCGGTTGGCGACTTGGGGCCGGTAGCGCAGGCGCTACCAAGGGTGCCCTCGACGAGGCAATCGCTGCACTGGCAATCATCGAAGAGCAGCACGCGGCGAAGAGCACGGCCCGCGGTCGGGCCAAGGCAGCCCTGCAGGCTGCCACCGACCGCCACGCTCACATCAGCCGCGAACTCGATGCCGCCGATGCAAAGATGGATGGCTCTACCCAGAAACTCGAACGGGTTGCTCGCGACCAGCGCGAAACCACCGTCGAGCTCGAGTCTCTTACGGCTCGGGTAGCCGAGCTCGCCGAGCGGGCCGACCGCGAACAGATTCGGGTCACCGAGCTGCAGGCTGCACTTCCCGAGTTCGAGGCCGATGAACAGGCGGCAGTCGCTCGTGGGCAGGCCATGAACGTCGAACGGATGGATCTCGACGAGCGTGCGGCTGCTGTCGCATCGCTTCGCACCGACCTCGAGGTACGTGCCGCCGCGGTCGAAGAACGCCGCACCGTGCTGCGTGCCCGGCTCACCGACGTCGACGCC
>CALJDK010000116.1 GCA_938023735.1 uncultured Acidimicrobiales bacterium
CCGACACCGCGACGCTTACCTACAAGGTCGAGTTCGACGCACCGGTCACCGTCGCCATGGATGTTGCCGACGGCGTGGCGACCGCCACGGTTCCCGGTCAGGACGCAGCCACCTTGGTGCGCTACCGCATCGACACCGACGCAGCCTCGTTCCCCGATGCCGAAGACACCATCGAGTTCTATGGCTTCATCGTGAGCGACCCGTCGGTCACCACTCCGATTCCTCGCCTCGACTGGTTCATCGACCCGGCCGTGTTCGACGACATGATTCAGAACCACCTGCTCGACAACAAAGAGTTCCCCGCCACCGTCGCCTACAACGGCGTGGTCTACGACAACGTGATGGTTCGGCCCCGCGGCGGCCAGTTCCGCCGAACCAATTTCCCCAAACAGAGTTTTGAGTTCGAGTTCCCGAAGGGCCACGACTTCATCGCCCCGTCACTGTTCCCCTACCCCGTCGACCAGTTCGCCATGGGTAGCCAGTTCGGCGATTGGACTATGGGTCGCGAGGAGACATCATGGGCGATCTTCAACGCCGAAACCGGCCAACCCGTCAACTCAATGCAGACGTATTTGGCGCAGAACGGCAACTTCTACGGCGTGTATCGCATCAGCGAAAAGCTCGACGGCGAGTGGCGTGAAGCTGTCGGACTCGATGGGGGAGCGTTCTACAAAGCCAACGGGCTCGGTGGCTGGAAGCACCTCGACGGATGGGAAGTAAAAACCCCCAAGGACGGCAGCGCCAAGGCCATCAACGACCTCGGCGTTCGACTTCGCAACGATCCGACCGGAGCAGCCAAGACCACGTTCCTGTACGAGAACTTCGATATCCCCAACATCATCAACTACATGGCGCTCAGCGCGTTGATCGAGCACGACGACCAGACCTTCCAGAACTTCTTCGTGTTCCACGACACCGACGACACCGGGTTCTACTCGGTGCACCCCTGGGACCTCGACGAAACCTTCGGCCCCAAAATTCTGTGCTGGGAAAAGCCGATGACCGACCCCATCTGCCTGCAAAACCCCCTGTTTGATTCGGTCATGGCGGTGCCCGAATTCGAGACGATGTACTGGCAGCGAATGCGAACCCTGGTCGACAAGTACCTTGCGCCCACGCTTATCGAAGACCGCCACGCCGCACTGCTGGAAGTAATCGGCACCGAGCTTGCCGATATGGAAGCAACACAATGGGGCAGGAACCCGGCCTACGACATGACCGACGTGTTCGGCTGGGGAATCCAAGAGCGGCGCGATGCGTTCGCCGCCGAATCTCGCCTTCTTCCGGCGCAGCCTGCCCAACCCAACATCACGTTCGGCGAGATTCTGGCCGATCCCGCAGAAGGCCGGGCCGAGGTGCTCGAGCTTCGCAACGAATCGGACGCCCCCGTCGACATTTCCGGCTGGACCATCGACGGCGTCGACTTGGTCGTCCCCGGCGGCACCGTGATCCCGGCCGGAAGCTCGGTGCTATTCACCGACTCGGTCAAGACTCTCCGCTCCACGATGCGCAACAAGAACACCATCGTCATCGAGTACGACGGTGGCCTCAAGGCCGACGGCGAAGCGCTCACGTTGAGTACGGCCAACGGCAAGGTCATCGCCGAGATCGCGTACTAGAGCCCCTGTCTCCTCGGCGGGAGACGCCTACATGATGTAGCGGTCGCCGGTGGCTCGAATAGTGATGTCGCCCACCGAAACACCCCATGGTTGATCAATGGCGTGAAGGATCGCGTCGACGATGTACTGCGGCTCAAGCACGGCGTAGCCGGCAGAGTCGGGGTCGAGATCAACATCGTCGAGCCGACCTTCTCCAAGCGCAGCGAACACTTGGAAATACTCATCGGCGTTCTGTCCCATTGCACCCACTACGGCGCCGCCGTTGACGATGCCGCTGCCTAGTCCGGTGCCGGGTACGCCGGTTGGCTTCACAATGGTCACCTTTATCTTGCCCTGAGTTTCCACTCGGAAGGACTCCGACATGGTGTTGACGGCGGCCTTTGTTGCTCCGTAGACCGCAGCACCAGCAACCGGAAAGTTGCCATAGATCGACGAGATATTGACGATGTGGCCACGCCCCTGGCTCATCATCTGGTCGTGAACGGCCATCATCCCGTGCAGCACACCCTTGATGTTGATGTCGATACAACGAGACCACGGCTCGGCCGCCTCGGCATGGTCGGACAGGAAGGCGAGCGGCATCGTGCCGGCGTTGTTGACCATCACATCCACACCGCCAAAGGTCGAAGCGGTCTGATCGACCGCTGCTCTCATGGCGGCCAGGTCGGTGACGTCGGTGGCAACCGTGAGAAGCGCCGAGCCAGCTTCGAGCTCGGCTGCCATGGTGTCGAGGGCTTCGGCGTTTACATCGAGCGCAGCGACCTTGGCGCCTCGTTCGACTGCCTCACGGCAAAGGATGGCACCGAACCCTCCGGCGGCGCCGGTGACGACGATGGTCTTGTCGGTGACATGGTCAGACATGCGGGTCAAAGGCTTGCTCTTTCGTCGACTGCTGCGCCGCCAAGCTACCGGAGCATCATCGGCTAGTCGATTGTGACCTCGCGCCAGAACCCAATCCGGTCGCCCACAAGCTTTCGGGCCAACGGCCACGGCTTCTTGTACTGGAATGCGGCGTTCGCCGCGACGTCGGAATCCCCCTTCACGCTGAAGTAGCTGGCCTTGCCCTTCCAGAAACACTGCGAAGTGGTGGGCGAC
>CALJDK010000117.1 GCA_938023735.1 uncultured Acidimicrobiales bacterium
CTCACCGAACCGTCGTGCTCAAACTTCGACGAGGCTGGTCTTGCCGCCGTGTTCGCCGACAACCCGATCCTTCGCTACAACCTGCGACAAACCAACAGCACCGTCAGCTCGGGCCAAAACCCAACAGGAGCAGCGAGCGGCGAAATCACACTCTCCGATGGAGAGCCGCGACCCATCACGGTCTTTCTCACCAAGTTTGACGACAACTGGAAGGTCTGCGGATTCGGTATCGCCGAGCCGTCCTAGGGATCTCGAACCCTCGTAGAAACGCCGAATCAACTGCCGGTGAGGAGTTCCTCGCCGACCACCGGACCAGTCATAAACCGGGCCCCAAACGACAGCGCCAATGCAGCAAAGACCCCGCCAACCAGCACGGTTCGTAGCGACGTCAGCTCGACAATCTGGCCCGCGATGACGTTTGAAAAGGGCACGGTGCCGCCAAACGAAAGCACCCAAACCGCTGCTACTCGGCCTCGCACGGTTTCATCGACGTGTTCCTGCCACATCGTGTTGAGGGTCGTAGGCAACACGAAGTAGAAGAGCCCGACAACAAAGATGGCCACGTAACCAATGGTGATGTCGCTAATCGTGCTGAGCCACAACAACGCAGCGGCGAACCCCACCAGCGTCGTTCGGGCTACCGTCTCCCGTGGTCGATTCACCAGCGCCGTTCCCACGAGCAGTGCTCCCACCAGAGCCCCGAACCCGAAACTGGCATAGAAGTAGCCGTACTGGCCGCTCTTCGGATCGATCCCCAGGTTGAGTTCGGCGATGGCGGGAAGCTGGCCGATAAACGGCAGACAGAACAGCGCGAACAGCATCATAACCAGCAGAGGTCGACCAACCTGATGGGCGCGACGGGCAACGCGAAACCCGCCAAAGAGTCGATCGGACATCGTCGAGGCCGAAGCGCTTGGCGACGGCAACTTGGTCACATACAACGCAACGATCACCACCACGTAGGTCAGCGCGTTGATGGCAAACACCTCGGCGAACCCCACAAGGCTGGTGAGCCAACCGCCGATGGCCGGCCCAATTACCCGAGCAGCGTTTGTCTGGGTCGAGTTGAGCGACACGGCAGCAGCCAGATTGTGGTGCCCAGCCAGCGACGGCAGCACCGAGGTGAACGCCGGAGCAAACAACCCCTGGCCCAATCCGGTGATGAACACGATGGCCACAAACAGCGGCGGAGCGATGTGGTCGTCGATAACAAGCACCGCCAACACGCCCGACCAGAACATTTGCCAGGTCTGGGTGCCCAACAGAATTCGCCGACGATCCGATGAGTCGGCCAGCGACCCACCAACCAAACTCAAAATGCCCAGCGGCCCGAGTTGCGCAAAGATCATCAGTCCAAGAAACGCGCTTGAGCCCGTCAGTTCCCAGGCCAGTACGCCTTGCGCCGCGCTTTGCATCCACCGACCGGAGTTACTCAGAAACGAGGCCGCGAAGATCCGCCGAAAGGCCGGTTGGGCCAATGCATCGGCTGCTGATCCGCTAGCGATAGGGGTGGTCACTCGGGTGGTCCATGGTCAACGTTCGGACGCAGATGCGACCAAACTCCCAGCCTACGGTCCACACTGCTGTTCCGACGAAGGCGTGCGGTAGCTTGGGGTCTTGGCTTCGACCAGGCTGGCTTGGAGAGCCCCGAAACGCGCTGCTCAGCACGGCGTGACCGCCGAAGGTCGCTCGCGTGTCAGCGTGACTCTCTTCCGAGTGGCCGTGCTGGTCGTTATGGGTGGCATGAGTGGCTTGGCCGGTTGCAGCACCGTCGACCAACCCCGCTGGTCGGCGCCCATCGCCGCTGAAGAGGTGTCGCCACAAACCTTCGAATCACCGCGGGTCACCTATGTTGTTACCGAAGATCCAGGCGATGCCGCGGTCGAGCTTCGGGGCCGGGTTCGGGCCGGCAACTTCACCGAGGTTGTGGCTACCACCAACGGCGTGCTCGTTTCGCTCACCGTCGACCGAGGCGAGTTCGTCGAGGCGGGCCAAGTGATCGTCGAGGCAGAGACGGCACCCAGCGATGAAGACCTCATCGCGGTCGAGATCCTCCAACTCGAAGTCGAGTTGCTTATTGCATCGGGGGCATCCGACGCTGAGGTTGCTGCGGCCCAACAGCTGGTTGATGATGCCCGAACTGCGCTGGCGCCTGTGCCATTTCTTCTTGAGGCACCCACGTCGGGACTGGTTGGGCTTCCGTCCGGATCGACTCGAGAAATCGTCGCTGGCGAACCCGTGGTACTCATCGCCGATCCCGACAGTCTGGTTGTCGAAGTCGAGCTCACCGGCGATCAGCGAGCCGGCCTCGACGAGGGCGCCACGGTCACCATCGCCGCCGCAACCGGTTCAAACTCACAGACCGAAACGGCCCGCATCGGCCGAATCATCGAACCCGAAAATCCTGACGACGACACGATTCTGTCGATCCCAATCAGCAACGAGTTTCTTACCCTGGGCGAAGCGGTCAATGCGGTAGCCACCCTCGACGCCGAACCCGGCGGAGCCTGGCTTCCGGCCGCAGCTGTCGAACGAAGCGACGGTGCAAGTTTCGTCCTGATCGCCAACGACGATGGCCTGCAACGGGTGCCCGTGGTTCTCGGCCGCCGCGCCGGTGAACTGGTCGAGCTGCTCGAGGGTCCGCGTGCTGGCACCACGGTGGTTGGTCCCTGATATGAACCGCCTCCGACAGCTCGGCGCCACCCTCTCACTCACCTGGCGCCGAATCCGCAATCAATGGGCGGCAACGCTGGCAGTGCTTGTCGCGATGGCTTCACTGGTGGCCGTGTGGGTTGGTCTCCCGATGTACGCCGACGCAGCCAGCCGTCAGCTACTCAGTATCGAGGTCGATGAGAACGCTGAAGAGTCGGTGCCGTTTGGCTACCTCTTTGGCTATAACCGTCTGAGCGGGGGACCAAAGTCGTGGGCCCAGCTGACGCCGGCCGACGATTTCCTTCGCGGCGACGCCGCACCATTTGGCTCGGCGATCCTTGCCAACGGGCGACTGATCCAGACCCTCCCCTATCAACTGGTTCTCGACCCCGATGCCGAGGCGGCCGATAGCCGCCTCGATGGCTACCCGCTTACCTCGGCTTCAAACTTCAGCGACGGTATCCGCATCGTCGAAGGCCGGCTCGCCGAGGAGGTTTCGAGCGGCGAGTTCGAAGCGAACCTTGAGGTCTCGGTGGCAGTCGAGATCGGCGCCGTCGTGGGCCAGCAGATCACCATCGTGAATCCACGGGTTGGTCTCGACGATCCACAACGCACGCTCGACATCACCATCGTCGGCTTGTGGACAGCCCGCGATACCACCGAGCAGCCACAGCTTCCCGAGGAACGGTTTGCGTTCTCACCGGTGCTTCGCCGCAGCCTGGTGATGCCCGAGGCAACCCTGATCGGCGCATATGACCAGGCCACCACCGAGCAGTTCGCCACCGTGCAATGGCTGGTGCTCCTCGATGCCGACACCGTTCGGACCAACGATGTCAGCGATCTGATTCGACGCACCGAACGGGTCAACCGAACCGTCGACGAACTCGTTCCAGGCACCAGACTGTTGGCGAGCCCCGTCGAGCCCCTTCGACGGTTCGAGCAGCGGGTCAACAACCTCGAGAATGGGCTTGCCGTCTATAGCCTTCCCACGCTCATCCTTCTTCTAGCCGTTGTCGGTCTGCTGGTGAACAGCACGATCCGCACTCGGCGGCCCGAGTTGGCGATGCTGCGAGGTCGAGGCGTTTCGCGCTCGCGCATCGGGTTGACCACCGTTCTCGAGGCCGCCGTTCTGAGCCTGGTCGCGGCAGGTTTGGGAGTTCTGGGTGCTCGATTTGTGGCCCAGCTCATCGCCCGAACCCAAACGTTCCTGGAGTTTGGCGACGGCATCGCCATCGAGCCCCGACTTACCTCTCGCGCCACGGGCGCAGCGGCTACCGCGGTGGTACTACTCGTCATTCTGCAGGTGGTGCCCGTACTCACGGCCAGCCGCAAAGCGCTCGACGACACCTCTCGCGACTCGGGCACACTGCGGAAGCCGTGGTGGCAGCGGACCTACCTCGACCTGATGTTCGTTGCCGGGGTCGGGTTCTTTGGGTGGTGGATTCTGCGTAACGACGCACTCACCGGCGATCTTGTCGACGACCCGGTGGTCATCGCGCTACCGGCCGCCACGTCGTTGGCTGTGGGGCTGCTCATACTGCGCCTGTTCCCGGTCGTCATGACGGGATTTGCGCGCCTTGCCGAACGAACCAACAGCACGGCAGCGCTCCTAGCCTTCCGACGGGCATCGCGCGTGCGGGGTGCCGTTACCGCACCACTTCTCCTCATCATCATCACCGCAAGCCTGGCCATCTACACCGGGTCGCTTGCAAAGACCCTCGACCTGCAACTCCTCGACCGGGCGCATCACGTGGTTGGCGGCACCGATGTGCTGGTCGACAATGGTCGCCCGCTGGCCGGGGCGTGGCGGATCGAAGACGGTGCCACACGGCCAGCCGCTATTGCCTCTACCAACCGTTCGGCTACCCAATCCCAAATCAGCCAGATTTGGGGGATCGACCGGGCTAGCCGTCTTACCAACCTGCCCGCCTCGCTTGAGTTGGCCGGCGGCGACCTGGTGGGCGTCAACTTTGCAGGCATCGACCCCGAGCCATTCGCCCAACTCGCCTTCTGGCGCGACGACTATTCCGAGTCAACGCTGGCCGAGTTGATGGCCAACCTCGAGGCCACGCCCGACAGCGTGCTGCTCCCTGCATCAACCCTCCGGGCCGAGCGCCTGACGGTGGGCGATACCACGACCCTGCGACTTCGGGTCGACGGCGCTCAGGCCACCTACCGCGTGGTCATCGTGGGTTCGTTCGAGCAGTTTCCCCGGTGGATACCGAGCTCCGACCTTCCACTGGTTGTTGGCAACATCACCGATGCCGAGGCACGGGTAGGGTCGATCCAAGGCAGCGCGCTGCTGGTGCAAACGAACGAACTGGCGCGCGATCAAGCGCAACTGCGAAGCGACCTCGGCAATCTCGGTATCGATATCGACCAAACCCAGACGCCCGCAACAATCATTGAAACGCTCCAGATTCGCCCCGAACGGCAAGGAATTTTCGGGCTTCTCACGCTCAGCTTTGTGCTGTCAGCCGCGCTGACGATTCTGGGATTCGTGTTCTACGCAGTCTTCGGCTTCACCAATCAGGTGACCGAACTCGGCGTACTTCGGGCGCTTGGACTTCGGTCGAAGGGCCTCCTCACCCTGGTCGGGGTCGACCTTCTCATCGTTGCGGTTACCGGCATCGTCATAGCCGTCCTCACCGGCGTCGCGATGAGCCGCTGGTACCTTCCTCGCCTTATCGATACGCCCACTGGCTCGGCTCCGCTGCTCCTCCCTGAGACCGACACCGTCGCAGCAATCGGTATCACCGCCGGCCTGGCGATCGCGTTGGGACTGGTAGGCGCATTGCTGCTTGCCGGACTCCGGCGAGTGCGTCTGTTTGAGGCGGTCAAGCTTGGCGGTAGACGATGAGCAGCGATGCCATGAGTCTCACCAATCATCATCCAATTATTGAATGCACCCAACTGGTGCACGTCTATCGGGTTGGCGCCTCGGAGGTTATTGCCCTGCAGGGTCTCGATCTTCGACTTGAGCAAGGCGAGATGCTCGGCATCGTTGGGTCCAGCGGCAGCGGCAAGTCGACGCTGCTGAAGGTGTTGTCTGGTCTGCTCACCCCCACCGGGGGCCGGGTTGTACTCGAAGGCGACAACCTCAGCAGCTATTCGGCGAAGCAGCTCGACAATTACCGAAGGTCGAAGCTCGGGTTCGTATGGCAGGAGACCGGACGCAACCTGCTCCCCTATCTGTCGGCCGTCGACAACGTGGCGCTTCCGATGAAGTTGCTGGGATCAGGCAACGCCTCCAGCCGCGCCGCCGAACTGTTGATGATGGTCGGGCTCAAAGATCGGGCAAGTCACCGTCCGAGCGAAATGTCGGGCGGCGAGCAACAACGGGTTGCGTTGGCCGTGGCGCTGGCCAATGAGCCCACCATTCTTCTGGCCGACGAACCCACCGGCGAACTCGACACCGCAACCACCAGAGCCATGTTTGCGTTGATGCGTCAGATCGGTGAATCGTCGGGTTTGTCGCAGGTCATCGTGAGCCACGACCCCGAACTGGCCCGGTACGTCGACCGGGTGGTTCGCATTCAGGACGGCCGTGTCGCTACCGAGCATCGCCACTCCGAACACGACGACGATGTTGTCATGATGGTCGACAGCATTGGTCGGCTTCAGCTTTCTCCAGAGCATCTGGAAGAGCTGGGCATCACCGACCGGGTGCGCGCCGAGGTGATCGACGGTGCCATCCAGATCCGTCGGGCCAATCCTCTCGACAAGAACACCAACAACAATGCTGATGCCGACGCCGAGCGACCAGAGGCAGGCCAGCCATGACCCAGCGCCAAGCACTAGAGGTCACCGGCCTCACCCGAACCTACGGGTCGGGCGACTCGGCGGTCGCGGCCCTTCGTGGTGTCGACTTCACCGCCACGAAGGGCGAGTTTGTTGCGCTCACCGGACCTTCCGGTAGCGGCAAAACCACACTGCTCAACTGCCTGCTGGGCCTTGATCAAGGCGAGACCGGCGCCATCACCATTCTCGGCACGCGGGTCGATGAGCTCTCCTATGAGCATGCAGTCGAATGGCGACGCGAGAACGTGGCCATCGTGTTTCAGGCCACCGGGCTCATCCCTCACCTCAGTGGTCACGAGAACGTCGAGGTCGCGCTTCGGTTGAAGGACCGTATCCCTCGTTCCGAGCGCCACGACCGGGTCGACACAACACTTGCGGCACTTGGCATTGGCGAGCTGAGAAACCACCTCCCCGAGGAAATGTCGGGCGGACAGCAGCAACGGTTCGCCATCGCTCGAGCGCTGGTTACCCGACCGGCCATGCTGATTGCCGATGAACCAACTGGCGAGCTCGACTCCGATACCGCGCAAGAAGTTCTGTCGGTGCTTCGCGCTGAAGCCGCTCTGGCCGGAACCACCATGCTTATCGCTACCCACGACCAGCTGGTTGCGGCGTCAGCAGACCGTGTCGTTGCGATGCGCGACGGTCGAATCACCAACGGGACCGACACCGAATGAGATCGCTGCTCGCCGCCTTTGCTGCGTTAGCGCTCCTGCTAAGTGCTTGTTCGTCAGAGCCCGATCTCTCCCGCGCACCGGCAGATCTTTCGGCTCCCATCGAACCGTTTGAAGCCACAGCCACGCTGCAGTCGCCCGACGGTCAACTGAACATCGAGTTGGGCATCGATGAGTTTGAGCGCCCCCGCTACCGAGTCACTCGCTCTATCGACGGTGACCACACCACACTCCTTCAGGACTCCACGCTCGGCCTCGAGGGCTCAAGCTTTTCGCTTTCCCGCGGACTCCGCATCGAGAGTGTCACCGAACCCCAGACCGTCACCGATTCGTTCGATCTCCCCACCGGGAAGGCTCGTTCGTCCACCATCACCGCAAACCAGCAATCGCTTGCCCTTCGCAGCGACGCCGAGCCCGACCTAGCTCTCACTATCGACCTTTGGGCCAGCGACCACGCTGTGGCTTTTCGGTACCGGGTCGATGGCGAAACCGGCACCGGGAGCGACATCAGCATCGATATCGAACGAAGCAGCTTTGCGTTCCCCGAGGCCACCGAAACCTGGCTTCAGCCCCACGATGCCCCATCGGTCGCGCAGCCGGCCTATGAGATGCCTCGCGAATCCGGCGGAACCGTCGACGATCCTCGACCAGCTCCCTATGGCTGGACCTTCCCGGCGTTGTTCCGCAACGAAGCGGGTTGGGCGTTGGTGACCGAGTCGGCGTTGGCCGATGGTCACGCTGGTAGTCGTCTGGGGTCCACGGTCACCGACGGCGAGTTTGTTATCGGGCTGCCCGACCCGGCCGAAGGCAATACCATTGGCGATCCCGCATCCACTGGTGAGTTGCCGTGGACATCGCCGTGGCGAATTATCATCACGAGCCCCGACCTCGGTGATATCGCCGAGTCCGATGTGGTTCGCCATCTTTCTCCCCCGGCCGCCGATGACGACTTCTCGTGGGTTGAGCCTGGGCGAGTGTCATGGAGTTGGTGGTCCGATCACTCAAGCTCACGAGACCCCGAGAAGCTTCGACCGTTCATCGACCTCGCCGCCAGCCTTGGCTGGGAGTACTCGCTCATCGACGCCAACTGGGATTCCTTTGGCGACGAGGCCCTTCTCGATCTGGTGGCCTACGCCGACGAGCGAAACGTCGGACTCATGCTCTGGTACAACTCGGGTGGCCCAAACAATGCCGTCACCGAAGCGCCGCGCGATCGCATGTCAGACCCCCAAATTCGGCGGGCCGAGATGGCACGAATCTCCGCTCTGGGCATTCGAGGCATAAAGGTCGACTTCTTTCATTCGGACAAGCCGCCCACCATCAGGCAGTACCGCGACATCCTCAGCGACGCTGCCGACCACCAGCTCATGGTCAACTTTCACGGCGCAACCGTGCCTCGGGGTTGGTCACGTGAGTTTCCCAACCTGATGACGGTCGAGGCGGTTCGCGGCGCCGAGATCTACAGCTTTGATCTTGGCTATCAGAACCTCGCCCCTCGTCAGAACACCCAACTGCCGTTCACCCGAAACGTGGTTGGCTCGATGGATTACACGCCGGTGATCCTTGGCGACACGGTGCGTCGGCGCACCACCAACGGTCACGAACTGGCGTTGTCGGTGGTATTCGAAAGCGGCCTTCAGCATTTCGTCGACACCCCCGATGCGTACCTCGGGCAGCCCAACGAAGTGGTCGAGTTGCTCGGCGCCGTGCCCTCGGTCTGGGACGAAATGCAGCTGATCGACGGCCACCCCGGAACCCACGCAGCTATTGCTCGCCGAAACGGTGACACGTGGTGGATCGGCGCTATCAATGGCACACCGGAAACTCGCTCGATACCCCTCGACGCCACAAGCCTCGGCGGCATCGTCGATCCGGGGTCCGCAGCAACAGTGGTTTGCGATGCTCCTCTGCTCGGACCCGACGAAGAACAAACCGATCCAGCCCCCGCCGACCTGCTGGCCATCGACAATGCCCTACCCCAGGAGTTAATCCTCTACCCCTACGGGGGCTGCCTCATCCGGGTCGACGGGTAGCGGCGGTACCCTTCGAGGGGTGACGCATCGCGTGCCAAAACCGCCCCCACGTACCTCGCCCGCTCGAGTTGTCGCTGTCTTCGCGCTTGTGGCCGTGGCCTCGTTACTCGTCACTCTTCTTGCAACGGTCGATACCGCGCGTTCAGAAGACTTCCACATCCCGCTTCCACCACCGAGTGGCTTCCCGAACCCGGGCATCGAGTTACCCTGGCCTGAGTTGAACCGTGGCGTCGCTGCTTCACAAGAGTCGTTCTGGGACGAAGCGCAGGCCCCCGACGTCATCGACCCCAACGACATCAGCTTCACCGGCTGCACCTGGCAGTGGTACGGACGCTATGGCTTTGCTTTTGAGATAGCCGAGTCGGCCGAGCTTGAGTACCCGGCGCGCCTTCGTCTCACCCTTCTCAACACAGTACGGGGCTCCGCATTTCGCGGCTGGACCTACGAGGTGATCGTGACCGAGCCCGGCGTCTTCACGATGTTGCTCGACAACAACGAGCAAAGCGCCTTCTGGCGGGGGGCTGGTTTCACTGGCGGACGGACATGGTTTCACCAGGACTGGCCCGTTGACGACACCACTCTGCCAGGCTGCTCAGCGTCGCTTTCAGGTCCACTGGGAACTGAACCAACTGAGCTAGGAGCGCAGCGGCCGACGATCGCTGTTGCGCCACCCGAATCATCGTTTGGCAACCGCACGCTCGAGTCTCTCGTTGCATCGATCGACCCCACGGCCGAAGACGCCAACCTACGACCATTGGCGGCACTGTTGAGCGAGAGCGACCTGCCCCGCTTCGACCGGATCTACGTGGCCCCCAACACCAAACTCGTTCGTATCGAGGTCGACATCGAAGGAACATGCGTGCGGATCAGCTCCGACTACGAACGCGGAGTCCACGTCGAACAGTCACGCGGCTGTGCACGACCCGCCCCCAAACCAGCAAACCAACGGCGAGTGCGCGACCGTATCTGGCGAGTCGTCATCAGTGGTCCAGCCCAACCCCGCGCTGCAGTCCGCCAAGACCTCATCCGGTTTCGTGCGAAGTCGTTGCCCCTTCAAAAGCAGGGTGGAAAGCCAATGCGGCCCGCAAAGTGGCTAGACGCCGTCATGGATGACACATCCCTCGACGAGCTCGCCCGCTTCCGGTGGAAGAAGGGATTCGTCGCAATCATCAACCATCGTCAAGGAAGACTCGGCAGGTTCGCCGACCCGATCATCGTGACCCCTCGAGTTCAGCAGGTCAGCGGATCCGGTGTTCAGTGCCTTGAGTGGAACCAGTATCTGCAGTCGTCACCAACGGGCGGATTCGCATACATCGTCACCGACGAACAAATCAGTGCGGTTCTGTCGACAAGCCCCGAGCAAATCGTGTTTGAGTTCGTCGAGGCGGGTCGGCGGCGCGTCGGATTTGCCGATCTCACTGGACACCCAAACACCAACCTCAGCGAGCTAGAGATACGGACTCAAAGCGGCACCCCGCTTGCGTGCGACGAGTCGCTGTAACTCGTTCTACGGGATGTAGACGAACGGGTCGATGAACACGCCGTTCTTCGAGATCGAGAAATGTAGGTGCGGTCCGGTAGAGCGACCGGTGCTGCCAACGCCGCCAATGCGGTCGCCCATCGAAACCCGGGTGCCCACCGAAACACGGATCGCCCCATCGGCCTGATGGCAGTACCGCGAGGTAAGCCCGCCGCCGTGAGCGATGGCGACCGTGTTGCCGCAACCACCTGATGACCAACCGGCAAAGATCACTTCACCGTCGGCCGCCGCATAAATGGGCGAACCGGTCGAGCCATTGAAATCGACACCGTTGTGCTGGGTCTTCGAGCCGGTGATGGGATCGGTGCGAACACCAAAGCCTGAGGTAACTCCGCCCGAAACCGGTCGCTGCCAACCGTTCTTCGGTGGCGGTGGTGGGGGTTCGCGCAGCTTCTTCAGTTCGGCCTGCTTGGCCGCAATGAGCTTCTCGAGATCTTCGTCTTCTTCGATGTGATCCTCTTGCTCGGCAATCCATCGGGCAAGACGTCGATTGGCTTCGTCGAGCAGCAGCTGCTGCGTGGCCTCACGCTCTTGAAGGATCGCGAGTTCGGCGTCGACGGATTCCTTCAGCACCTTCTCTTCGGCGCGGGCCCGTCGAGCAGCTGCGGTGGCGTCGGCCTGATCGGCACGAAGCTGACGAAGATCATCAAAGCTGTCGTCGCGATCCTGGTTCACCACGTCGAGGTAGCTCACCTTTCGGGCCGACTGCACCAGATCCGAGGACTCAAGCCACACTTCACCTGAGTCCGACGTTCCAACGAAGGCGTCGACCGCAAAGAGTTTCGCATTGGCGATGGCCCGGTCGATGGCCTTGGCGATATCGTCCTGACGATTGCGGTTGGCCCTGACGAAACTTCGAGCGTTGGCTAGGTCGAGCTTTACCGACTCGACACGAGCTCGTTGCGACTCGACCGATTCGGTCATCGCTTCGAGCACAACCCGGATCTCTTCGGCCTCGGCGGTTGCCAGGTCGATCCGTCCGGCTGCTTCGGCGGCCTTGGCCTGGGCCTCCTCGCGGGCAGCCTTTGCCTCGGCGATTTCGCTCTCGAGTTCATCCTCGGTCTGCGCCACAACCGACGACGTCCCGACGAGCGCGAAAACCACGCAAAGAACGAGCGCACGCAGCAAAAGGTTAAGGCGGATGGTCATGGATACTTCGATGGCGAAACTGGGGAAGAATCTTCGGGGAGTGTCTCTGGAAAGTGCTGTGGCTAGTCGAACAAGACCCACACGAAGCAGGCAAAGCCACAGAGCAGAACCTAGTCGTTCCGCTCCCCCGGTGTTCGCACGGCACCCCCTCGCCTACGATGGTCGAACGTCACTCAACGGGGCACTTTCGGCGGCGAAGTGTGAGAGATCTGAACCAACGAACAATGGGGAGCGCCACTATGCCAGGGAATACCGCGGATAGGTCCGATTTCGAGTCTGCAGACCGCTCTATTCCAGGGACACCGTGGATCATCGAGGGGAAGATCGACCCCCGATGGCCAATCAATACCCGGGGAAACATCGGTGAAGTGTTCCCCGAAGTGCTCACGGCACTGGGCTACGAACTGGGAGTTCTACCCGCCGAACAGGCCTGGCGTGACGCCTACGACGACCTCGGCATCCTGGCCAAGGGCGACTTCTCAAACGACGACCCCGTCATCATCGGCCTCTACGGCGGGTACGCCTACCTCAACCTTTCGTACCTCCGGATGATGGGCGTGCGAGCCCCCGGTTCGTCGGCCGAAGCTATCGACGTCTCGTTCTTTGGCGAGGGCAACCCTCCGCCGTATGTGCCGCGCAAGGGCGACAAAAGCATCTCCTCCACCGTCCGCATCGTCCGCACGGTCATCGGCGCCCTTGGCACGAAGGAACTCCCGCCGGTCGCCGCCGATAGCGATGCCCGCACCGCAGCATTCGAGGCTCGACGACCATCGCTCGATAGCGCCAGCGACCGTGAGCTACTCGACTACCTGATGGCGTTTCCGAAGGGCTTCGCGCCCGTGTTCGGCAACCACATGAAAACCACCGCGCTGGCCGCGATCGTTTCGGGAGTCCTGGCCGACGCCTGCGCGGCTGCTGGCGAACCGGGCTTGGTAACGCATCTCATCGGCGCCGCGGGTGACGTTCGCTCTGCACAATACTCGCAGGAGCTCTACGCCCTTTCGAAGGTCGCAAACGAGTCACCGGTTGTCACCGAGGCGCTCGACAATGCATCAAAAAGCTCCGACGCCGATCAACTCGAAGCGGCCCTCGCCCACCTGCGAACCCAGCCCGAGGCAGCAGACTTTGTTGCCGGGTTCGACGACTTCATCGCCACCCACGGCCATCGCGGCCCGAACGACTGGGAGCTTTCGAGTCGAACCTGGGACAACACCCCTGCGCTGGCCCTCCTCGCGCTCGACCGTATGCGGGGCGCCGAACATGATCTTGCCCCCAGCACGCGCTTGGGCGAAGACGACACGAAACGCCAGGCGGCCATCGCCAAAGTGCGGCCGCATCTGAACCTTCTCGACAAAGGCAACTTCGACAAGGCCATCAACGCGGTCCCCTTCTGGGCACAAGCCCGAGAATCAACACGCGACCGCGCCGTCCGGTACATGATGCCGGCCAAACAGGTGTTTCGTGAGCTGGTGCGTCGAGCCGCCGAGCGGGGCGGCGACCCTGACCCGGTCACCGTAGCCCTGCTGTTTCCTCGCACCGAACTCCCCGCCTACATCGAAGATCCTGCGCCATTGGCCGATGTTCTCGCCGAACGCCGAGCGCTCTACGACCGTTTTGCCGCCGTCGAGCCACCATTCTTCATTGCGTCACAGACCGACGTGCCCACCATCGAAGAGCTCGAAGCCAAACAGGCCGCCGAAGTCGGCACCGTCGAACCGGGAACCACCCTTACTGGCTCCGCCGGCTCCAGCGGAACCGCCACCGGCAGAGCCCGAGTCGTGCTCGACCCGGCCGAAGCATTCGACCTTGAGCCGGGCGAAATCCTTGTGGCACCGCTCACCGACCCATCGTGGACTCCCCTGTTCCTCCCCGCCGCCGCGGTCGTCGTGAACGTGGGCGCCCTTATGAGTCACGCAGTCATCGTGGCCCGAGAGCTTGCCATTCCCTGCGTTATCGCCGTCGAGGATGCCACCACCAAGATCGTCACCGGCATGACCATCGAAGTCGATGGCACCGCCGGAACGGTGACCGTTATCGACTCCTAGCGCGCCGAATTTCTTTGGAGATTGCGTTTCGCAGTCTACGGTGAATCCATGACCGATACCGCTGCAACTCCGGATACCACCGAAACTCGGCCCACGTTCAAGACGTTCGAAGAGTCAACCAAAGAGGACTGGGAGCAGATCATTCCTCACCTTGCGGTTAGCCAAGCAATGGTGGCCGACCGGGTCATCGACCTGATGGCGGCCCTCGAACACGACCATGGCGGCTTTCCCGTCCACCGTCTCGAACACAGCCTTCAAACCGCCACCCGCGCCGAGCGCGATGGCCGCGACAACGAGTACGTGTTCTGCGCGCTGATCCACGACATCGGCGACACGCTGTCTCCCTATGATCATCCGGCCATCGCGGCCAGCATCGTGAAGCCCCATGTGTCGGCGGCCAATCACTGGATGGTCCAGAACCACGGCATCTTCCAGGGCTACTACTTCTGGGACTACATCGGACTCGACAGCCAGGCACGCGAGCAGTTCCGTGGCCACGAGTTCTTCGACTACACCGAAGAGTTCTGCGCCAAGTACGACCAGACCGCCTTCGACGCCGACTACAAGAGCAACCCACTCGAGCACTACGAGCCCCTCATCCGAGAGATCCTCACGCCCTCTTAAATTGTTCCGCCTGCGGCTCCACGCCTTCGGCATCTCTCTCAACCTGCGCCCTCGGTCTTGCTTGACACTGGTGTCAGACACGAGTGTCGAGTCCGAGAATTCGCGACACAGGTGTCAGACACGAGTGTCGAGCTCGAGAATTCGCGACACAGGTGTCAGACACGAGTGTCGAGCTCGTGAAGTCCTCGCCTCCGGTTCGGCACACCTTGCTCTTGTAGGATCTGGCTATGAGTGACGTGCAAGTTGGGATCGTTATGGGTAGCCAGTCGGACTGGCCGACCATGCAGGAAGCTGCGGGAATTCTCGACGAGCTCGGCGTGGCCTACGAGTCGCGGATCGTCTCGGCCCACCGCACGCCCGACCGTCTCTGGGAGTACGGCACCACCGCTGTCGATCGCGGCCTTAAAGTGATCATCGCAGGTGCCGGCGGCGCCGCCCATCTTCCTGGCATGATGGCATCCAAGACCCGACTGCCGGTTATCGGTGTTCCGGTTCAGACCAAGGCGCTTTCGGGGGTCGACAGCTTGTACTCCATCGTGCAGATGCCCCGAGGTTTCCCCGTTGCCACGATGGCCATCGGAGCCGCCGGAGCAACCAACGCCGGGCTTCTCGCCGCCGGGATTCTGGCCAATGACGACGCCGACCTGGCCACTCGACTCGATGCATGGCGGTCAGCGCTCTCGGCTTCGATCGCCGAGACCCCCACCGATGACTAACCCGCTCCCGCTGGGCAGCACTATTGGCATCCTCGGCGGCGGTCAGTTGGGGCGAATGTTGTCGGTGGCCGCTTCTCGGCTGGGCCTTCGTTGCCACATCTTTGAACCCGGAGCTGACCCACCCGCCGGCCATGTTGCCTACGAGGTCACCACTGCCGGCTACGACGACACCGACGCCATCGCCGCCTTTGCGCAGTCTGTTGATGTCATCACCTACGAGTTCGAGAACGTGCCCGCCGATGCACTCGATGCATTGGAATCGCTCACCCCGATTCGACCAGCACGCAATGCTCTTGCCACCAGCCAGGATCGCCTGGTCGAGAAACAGTTCATCGCCGACCTTGGCCTTTCGGTCGCCCCCTTTGCCGTTGTTGATGATCTCGAGTCCCTCGAAGCCGCCATCCAGATCATTGGTCCACACGGCATCATCAAGACCCGAAGGTTCGGCTACGACGGCAAAGGCCAAGTGCGAATCTCGGAGGGCTCCGACCTTGCCGGAGCGCTCGAACAGATCACTTCTGCACCCGCGATCCTTGAAGGCCTTGTAGCGTTCGACCGTGAGATTTCGGTCATCGCCGCTCGCTCGACTTCGGGTGCAATCGCCTGCTTCGACCCGGGACAGAACGTTCACGTCGACGGAATTCTCAGCACGACCACGGTGCCCGCCCTAGTGAGCGACGATGTCCGGTCGCGAGCAATCGACGCTGCCCAGCGGATCCTCGAAGCGCTCGACTACGTCGGGGTGCTGGGCGTCGAACTCTTCGTGGCGGGCGACGACATCCTCGTGAACGAAATCGCTCCCCGCGTCCACAACTCGGGTCACTGGACGCAGAACGGATGTGTAGTCGATCAGTTCGAGCAGCACATTCGGGCGGTTGCCGGATGGCCGCTCGGGAGCCCAGAACGTCATAGCGATGTGGTGATGACCAACCTCATCGGCGCCGAAATCGACACCGTCGCTCAGCTATCCAACGAATCGGGCCTGGGCATTCATGTTTACGGGAAGGCCGACACCAAACCCGGGCGCAAGATGGGCCACATCAACCGAGTCGTCAGTTAACCCCGGGCCAGTCACCAAAGCTGAGGCCGGTAATCCGTTCGTATCCCTCGACGTACCGCTGCCGCGTATCGGCAATCACCTGCCCGGGCAACGTGGGTGGCGGCGGAGTCTTCGGCCAGTCGAGGGTCTCTAGAAAATCTCGCACCGGTTGCTTGTCGTAGCTCGGAGGCGTGGTTCCGGGTTCCCACTGGTCTGCGGGCCAGTACCGCGATGAGTCGGCGGTCATCACTTCGTCGGCCACCACCAGTTCGCCGTCGACCAAACCCAGCTCGAATTTGGTGTCGGCGATGATGATGCCGCGCTCGGCCGCCCATGCGGCGCCTCGGCTGTAGAGCTCTAGGGAGATATCGCGAGCCTGCGCAGCCAACTCGGCGCCAACCAGATTCTCGGCCTCGGCGAAGGAGATGTTGATGTCGTGCTCGCCATCGGCAGCCTTGGTGGCGGGGGTGAAGACCGGTTCGGGGAGCTTCGAGGATTTGAGGAGTCCAGCAGGCATTTGCGAGCCGTGCATCGTGCCGCTCTCGGCGTATTCCTTCCAGGCCGACCCGGTGATGTAGCCCCGCACCACACACTCGATCGACAACATGTCGGCCTTGTGTACCAGCATCGATCGACCAGCCAAATCGTCGTTCTTTGCGCCGTCGGGGAAGTCGGCCACGTCGGTGCTGATGAGATGGCTGGGCACACCGAGGTGATCGAACCAGAACTTCGACATGGCTGTGAGCACGCGGCCTTTGTCGGGCACGGTCTCGGTCATAACAACATCGAACGCCGACAGACGGTCGGAGGTAACCAACAACAGCCGGTCGTCGCCCGCGTCGTACATATCGCGGACCTTGCCCGAGTACAGGTGTGGGAGCCCGACGGTCATGGTTACAGCAGCGCCCCAGGTATGTAACTTGCGGCCTCGGGGTACTCCTCGAACACGGGGGCCACCCGATCGAGAAACGCGACTACCTGCTGTTGTGCGGTACCCGCCAGGTCGAGTGGGTCTCCGAGTGCGCTGGTGAGACCGGCCATATCGAGTGGCAGGCGGTCGTCGGCGGCCAAGCGCTCGAACAAGTCGTTGTGCGCCGCGGCCTGTTGTCGCATCTCCAGTGCAACGGCGACCGCGTGTTCCTTGATTGCTTCGTGCGCTACCTCGCGCCCGGCGCCGTTCTTTACCGCTGCGACCAAGATCTTCGTGGTGGCAAGGAAGGGAAGGTACCGATCGAGCTCTCGCTGAATCACCGCCGGGTACGCTCCGAACTCGTCGAGCACGGTGATCATGGTTTCGAACAATCCGTCGAGGGCGAAGAAGGCATCGGGCAGAACGACCCGGCGCACTACCGAGCAGCTCACGTCGCCTTCGTTCCACTGATCGCCGGTGAGGCCGCTAGCCATAGTGAGATGGCCGCTGAGAATCGTGTGAAGGCCACATACCCGCTCGGTGCTGCGCGTGTTCATCTTGTGGGGCATCGCCGACGAGCCAACCTGGCCTTCTTGGAAACCCTCGGTCACCAACTCGTGACCCGCCATAAGTCGGATCGTGGTAGCCAGGTTCGCCGGACCTGATGCGGCCTGCACCAGCGCCGACACCACATCGAAGTCGAGCGAGCGCGGATACACCTGACCGACACTCCCCAGGGTGGCGGAAAAGCCAAGATGCTCGGCGACACGGGTTTCGAGTTGGTCGACCTTCGCCGTGTCGCCTTCGAACAGATCGAGCATGTCTTGCTGGGTACCGACCGGCCCCTTGATACCGCGAAGCGGGTACCGGTCGAGCAAGCCATCGAGACGGAGCAGTGCCTGCCACATCTCTTCACCAGCGTTGGCAAACCGTTTCCCAAGCGTGGTGGTCTGAGCCGCCACATTGTGCGACCGACCCGTTAGCGCGACGGCTGCGTAGTCGTCGGCTCGCCGGGCGATACGAGCCAGCACTGCGACCATGCGGTCGCGAATCAGCTCAAGGCTTTGGCGAACCTGGAGTTGCTCGACGTTCTCGGTGAGATCGCGCGAGGTCATCCCCTTATGAATATGTTCGTGACCTGCCAGCGCACAGAACTCTTCGATACGGGCCTTTACGTCGTGGCGGGTGCGTTCTTCGCGAACCCGGATCGAGTCGAGATCGACCGTGGTGAGATGAGCTCGGTAGTCGTCGATAACGCCATCGGGAAGCTCAACGCCCAAATCGCGTTGCGCCTCGAGCACGGCAATCCAAAGTTGGCGTTCGGCGATGACTTTGTTCGACGCCGACCAGATATCAACCATCTCGGCCGAGGCGTATCGCGACGCAAGCACGTTAGGAATAGACACTGTCTTCTACCTCCGGAGGCGTACTGGCAGCGGCCTCGGCAATGTCGCTGCGGTACTGCATTCCAGGCCACGAGATTTTGTCGACACCAGCGAAGGCCCGGTCGCGGGCAGCGGCCAGGGTTGGTCCGGTGCCGGTAACCGCAAGTACCCGACCACCGTTGACGGTGAGCTCAGTGGGGGATCCGCCGGTGCCAGCGCAGAACACATTGACGCCATCGATCGCATCGGCCTCATCGATACCGACAATGGTTGCACCTTTGACGGGTGACGCCGGATACCCTTCGGCCGCGCACACAACGGTAACGGTGGCGTCGGTGGTGAACTCAGGAGTTGTTTCGATGTTGCCGGCGGCTGCCTCGCTGAGCAGCTGCACCAGGTCGGTGGTGAGTCGGGGCAGAACCACTTGAGATTCGGGGTCGCCGAATCGCACGTTGTATTCGAGCATCTTGGGCCCCTGCGGGGTGACCATGATTCCTGCGTACAGCACACCGCGGTAGTCGATGCCCATCGAGCGCAACGTGTCGAGGGTCGGCTGTACCCCTTCGTTCATGATGATGTCGACCACATCGGGGGTGGCCACCGGCACTGGCGAATATGCGCCCATACCTCCGGTGTTGGGGCCGGTATCGCCGACACCAATTCGTTTGAAGTCCTGAGCCGGCGCCAAGGCGACAGCTTTCGTGCCATCACAGATGGCCAGAATCGAAATCTCAGGGCCGGTGAGCCCTTCCTCGATCACCACGGTTCGGCCGGCATCGCCGAACGCATCGCCCGAAAGATAGGAGCGCACGGCATCCTGCGCTTCAGCAAGGTCGTGGGTGACCAGCACGCCTTTGCCAGCGGCGAGCCCATCGGTCTTCACCACATAGAAGCCAGGCATGGTGTCGAGGTAGGCAAGCGCCGGTTCGACCTCGGTGAAGGTGCCGTGCATGGCAGTGGGCACGCCGGCGGTGGCCAGCACCTCTTTCATCCACGCCTTGGACCCTTCGAGCCGTGCACCGTCGGCACCGGGGCCAAACACCAACTTGCCCTGAGCACGAAGCCGATCGGCGAGACCATCGACCAAAGGAGCTTCAGGGCCAATAACAAAGAGGTCGGCGTCGATGTCGATCGGATCGGTATCGACCGAACCCGGGATGCCAGGGGATCCTGGCGTCACGACAACGTCGGCGGTACGGCCAAGGACCGATGCCAACGCATGCTCGCGCCCACCGGAACCGACCACACACACTCGCTTGCGGATTGTGTCGGAGCTCATCGATAGCCCTAGTTGGTGAAGTGGAGAAACTGGCTTCTGCCGGGACCAACACCAACCAAGTTGATGGGTACGCCAACCTGTGCTTCGAGGAAGGCGATGTAGTCGCTGGCCTCCTTGGGCAGATCGTGCTTCTCGGTCATCTTCGAGATGTCGGTCTTCCACCCGGGAAGCTCTTCGTAGATCGGCTTGCAGTCGTGCAGTACCGACTGGTGGTACGGCAGCTGCTCGATCCTCTTGCCCTCATGCTCGTACGCAACACAAACCTTGACGGTGTCGAGCGCGTCGAGAATGTCGAGCTTGGTCAGCGCGACTTCGCTGAGCGAGTTCACGCGAACGGCATAGCGAAGCATCACCGCATCGAACCAGCCGGTGCGTCGGCGACGACCGGTGTTGGTTCCGTACTCGTGTCCGACATCGACCAGGTGATCGCCTACCTCGTCGAAAAGTTCGGTGGGGAACGGGCCCGAGCCAACGCGAGTTACGTAGGCCTTGGCGATGCCGATGATTCGATCGATATCTCGGGGGCCAACGCCAGCACCGGTGAGTGCGCCACCCGCGGTTGGGTTGGACGACGTCACGAATGGGTACGTGCCGTGGTCGAGATCGAGGAAGGTCGCCTGCGCTCCTTCAAACAACACGTTGCCACCCGCTTCAAGCGATGAATGCACCAGATCGATGGCATCGGCGATGTGCGGTTCAAGCCGAGGCTTGCACTCGCCAAGATAGATGGAGCAAATCTCATCGAAATCGAGCGGGAGCTTGTTGTAGACCCGCGTCAGGACCTTGTTGGCAAAGTCGAGGCTGACCTCGAGCTTGGCCCGGAAGATCTTCTCGTCGAGCAGATCCTGCATCCGGATACCGATACGCATCGCGCGGTCGGCGTAGGCCGGCCCGATGCCACGCTTGGTGGTTCCGAGCTTGTTCTCGCCGAGGTAGCGCTCGTGCAGCGCATCGATCTCCTGATGGAAGGGAAAGATGAGGTGCGCATTGCCGCTCACCCGCAACCGACTTGTGTCGACGCCCCGCTCTTCCAGCATGTCCATCTCCGCGATAAGCACGCGAGGATCAACTACAACACCGTTCCCGAGAACGGGAGTGATGTGGTCGTATAAAACTCCACTAGGCACCAGTTGGAGAGCGAACTTTTCACCGTCGACCACAAGGGTGTGGCCAGCGTTGTGGCCTCCCTGGTAGCGAACTACAAGGTTCATCTCTTTGGCGACAAGGTCGGTGAACTTACCCTTGCCTTCGTCGCCCCACTGGGTGCCAACGACAATCGTCGAAGGCACGGGCCGCTCCTTATTTAGTCGACTCCGTTACAGAACGACCCTAGTTCGCCTGGCGAGCCCATGAGGAACCGAAAAACTTCCTGGAGCGGGATTCTTTGAAAATTGTGAACTTCAGCACTCTGACCAGGCATTTACTGAAATAGCACGAAGTACTCGGAGGGCAAAGCAGCCTAATGCGCGCAGAGTTGCAAGTGGGGGATTTGTGGAGAATGTTGCCAACGAGGTACCTTCGGCGAAGAGTTACGTACTTGGGCAGGGAGTTATTTTCGTGGCGTCCACCGCATCACATCAATCCACCCGTCAGCCGATGCCGCGCATTGTGCGTCTCGGCTTCGCGGCACTGGTTGTCATCTTGGCGGCACTCTTTGCACTGACACTGTTCGACAAGAGCGGTTCGGTCGAAGCGCAAGCCGGCCCAAGCCCGGCCGGGTGTGGCGGCGACTACGCCAACTCGTTCGGGTCGGTTGGCTTTGACACCGTCGTTGGCAACAAGATTCTGTCGACGGGCCCGACCTCGGCCACCTACGGCCTCGGCTCTCCGATTCCCCCGGGCACCTACCAGCTCGCAGCAGTGAGTTACGACGGCTACACCGGACGCCAGGACAGCGGCAGTCAAGGCAACGAACAATGGTTCGCCGAGCTGATCGACGGCTCCGGCAACGTGCTCGCCACCAGCCGGACAACTGGCGACCTCGCCGATGGTGTTGCCGAGGCAACCTGGAGCGGCGGCATTGGCGAAGTAACGATCAACGGCACCGCAACGCAGATCCGTGCAGTCCACGCTGCAATCGGCTCGGCATCGGCCAACTCGGTGCGGCCCGTCTGTGTGGGCGCCCGCCTGGTAAACCCCCCGCCTCCAACAACGGTTCCGTCAACAACGCCACCCGACACGACGCCACCAGACACGACGCCACCAGACACCACCCCACCGGCAACCGGCGGTAGCACCATTACGGTACAGAAAATCACCGAAGGCGATGACGAGTTCGAGGCCACCCTTACCCTCGACTGTGGAGCTAGCGGTTCGGCCCGAGGAACCGACAAGAACCCGTCGATCTCGGTAGGCGACCTACCAGTCGGGGCAACCTGTCTCGTCTCGGTCGACGCCGACGGCGCAACCAACATTGCGTTCAACGTCGAACCCGCATCGGTCATCCCGATCACCGAACCCGGGAATGCCATCAGCATCACCATTCCCGCCGAAGGACTCGACATCGTCGTCTCAATAACTTGCATTCTCGAAGGCGGCGGCTCCGTCGATCCAGAACCTCCCGCACCCGAGCCCGAGCCCGAACCTGAGCCTCCAGCCCCCGAACCAGAACCCGAGCCCGAGCCGCCAGCCCCCGAACCAGAACCCGAGCCGCAGCCCGCGCGTCAACCCGCCGACCAAGAGCCTGCGCAACCCGTCGCCGGTAATCCCAGCTTCACCGGATAGGCCAGGCCAGCAAAAGGAACGTAAACCGCCCACACCAAAAATCAAACAAAGTGTTGTGCTTTGGCTGAAGTCGCCTTGGGGCAAAGGCGCCAGCCATCAAAGCACACACGCCGACTCAGGGGTTGGGGCAACATCCCCGTGAGATCGGCAACTGGGACCTGACAGGTTTTCCCTCTGACTTTTGTGGGGCAGAAGGAAAACCAAGTCAGGTCCCTCTATTTTTCTACGTTCCCTGGGCACGCAGCCCAACCAGGCTCAGACTCCGGGCCTCCGCCCTACTCATCGCCGTTCCCTGGGCACGCAGCCCCTTTTCGCAACCACTCAGAGTGGTCGGCACCTGGCACCGAAACCCCCATTTGGTGCCAGGTACAAAACCGCCATTTGGTGCCAGGAACCTTTTGGGCCTGACGTGCCAGGCACCCAGAGCGCCCAAAGGTTCCAGGCACCTGGGTCTCGAACCTCCAGGGCTGTCTCTCTGAAACGCCGAGCGTCAGGGCTGGGTTAGGTGAAGGTTAGGTCTTCGCCTTGGTGGTCTACCGTTACTTTGTCGCCTTCTCCGAACGCTCCTTCTAGCAGGAGCAGCGCGAGGCGATCGCCGATCTCTCGTTGGATTACTCGCTTGAGCGGACGGGCGCCGTAGTCGGGGTCAAACCCGTCGTTGGCCAACTTTGCCTTGGCGGCATCGGTGACCTCCAACGCGATTCTGCGGGCGGCCAAACGGTCTTCGAGCGATCGCAGCTGGATGTCGACGATGTGGGTCAGGTCGGCCAACTCGAGCGGGCGGAACCGCACCATGTCGTCGACCCGGTTGATGAACTCGGGCCGGAAGAAGTCGAGCGGGTCACCGGGAAGGTTCGAGGTCATGATCAAGATCACGTTGGTGAAGTCGACCAACCGACCCTGGCCATCGGTAAGCCGACCATCATCGAGCAGCTGAAGCAGAACACCAAACACGTCGGCGTGGGCCTTCTCGACCTCGTCGAGCAACACCACCGAATACGGACGGCGACGAACCGCTTCGGTTAGCTGACCGCCCTCGTCGTACCCGACATAACCAGGAGGAGCACCGATAAGGCGGCTCACCGAATGCTTCTCCATGTATTCGCTCATGTCGATTCGAACCATCGACCGCTCGTCGTCGAACAAGAAATCGGCGAGCGAACGAGCAAGTTCAGTCTTTCCGACACCGGTTGGGCCCAGGAAGAGGAAACTACCGATCGGACGGTTGGGGTCAGAGAGCCCAGCGCGGCTTCGACGGATGGCGTTGGCCACCATCGTGACCGCATCGTCCTGGCCGACCACCCGCTCGTGCAGCACCTCCTCGAGGCGCACAAGCTTGTCGACTTCGCCTTCCATCAGGCGTGAAACCGGCACCCCAGTCCACTTCGAAACCACCTCGGCAACGTCTTCTTCATCGACCTCTTCCTTCAGCATCTTGGTGCTGACCTGAAGCTCGTCGAGCGCAGCCGTCGACTCTTCGATGCGACGCTCGAGTTCGGGAATCTCGCCGTAACGAATCGCTGCCGCTTTCTCGAGGTCGGTCTCGCGGTCGATGAGCGTGTTAAGCGACTCGAGCAGTTCCTTCTGCTCACGGATTTGATCGATTGCTTCCTTCTCGGACTCCCAGTGCGACCGAAGGTCAGACAGGTTCTTGGTAAGGTCAGCAATCTCTGACTCGAGGTCGGCCAGACGCTCCTGACTCGAACGGTCGGTCTCTTTGGTGAGGGCCACCCGTTCGATTTCGAGTTGGCGAATACGACGTTCGACCACGTCGATCTCGGTGGGAACCGAGTCGATTTCGATCCGTAGCTTGCTGGCTGATTCGTCGACGAGGTCGATGGCCTTGTCGGGGAGGAACCGACCGGTGAGGTAACGGTCGGAAAGCACAGCAGCGGCTACGAGCGCGGCATCCTGAATACGGACGCCGTGGTGCACCTCGTACCGCTCCTTTAGTCCACGAAGGATCGCGATGGAATCTTCGACCGACGGCGGCGCAACGAGCACTTGCTGGAAGCGGCGCTCGAGGGCCGGGTCTTTCTCGATGTGCTTGCGAAATTCGTCGAGCGTGGTTGCGCCGACCATTCGCAGCTCGCCTCGGGCCAGCAGTGGCTTGAGCATGTTGCCGGCATCCATCGAACTATCGGCGCCAGCACCGGCACCCACGACGGTGTGCATCTCGTCGATGAACGTGATTACCTCGCCGTCAGAGTCGGTGATTTCCTTCAGCACTGCCTTGAGGCGCTCTTCGAAATCGCCACGGAACTTCGCGCCGGCAACCATCGAAGTGAGGTCGAGCGAGATGACGCGCTTGTTCTGGAGCGACGATGGCACATCGCCCTCGACGATTCGTGAGGCAAGGCCTTCGACGATCGCGGTCTTCCCGACGCCGGGCTCGCCGATAAGGATCGGGTTGTTCTTGGTTCGGCGAGACAACACCTGAATGACTCGGCGAATCTCGTCGTCACGGCCGATGACCGGATCAAGCTTTCCTGCACGAGCAGCTGCGGTGAGATCGTCGCCGTACTTTTCGAGCGACTGGTACTGATCTTCGGGGTTCTGGGTGGTTACGCGATGGCTGCCACGAACCTCGCGGATTGCTTCGAGAACCTCTTCTCGTTCGAGGTCGAGCTGATCGGCCATCGCCAGAAGAAGATGCTCGGTAGAGAGGTACTCGTCGCCAAGATCTTCGCGAGCCTGGTCGGCCTGATCGACCGCAGCGGTGAGGTCGCGGCTGATTCGGGCTTCGGACCCATAGGCAGACGGCAGCGTGGAAATCTCGCTATCGATGCGGTTCCGTACGGTCAGGAGCGACTCGCCCAGGTGGTCGAGAAGAGGCAGGACAATGCCTTCGCTTTGGGAAACCAGCGCCGAAAGCAGGTGAGCAGGGGTTATCTCGGGGTTGTTTTTGGTCTTCGCCAACGTCGTGGCGGCGGTGAATGCTTCTTGGGTCTTGAGAGTCCAACGATTGGGGTCAAAGGCCATAGGGGGCAACCTTTTCGGAGGGAATTGATGTTTGCAAGTCAATCGTCAAAGTTGACAATGGTGTTATCAACTTTGCGATGTCGAACTCCTACAACTCCAGCCGCCCCGTAGGCATTCCCGTCAGCGCCGAAAATTCAGCCCCGATCGACGTCGAAGGGCTCCGATACGGCGGCTTCGGTGCCACCCGCATCGCCCGCACCAAACCGGCAGCGCTCGGTCTCACAATCGGAGAAGGTCGCCGAAACCGAGAAGGTGCCGTCCGGGCCCACCTGGACAGGAGTGAGCGTGCCGGTGTCACACAGGTTGCCATCGATTTCCTCGATGTCGGGGCAAGAAAGAACAAACACGTTCAAACCGGGCGAAAATCCGGCGCCCGAGACGTTCACCAGCGAGTTGCGAGCAATCGGCCCTTCATCGTCGACAACCAGTGTCTGGGTGGTGCTCACGGGTTCCGACCGCCGATTGAACACGAGCGAGACATCAATGTTTGATGGCTGCCCATCGTGGTTGCCGTAGCTCGAGACCCGCAGCACACAGGTTCGCGGTTGACTTGCGCAGTCATAGGGCGTTTCGACGCCTTGAGGCGCAATGTAACGACGCACACGAACGGTGCCCGTGGTGGAGTCCTCGGTTCGCTCAGTAACCGCCATGTTGATTCCTTGGCACGACCCTTCGAGAACCTCGCCGTTAAGAACGACGCATTGCTGCACGAACGGGTGCTCGATAGCGGTGAGCGTGACATTGACCAACTGGCCGTCGGCCAGACCCTTGCGTGGTCGCACCTTGGCGGCCGGTTCGGGGGTCTCGGGGCCATCAGGATCGAAGCGGAGATTCACCACACCAAAGTTCGACGCCGAGTGGTTTCGCTGAAACACCAGCTGGCAGCGACCCGCTGACTCGGCACAATCGACTCCGGTGATCGTGCGACGTACCGCCACCGAAACTTGGCGAGTACCCGGCAGATCGTCGGGCTCAGAAACTCGACCCTGCGGCAAATAGAGGCACGCAGTGTTCAAGCCATCGTCGTCGCGAACACATTGCAGCACCTGATAGCGACCGCCCGTGTTGCGACTAGTGATCTCAATCAGCTGCCCGTCCTGAAGTCCACGTCGAGGCTTGGCCTCGAAGGTCGGTTCGGGGTCGCCAGGCGTGTTCGGATCAAACCGCAACGCCACGCGATCGGTTTCGCGGTGGCCGCTCACCAACCGCAACTGGCACCGAGCTACAGCGCAGTCGACACCGTTGACGATCCGCCGCAAGGCCACCGTGCCTCGGGTGACGCCCGATTCCTCGACGGCATCGTTCACTCGAATCTGCACACACCCCACCGACGAGGACCGGTCCGCACACTGCACCAGGCTCCAACCGCGGCCCGTACGTCCGACTTTGATGGCAATCGGTTCGCGGTTCTCAATGTTCTTGCGTTTGGCCAGCCTGAACGTTTCGGCGATTGGCGAGCTTTCGGGCGTGAAGTTCACCAGCAGTCGACGCATCGGCCCATCACTCCCGAACACTCGAAGGTCGCAGGCCTTCGGTTCACGGCAGTCAACCTGGTTGGCACCGTGTCCGACGAACCGCACAGGGCGGGCGGTGACGGTGAACTTCTCAAGCCCAATCGGCGCCATCTCTTGATTGCGAGGCCCACGATAGAGCGAGCCAATCCGCTGACATCGGTGATCGAGGTGGGTCATTGCCGAACGGGGGCACTGACGAACCTCGACCGATCGGGTGCGGGTTTTGCTGATGTTGACCGTCAGCGGGGCGTCGGTACTTAGCTTGTTGCGGCCCGTGATCTTCACCACAGCCTTCGGCACGACCGACTCAGCGTCGAACTTCAGCACCTGGCTCCGGGACACCGAGTCGGCGTCAGCCAGCACTACCACAGCACACTTTGTTTGCTGACAGTCGATCCTGCGGGACTCGCCGTTGTGGTTTTCAAAGAACAGCATCTGCCGGACCTGGACATCACCGGTGAGTTGGGCAAGGTCATCAGCAAGCGGTTCGACGCCGCTCGGTCCCGCTGTTGTTGGCGGAGATGGCGTTGCTGGGGGATCAGTTGTTGCCGGGGGAAGGGTGGTGGCGGGACCCTCGCCATCAGGGTTGCGGTTTCGTTGGAAGTTACCGAGTTGATGACACGCTTCGCCGTCGACCACCCCGCTCTCGAAAAGCGCGCACTGCAGAACGCTGGCGTATCCGCTGAGCAGTTCTCCTTCGGCCGGCGTGACGGTTACCGACACAATGTCGCCATCGAACAGGTTCTTTCGCGGTCGGACCTTCACATTCAGCGCTTGCTCGAGGGGAGCGTCGGCATCGAAGTTCAACGCGATGGGCGCGAGGGTTCGGCCTCGTCGTTCGATGACCAAACTGCAAGCATCAACGCCGCAATCCACCTGCGTGAGGCCATGGTCGCGAATCACTCGCCGCAGCGGCAGCTCGACACGGAAGGTGCCGTCGAGTTCTGCGGTGTCGCTGCCTCGACCTTGGCAGTGGCGGGTGTTGTCGGGCCCGCACTGGGCGATCCACAACCGCTCGAATGGCTCGAATCCCGCACCTTCAACCACCACGATTTCGCCCTCCATGAGATCGTCGTTGGGGGTCACGGTTGCGGTAGGTCGGGGGGCGGCAGGTACAGCGGGATCGAAGGCAATCGAGACTTCAGCAAACAGGTTTGATGGATCGGTGTAGGGGCTTAGCGTCAACACGCAGGCATCGACGGCGCAGTCGATGGTGCCGGCTTCGATGTCGATCTCGCGGTACACCACAACGGTCGTCGACAACGGACCACCGTTCCCGTGCCCGGTTTCGGCCACGCCAAGGACGGTTCGATCGCACTGGCCCGCATCGGTAGCTCCGGCCACGCATTGTCGGATGAACATCGGTTCGTTTCCCTGGAGCGTGCCCGAAACGGTTACCTGCACATCCTGGCCATCGACCAGGTCGGTCGTTGGGTCTACCGTCATCGATACCCCCGCCTGGGCATGGGCATGGTCGGCGTTGAGCAGCCAACCAAACGCAAGCAAGAGCGCCATAATGGCAAACCCAACGACTATCCGTGCGGTAGTACCCGCACTGTTCCTGGAATCGACCGAACCGCTCATCGTGTCACCCTCTATGCCAAAAGCGCACACCATGCGCTCGATTCGGAGGGTACCGGATATCACCTTTTGCGCAAGGGTGAATCTGTTCGACGGCGCCTCTGAACGGTTCGACAACGAAGCTGGACAAAGCAGCACTGGTCAGTTTTGGGGCGGCCGGTCAAATCCCCAAGTCCTGAAATTCTGTGGAGAAGCGGCCCAGTTTTATCCCCAACTGTGGACAAAAGGGGGGAAAACTAGTGAAGAAATTTCACGAAATGTACAAACCGTTACGAAATCAAGACGAAACGGGCGACAAGTCGATGGCCGTCCACAGAACTGCTGTGGACAGTCCGACTCTTCTGGGGAAAAGAAATTCCCTCCCCAGGAAGCGCGTTACCGGCGGGTGGAGAGCGAAAGGGCGTAGTCGCCCGCAGCATCGGTCCACCACTCGACCAGGTCGAGTCCAACGTCGGACAACTCGGCCGCAACCCGGTCGCGGGTGAACTTGGCGCTGATTTCGGTTCGCATCTCTTCGCCGGCGGTGAACGAAACATCGAGATCAAGGTCGGCAATATGGACCGTTTGATCCACCAAACTCCGAAGCCGCATTTCGATCCAGGCGTTCTCGGCATCGAAGATGGCAACATGTTCAAAGGAATCGACATCAAAGTTGGCGCCAAGGTGGCGGTTCACTACTGCCAGAACGTTCTTGTTGAACTCGGCGGTAACGCCTTGGGAGTCGTCGTAAGCCGCCACGAGTCGACCGTGGTCTTTCACCAGGTCGGTGCCCAGCACAAAGCTGTCGCCCGGATTCAGGGTGGACACAACCTGCTCAAGAAACTCTTGGCGTTGCGTTGGCGCAAAGTTGCCGATGGTGCCGCCGAGAAACACGATGACGCGCCGACCACCGGTGGGCAGCATCTCGAGGTGTCGTTCGAAGTCGCCGACAACCCCGTGAATCGACATCTCCGGGTAATCCTCGCCAATAACTTTGGCGGCGTCGATAAGGGTTTGCTCGGACACATCAAAGGGAACAAAGCGTTGCAGCTGGCCCGAGGAGGTGAAGGCGTCGAGAAGGACGCGGGTTTTCTCTGACGTGCCGGAACCAAGTTCGATGAGGGTGTCGGCACCGGAAAGTTCGGCGATCTCGGCGGCCCGCTTGCGAAGAATCTGGCGCTCGGCATTGGTGGGGTAATACTCGGGAAGCCTGGTGATCTGGTCGAAGAGATCACTGCCCCGATCGTCGTAGAACCACTTCGGGGGAAGTGTCTTTGGTGACGAGGTAAGCCCGTTGAGTACGTCGGTACGCAGCTGCGGCGCCCATTCATCGGCATCGAGATGGATATCGAGTTCTAGCTCTGGCATACGTGGGGGCTTTCGCAGACGGGTACCACCTAGTGAACAGGCTCCATGGCCGAATCATTCCCTTTGCCGCTGTGAGCGGCGTTCACGAGCGGCGTCGCCGGTACAGCGTGACCTCTTGGCTGAGAGGAACCAGATCGCGTCGATGCTCGCGATGGGCGTCCTTCACCGCTTCTTCCGCCGCCACCTGAAGCACAGCAAGCTGGGACCGGAGCGTCGCCACTTCGGCCTCGAGCTCGAGGACCCGCTTCACACCGGCCAGGTTCATGCCCAGCGAGGTGAGTTCGAGAATGCGGCGCAAATGTTCGATGTCGGCGTCGGAGTATCGACGACCGCCACCCCCGGCCCGCGACGGCGTGACCAGACCCTTGCGTTCGTAGATCCGCAGCGTTTGGGGGTGACAACCAGCTAGCTCGGCTGCAACCGAGATCACATAGAGGGCTCGGGTTGAAACCCTCGGTTCCGTTGGAGCTGGTTCCGCCATTAGTCGACCTCGAGATACGCCCGTGGTGAGTCGTTGGTTGCCTTCTGGAGCGCCTCGATAGCTTCGCGCTGTTTCTTAGAGAGATCACTCGGAACATCGACCACTACTTCGACCAGTAGGTCGCCGGTCTTCTTGGTGGTTTCGACGCCCTGGCCCTTGACCCGGAACTTCATGCCCGAAGCGGTGCCAGCGGGAATCTTGATGGTTCGGGTTCCGTCGTCGAGGGTTGGCACAGTGATCTTGGACCCCAGCGCGGCCTCGGCGAAGGTGATGGGAACCGTCAAGGTCAGATGGTTTCCCTTGCGACCAAATCGATCGTGCGGCGCAACATCGATGATGACAAAGAGGTCGCCGGGCGGTCCGCCGTAGGTTCCGGGTTCGCCGCGCTTGGCCAGTTTGATGCGCTGGCCATTCTTGACGCCGGCCGGAATACGAACCTTCACCTCGCGCGGACGACGCTCGGATCCGGTACCGCGACACGACTCGCACGGGTCGGTAATGACGGTGCCTTGGCCACCGCAGCCACTACATGGGCGGCTGAACGAAAAGCCGCCTTGGTTGTCGTCGGTGACACCGTTGCCGCGACAGATGCCGCAGACTCCTGGCGCCGTGCCCGGGGCCGAACCCGAGCCTTTGCAGGTCGAACATGCTGCGTCGCTCACCAAATGCACCGCAGTGGTGATGCCCCGAACGGCATCTTCGAACGAGAGGTGCAGCACGGCTTCGAGGTCGGGGCCTTTGCGGGCCGCCGATTGGCGCTGTTGACCGCGCCCACCAAACCCCGGGGGTGCTCCACCACCGCCACGGTTGAAGAGCCCGCCCAGCAGGTCGCCGAGATCGCCAAGGCCACCTGGGTCAAAGTTCATGCCTCCAGCGCCAGGACCTCGGCCACCGCCGCCGCCGAACGCTCCACCCATTGGGCCGAGCTTGCGGACCTGGTCGTACTCTTTTCGTTTCTCTTCGTCACCAACCACGTCGTAGGCAGCGGAGATCTCTTTGAAACGCTCCTCGGCCTTCTCGTCGCCCTGATTGGCATCGGGGTGATACTTCCGCGACAACTTTCGGTACTCGGACTTAATCTCTTTGGCCGTTGCGTCTTTCGAAACGCCAAGGACCTTGTAGTAGTCCTTATCGAGCCATTCGCGCTGTGCGGTCATGTCACCTCCTCAGGAGACAGGTGGGGGGATGTGGTTTGGACGGCTTTTGGAAAGGCTAGTCAGCCTCGGACCTTCACCATCGCTGCCCGAAGCGTGCGGCCGTTGAGGCCATATCCCGAGCGCAACACTTCGGTGACGACTTGGCCGTCGTCGCCTTCTGCTGCGGGTTCGGTCATGACTGCTTCGTGAAGGTTGGGATCGAAGGCATCGCCGGGTTCGCCCAGACGGGCAAGGCCAAGCGACACCAGGGTGTCGAGGAGCAGCGTGTGGATGGGCGCAACGTCGGTGGCGCCCTGAGCGAGAGCTCCGTCGCACGCATCGAGCACCGGCAGGAGCCGCTCGACGGCTCCGGCCGCGGCGAAGGATGCAAGCTCCTGTTGCCGCTTCTCGGTTTGTTTCCGGAAGTTGGAGAACTCGGCCGCGACCCGCTGGTACTGATCTCGTTCGGCGGTTACCCGCTCGAGGTCGGCGATGAGGGTTTCGACGGTGAGCTCTGGAACTGGCTCGCCCGCAGCACTAGCTGCATCCGGCTCAGCCGGGTCCGGTGCGCCGGCAGCAGCATCGGTGGGCACCTCTGCTGCTGGATCGGCGACCGGTTCAGCTGACTCGTGGCCAGCTGCTTGGCCCGTTGGGTCTCCGCCCGCTGGGTCCTGCGGTGCCTGGCTGGCAGGATCGCCAGCCGGCACATCGTCGGTATTGGATGGAGGCACTGGAGATCAGGCCTCGGCTGCTTCGGCATCGTCGTCTTCGACGATCTCGGCATCGACAACTTCGTCGTCATCGGGGGCCTCGGCGTCGTCGGTCGGGGCAGACGCTGCGGCTTCAGCTGAGGCCGCCTCGTACAGCTTGGCGCTCACCGCCTGCACCTTCTCCGACACAGTCTCGGTGCTGGTCTTGATGGCCTCGATGTCTTCGCCAGCGATGGCGTTCTTGAGGCCGGCAAGGGCATCTTCGATGCCGGAGGTTTCGTCGGCGTCGAGCTTGTCGCCCTGGTCCTTGAGAAGTTTCTCGGTTGAGTACACGAGCGTGTCGGCGCCGTTGCGAACCTCGGCTTCATCGCGACGCTTCTTGTCTTCTTCGGCGTGAGCCTCGGCGTCCTTCACCATCTGGTCGATGGAGTCTTTGTCCATCGACGACTGACCGGTGATGGTCATCGACTGCTCTTTGTTGGTTGCCCGATCCTTGGCCGACACGTGCACGATGCCGTTGGCATCGATGTCGAAGGTGACCTCGATCTGGGGCATACCACGCTGCGCCGGGGGAAGATCGACAAGCTGGAACTTGCCGAGGGTCTTGTTGTACTGCGACATCTCGCGCTCGCCCTGAAGCACGTGGATTTCTACCGACGGCTGGTTGTCTTCGGCCGTGGTGAAGGTTTCGGTGCGACGGGTGGGGATGGTGGTGTTGCGCTCGATGAGCTTGGTCATGACGCCGCCCTTGGTTTCGATACCAAGCGACAGCGGCGTGACGTCGAGAAGGAGAACATCCTTCACGTCGCCCTTGAGTACACCGGCCTGAACCGATGCGCCGATGGCCACAACTTCGTCGGGGTTTACCGTCTTGTTGGGCTCTTTGCCGGTCATCTCTTGGACGAGCTCGGCGACGGCCGGCATGCGGGTGGAGCCACCGACGAGGATGACATGGTCAAGCTCGCCCTTGGTGAGTCCGGCATCCTTGATGGCCTGCTCGAACGGGGTCTTGCAGCGGTTCAGAAGGTCGGAGGTGAGCTCTTCGAACTTGGCGCGGGTGAGGTTGTAGTCGAGGTGGAGCGGACCAGCGTCGGTTGCGGTGATGAACGGAAGGTTCACCTGCGTTGCCTGGGTCTGCGACAGCTCGATCTTGGCCTTCTCGGCAGCTTCCTTAAGACGCTGCACGGCCATGTTGTCGGCCTTGAGGTCGACGCCGTGGTCGCCCTTGAACGACTCGGCCAGCCAGTCGATGACTGCTTCGTCCCAGTCGTCGCCGCCGAGGCTGGTATCGCCGTGGGTGCTCTTTACTTCGAACACGCCGTCGCCGATTTCGAGAACCGAGACGTCGAAGGTTCCGCCACCGAGGTCAAAGACCAAGATGGTCTGGTCGGCGCCATCGTTTTCGAGGCCATAGGCCAACGCGGCGGCGGTGGGCTCGTTGATGATGCGGAGAACTTCGAGACCAGCGACGGTGCCGGCTTCCTGGGTTGCGGTGCGCTGGGCATCGTCGAAGTAGGCGGGAACGGTGATGACGGCCTGGGTGACGGTATCGCCCAGATAGGCCTCGGCGTCACGCTTGAGCTTCATGAGCGTGCGGGCGCTGATCTCCTGTGAGTTGTAGGCCTTGCCATCGATGTCGATGGTCCAGTTGGTGCCCATATGACGCTTGACCGACCGGATGGTGCGGTCCGGGTTGGTGATGGCCTGACGCTTGGCGACTTCGCCGACAAGAACTTCACCATCTTTGGAAAAGGCAACCACCGAGGGGGTGGTGCGTGAACCTTCTGAGTTGGGGATGACGACTGGTTCGCCACCTTGCAGTACCGATACCACCGAGTTGGTGGTTCCAAGGTCGATTCCGACGGCCTTGCTCATTCGTAGTAGCTCCTTGTGCTAGCTCTCTGCTGTTCTGCAGGTTCTTCTGCAGTCCGCCCGACGGGGGCGGGTTTGAGATTGGTTTGGGGGTGTTAGGGGTAATTGTAGGGCGACTTTTTGCCGTATGTACGGTCGTGTGACCGATGTTGTAAACAAAGTTGAGTCGATGATTGTCAGGTTTAACCACAACACACCACTCAGCTATTCCACAATCCCTAAACTCCCAAGGAAGCGCGACACTCGTGTCAGACACGAGTGTCGCGTTTGGGTAGCCGCCTAGGATTCGCCGGCTTGGAGGGCCTCGCCGTAGGCCTCTTGGGTTACGAGACCCTCGGCGTCGGCACGATCCTGATCCTCTTCCGGAAGAGCACCCTGCAGCAGGTCGATTCGTTTCCAGGTGGGAAACGGCTGGTGGCCGTTCTTGTCGGGAACATATGGCGACGCCGCGACCCGGGTGTGTTTGTGGATGTAGCGGGCGCAGTTCACAAACACCTGGTCGATCCTTGCCCGCACAATCCCGATCGCTCCCGGGTAGTCCGCGAGGAGTTCATCGTCGGCCGAGAAACTGGCAGTGGCCTGTACCCGAATCCGGTTGGGCGTTTCGAAGTCGATAAAGAGCATGCCGATCTTGGCGGTGTCGGAAATATTGCCCATCGACAGAAACATGCCGTTGCCGTCGTAGGCAGGAAACGCAAGCGTCGTGGCATCAAGCACCTTCACTGTGCCAACGTCGCCGCCCTTGTAGCTGACCGTTGGCTCGCCAGTCCCGGTCACCGTCGAAAGAAAGAAGAAGTCACGGCTGGTGATGAAGGCGACCTGATCATCGGCGAGCTCGGTGGCAACGATCGCTAGCTCGAGCAGGTCGGCAAGCGGCCTCGACTCGAACTGGTCTTGCACGCTGCGTTGCGCATCGGAGTAGAAGGACATTGGAGTCTCGATTCATTGTTCGGATGGAGCGGTTCTGTACCCGACCCCCGCATCGGGGATACTCGTTCTATGAGCCCAACGTTCAATCCAGCGGAGAAAGAAGCTGCCCTTCGCCAAGAATCGGAGTCATGGGACACTACTTCGCCGGTGCCAGCTCGGGACGGTGACATCCCTACCGTCGACGTCGGACCGTACTTTGGCTCAGGCTCCGCCAGCGACCTGGCAGAAGCGGCAGAGGTACTACGCCATGCATCGGAAACCGTTGGGTTCTATCAGCTGATTGGCCATGGCGTTTCTAGCGAAGACATCGAGGAAATCTTCACCCAAACCCGAAGGTTCCACGCCCTACCAATCGAGCTGAAATCCCGGGTTCTGATGGATCGCGACGACTGGCCATTAAGGGGTTGCGGCTACCTACCCATCGGTGAACGCAAGCTCCCCCGCCGCGAAAAGGGCAACCTCAACGAGGCCTTCATCGTAAAGTCCGACCGGGGCGTGGGCCCCGACGAGAACCAGTGGCTGCCCGACCACGAACTGCCCGGCTTTCGAGCTTCGGTCGAGAACTTTGGCCAGCTCGTCACCAACCTCGCGCTCCGCCTGATTCCGATCTACGCGGTAGCACTCGACCTACCCGCCAACTTCTTCGCCCCCGGATTTACCCACCCATTCTCGCGCCTTCGCATGTCGCACTACCCACCCGCGACACAGGTGTCAGACACGAGTGTCGCGGGTGGTGATGGCGCGTATGGGATTGCTCCGCATGTCGACACAACGTTCCTTACGCTGCTTCTTCAGGACGGGCCGGGGCTCACCATTTACAGCCACCAACGAGACTGCTGGATCTCGGCACCGGTCCTTGACGATGCCTTCGTGGTGAACTCGGGCGAATTGTTGCGGCAGTGGAGCAACGACCGGTTCCTCAGCACCCGGCACTTCGCCAACAACACCGAGCCGACCGATCGATACTCGGTGCCGTTCTTCTTCAACGCCACGTCGGACTACCCGATGGAGTGTCTGCCCACCTGCCACGGCCCCGACAATCCACCGAAGTACCCCACCATCAGCTACAACCAGAGCCAAGCGATGGTGCAGGGTGAGTAGTGGCTCATTCGATGCCGACCTGATCGTCATTGGCCTTGGCGCCATGGGCGCGTCGGTGACGTATCAGGCCCAGGCGCTTGGCCTTTCGGTGCTTGGAATCGATCGCTACGAGCCGCCACACGAGTTCGGTTCGTCGCACGCCGAAACCCGAATCACCCGTCTCGCCGTGGGCGAAGGCCCCCAATACCTTCCCTTTGTTGCCCGCTCTCACGAACTCTGGCAGAGCATTGGCGAGGCGGTGGGCGAGGTCTTGTTTCACCAAAGCGGCGGCTACGTCATTACCAACAGCGATGGCGGCAAAGACGACCGGTGGCACGATTTCGTCACCGCCACCGACGACGTTGCGAAGCTTGCCGGGATTCCCTACACCACGCTCACCGCGGCCGAGGTCAGGGCGGCGCATCCGCAGCTCAAACTCACCGACACCATGCGCGCCGGACACGAACCAACCGGTGGCGTCATTATGTGCGAGCAGGCGGTGGCGGCCCAGCTCACCTTGGCCAAGCAACGTGGCGCGATGATTCGGGTCAACGAAACCGTTACCGCCACGGCAGCCGACGATGAGGGTGTGGTGGTCGAAACCAACCGGGGTCGCTACCGGGCACAACATGTGGTGGTGGCAACGGGCGCGTGGATCCACGACCTCGCTGCCCCGCTTCACGGCGAGCAACTCAGCGTTACCCGCCAGGCGGTGTTTTGGTTTGAGGCCGAAGACCTTGACGCGTTTCGAACCGACCGGATGCCCTTTGCGATCTGGACGGGCGAAACCATCGATGACTACGTCGGCTTGTTTCCTGTGCCCCCGGGCGGAACCAACGCCGTGAAGATTCTGGGCGAACAATTCAGCACGACCACAAACCCGTACGACGTAAACCGCGAGATCTCTGACGCCGAGGTCGCAGACTTCTATGAGACGCACATTGCACCACAAATCGGTGGCATCACCCCGAACTGTGTGAAACGTGCGGTGTGTCTCTACACCAACACACTGGACGATCACTTTCTTATCGACGCCGACCCGCGTTCGTCACGAATCATGGTGATGTCACCATGCAGCGGCCACGGGTTTAAACACTCCCCCGCTCTGGGCGAGGCCGTAGCCCAGAAGATTGCAACCGGCGCCAGCAACCTCGATCTTTCTCCGTTTCAAAATCGCTAAACGGCAATCGGAGCGCAGGATACGGTCTCGGGAATGAGCGCTTTCAAACAGGTCGACGTGTTTACCAAGGTCGCGTACCGAGGCAACCCGGTTGCCGTAGTGATGGACGGGTCGGGCATCGACGACGAGGCACTTCAACGCTTTGCCAACTGGACCAACCTGAGCGAAACCACGTTCGTCCTGCCGCCCACCGACCCGACCGCCGACTACCGGGTTCGTATCTTCACCACCGACACCGAACTGCCCTTCGCCGGACACCCCACCATCGGCACGTGCCACGCGTGGCTCGAAGACGGTGGGCAGCCAAAGAACCCAGGCGTGGTTATCCAAGAGTGCGCAGCCGGGCTCATCACGCTTCGTCAGGATGACTCCGGACGCCTTGCCTTCGCCGCGCCTCCTCTAACCCGAAGCGGCGCCGTCGACGAGGACGATATCTCCATGACCTGCAGGGTTCTGGGCATCGACCGAAGCGAGATCGTCGACGCTCAGTGGGCCGACAACGGACCCGGGTGGCTTGCCGTGCAACTGATCGATGCCGACGCAGTGCTGGCACTTCAACCCGACTTCGCTGCGGTCGAAAACTACGACATCGGCGTGGTCGGTGCAGCGCCCCTTGGTGTTGTTGGGCCATCGAGGACCGGTGACGTCGACGCCCCTACCGATATCGAAGTGCGGGCATTCTTCCGTTCGAGCGGACAGGCTGCTGAGGATCCCGTGACCGGCAGCCTCAACGCAGCGTTGGCCCAATGGTTACTGGGCAACGGCACGCTCACCTCGCCCTATGTGGCATCGCAGGGAACGGCTCTTGGTCGCGCTGGTCGGGTATACGTAGAAGAAGCCGACGGCGAAATCTGGGTGGGCGGCGACGCAGTGACCTGCATCGACGGCACCGTCAACCTCTAAACGAAAGACGGTGTCTGGAACCGTCTTTCGTTTTTGGAAGTTAGAACGTGATGAGGCTGGGTTCGTAGTCTTCGGGGGCTTCGAAACCTAGGAGGTTGAAGGCGGTGGCGGCGATGTTGGCAAGGCCATGCTGGCTGGTACCAGTGAGCTGGTACTCGCCGTCGTAGCGGGCGTCGTGGATGACGAACGGCACCGGGCTGAGGGTGTGCGAGGTCTTCGGCGACCGCACACCATCTTTCTCGGTGTACATGATGTCGGCGTTGCCGTGATCGGCGGTATAGATAAGGACACCGCTGAGATCGTTGATGGTTTCGAGCAGACGCCCCAACGACTCGTCGACAACCTCCATCGCCTCAATCGCCGCAGCGAGGTCGCCGGTGTGGCCGACCATGTCGCCATTGGCAAGGTTGATCCGGCCAAAGCGAAATTCGCCGCTGCGCAGAAGGTCGATGGTGGCGTCGGTGATCTCGCGGGCCTTCATTGCGGGGGCTTCGTTGAACTCGACGTTGTCGGATGGAATCTCGATGTAGGTCTCGAGCGCCTCGTCGATATAGCCGGTCTTGTTGCCGTTCCAGAAGAACGTGACATGACCGAACTTCTGGGTCTCGCTGATGGCAAAGTTCTTCAAACCGGTGGCACACAGAAACTCGCCCATGGTGCGGTCGATCACGGGCGGATCGACTAGGTAGTTGGTGGGCACAAAGGCATCGCCGTCGTACTGGAGCAGCCCGGCGTAGTAGACGTCGGGGTGGTTGCC
>CALJDK010000118.1 GCA_938023735.1 uncultured Acidimicrobiales bacterium
CCGATCAGTCCTTCGCTGGTCCGGTGCACCGACTGAATGTGCTTGTTGGTGACAAGGGTTGTCTGGTCGCAATGTGGACAGTTGATGATGATCCCGGCTCGGCACGATAGGCGCCGCTGCGAAGGAGCTCGGCTACACGTCATCTGCGGTCTCACAACAACTCTCCCAAGCCGAAAAAACAACCGGCGTTTCGATGCTTGAACGGTCGGGCCGAAACGTTCTCCTCACCGACGCCGGCCGGGAACTCGTCGACCACGCCGACGTGGTCCTCGAACAACTCGAGCGCGCCCAAGCGGCAATCGAACGGGTGCAGGGGGAGATTGCCGGCGAGATTCGTTTGGGCTTTATCGAATCGATTGCCGCCACACTCCTCGGCCCGATTATGTCCAAACTCACCGCCTACCCCCGGGTGAAGCTCCGCACGATGGGGGTCGACGCTCAAGAACCCAGCGATCTGATCCGGACCGGCGAATTGGACATCTCCTTTGTCGTCGGAACCCACGAAGCTCCAACCGACGTTCCTGACGGCTTCCACCGGACCATGCTCTTTCGAGACTGGTTTCGGGTTGTTGTTCCGGCCAGCCACCCTGAAGCAGTGAAGCGGTTGAGAAAGACGGGCAAGAAGACGAAGAACGCGGCGGCAATCGACCTTTCACTTCTGGCCGATGATGACCTCATTGCCCCACCCACCGACAACACTTGTGGACTCGCCGCCGTTGCGTCTTACCGCGAGGCGGGCATCGAACCGGCCATCGCCCATCGGGTCGCCGACTACCCCACGTCGCTACGCCTGGTCGCCGCCGGGGCTGGTGTGGCCCTCATCCCCGACCTTGGCCTTCAACAGGTCCCGGACGGAGTCGCCGTTCTCGATCTCCAACGACCGCGCCATCGCACGGTCGAACTCATCACCAAAAGCTCGAGCGCCGAACGCCCAGCCATTCAAGCGCTCATCGATGTGGTCATCGAAACGTGCGACGAGATGAATCTCGATTGCTACGAAAACCGCGAAGAGTAGTTACTACCCTTTACTTTGACCGGCGAGAGAGTATCTTGGGAAATTACGACCACTTTCCGTGGTTTTTCTCCCGTAGTCTTCCTCAAGGGTCAGTTTCATGCGTCAAGAACGTTCGGGTATCTCCAGCATGCCCCGCCGTCGGTCGGTCGCTTCACTCGTGTGCGCAACATTGGTTGCTGCGTTGTGCAGCTCGGTTGCTGCCGCAGCAACGTCGCCGACAACCGCACTCGCCCAGGCGAATCAGGTCACCACCCCGCTCGTCGCCGCCGACGTTGTGTTCGACCCGGTAGCGAACGGCTATGACGACTCACTCGAACAGCTCGAGGTCACCTCGAACGGCACTACCGCTGCGGCCGTGGTCACCCGAGATGGCAAGCACCAGGTCATCACCATCGACATCGCAACGGGCGAGAGTTCGGACCGTGGTCGCCTCACCGGCAACGAGCCGCACATCTTTCTTAGCGACAACGGCACCACGCTTGTTGTCCAGTACCACACCGGAAACGGAGAAACGCCCACCAGCACCACCGTCTACAACCTCAACAACAACCGCTCGAAGCGCATTGGCTACACCGGCTTCCTGCACGACCTCTCGTGGAACGGACAGACCGGTTCCGGACTCGTGCCAGCAGCCACAACGGGCCGCTTTCAAGCGGTGGCTGTCGACATCGCCAACGGCGAAACGATCACCACACCAACACTCGGCACGAATGGCTTTCTCACCAACACCGCCATAAGTGGAGACGGCACCGTCGTTGCCGCCTACACCACGGTCGGCCGCCTCTACACCGTCGACCTCGATACGGCCACGACACCGCGATGGGTTAGCCACGGCAAAACCCACGCACCATTCATGCGCCTCGACGGTAAGCGATTCTGGAATACCTCGGTAGCTCTGTCGTTCGACGGTTCACTCATGGCGTTCCAGGGCACCCGACCAACGGTGAAAAACCTGACCACCGGTGCTCGATCGGTGATGCCAGCGCCGGTCGATACCGTGCTGGGCTACCAGATCGAGATGTCACCCGACGGCCGCCTCGTGGGCTTCGACACCCGAGCTGCCGTTTCGGTGTTCGATAGCGACGACGAGAACTACGACGGCTTCACCGGCGAACTCGGCACTGGTGACACCTATGTTTGGAACCCCGGCAACGACGAGGTCACTTGGGGCTCGGTGCACCACAACCTCGACTCCATTGGCAGCGGTGGCCGCTCGGCCAACGTCATCGGTAGCGGCCTGAGCGAACTCCTGTATGCCGGGCCGAGTTGGGCTGTCCGAAATAGCGGAAGCAGCTCCCGCAACGTGCTTCTTCGCTCGACGCCCCTCGACCGTTCCGAAGTTCAGTGCAGCGGCGCCGAGGCGACCGTGCTGCTCATCATGGGCGACACCCCCACCGGCCGCGACGACGTCATTGTCGGCACCGCCGCAAACGACGTGATCAGCGCCGGTCCTGGTAACGACCTGATCTGTGCCGGTTCGGGCGACGACAACATCAACGGCGGACTTGGCGACGACGTGATCTTCGACGGCCCCGACGACGACACCATCAACGCTGGCCCGGGCGACGACCAGATCTTCGGCTACCAGTCGTTCTACAGCCGCAACGTATGCAGCAAGGCCGAGGTCTACAACGGTGGCGACGGCGATGACATCATCGTTGCGCTCGCCCACGACGAGCGCGAAGGCGAACCCGCCGACTGTCCCGCTATTCGCCCCCTTCGGGTCGATGGCGGTACCGGCGCCGACACGATCCGCATCGAAGGCGGGCCGTTCACCATGCTCGGTGGCGCAGGAAACGACACCCTCACCGGGGTCGACAGCACCCGGGGAACCATCGTCGGCGGATCCGGCAACGACACCATCACTGGCGCAAACAAGGCCGATGGCGGTTCAGGAAACGACAAAATTGCCGGCACCCCGGGTCTCGATGAACTCACTGGCGGCAAAGGCAACGACACCATCGACGCCGGCAAAGGCGACGATGTGGTCAAAGGCGGAGGCGGCAACGACACGCTCAAGGGTGGCGGCGGCGCCGATGTCATTAAGGGCGGAAAGGGCCGCGACACCATCGATGGCGGCGCCGGTTCCGACGCCTGCTTCGATGCTCGACGGACCAAGTTCACCCGTTGCGAGGTGAAGAAGCGCCGCTAGACGGCAACGATTCTTCGATGGGCCGCTAGCGTTTTAGTGTGTCCGGATCTGAGCTTCTCGCTGCCTTTGACGACGACGGTATCCCTCTGGGCGCGCTCCCCCGCGATGAGGTGCATCGGCTCGGACACTGGCACGAGGTATTCCATTGCCTCGTTGTGGCCCACCGAGCCGGCGAACCCTATGCGGTGCTCCAGCGTCGGTCGGCAAACAAGCGAGCGTTTCCGAACCTGCTCGACATCAGCGCCGGCGGCCACATACTCGCCGACGAGACGCTCGCCGATGGAGTGAGAGAGCTCCATGAAGAGCTTGGCATCACGCCGAACCTCGATGACCTCACGTCTCTTGGGCAGTTTCGAATCGCCGACACCGACCCGGCGTCGGAAGGAAAGAACCGCGAGATCATTCATGCGTTTCTGTTTCTCGACGACCGCGACCTCGGTGCTTACGCCCCCGACCCGGTAGAGCTCGATGGCGTGGCCGAAACCAAACTCAGTGAACTGATCGCCGTCTTTACCGAACCCGGATCACTCGCCGAGGTAACCGAACGGTCCATCGACGGACAGGTCCGCACTTTCATCGCCGCGTCGGCCGATTTTGTGCCCGAAGTCGACGGGTACTGGACCGCAATGCTTGCCACCACCGCAACGGCACTGGCCGAAATGACCTCAAATCGTCGCGAGTAGCGCCGAATAGGAAGACACCTGGAGTCGAGCTGTTTCGAGGCTCGAACCGACCCAAAGGTGTCTCATGCCAACCCCACTCTCCGCTCGCCGTGCCGCCGTTGCTGCAGCGATCCTGATCGCTCCGTTGACGGTTTCGATTTCCTCCGCCTCAGCTCAGGCGACCAGCTGCGGCATTGCCCCCGCCGGGTACAACGTCATCACCGCCGATACTGCCGTCATCGCCGGAACCCAAGGCGACGACTTCATCTGCGCGGGCCCATCCGACAACTTTATTCGGGCCAAAGGCGGGGACGACATCATCCACGCCGGCGGAGGTGCCGACACCATCAAAGCCGGTGGCGGATCTGACATCGTGTACGCCGGCAAAGGCAACGACATTGTTCGTGGCGGTGCAGGTGGCGACACTATCGATGGAGGCTCGGGTGACGATCTCCTCATCGGCCAAAGCGGCAACGACACCATCGTTGCTATGGCAGGCAACGATACCCTGCGCGGCAAAAAGGGAAATGACACCCTCGATGGCCGCGGCGGCAACGACAACATTCGAGGCGATGCCGGTGACGACGTTCTCTACGGCGATGCCAACGACGACTTTCTTGCCGGCGGCCCCGGAAACGACGAACTCCATGGCGGCGGCGGAGACGACGACCTTCGCGGCGGCTCCGACGATGACATTCTCGACGGCGGCTTCGGCGTCGACACCATCAACGGCGGTGCTGGTACCGACACCATCAGCGGCGGATCTGGGAACGACGACGTCGACGGCGGACTCGGCCAGGACGATTGTTCTCTCTTTGGAACGCAGCAGAACTGCGAAACCACCGACCTTCCTGCCGCACCGACCGCTCCGGTAGCCACCGACGATTCGGCCACCACCGACGAGGATTCACCGGTCGTCATCGACCTAGTTGGCAACGACACCGATGCCAACGGTGATGCCCTCACCGTTACTGCAATCACCAACACTGGCCCGGCGCTGGTCCTTCTCGACAGCACCACCGGCACGGCCACCTTCGACCCAACCGGCACACTCGACACAATTGCCGAGGGCGGCTCGTCCATCGAGACCTTCACCTACGACCTCACCGACGGCACCTTTACTTCGACCGCAACGGTCACGGTGATCGTGCTCGGCGAGAACGACACACCGAAGGCTGCCAACGACCTCGAGACCTCTGATGGTTCGACATCGGTTGAGGTAAACGTGCTCGACAACGACTTCGATATCGACGGCGATGTGCTCGAGATCTTCGGCACGCCCAGTGGTGGTCAGGGATACCCCGGCGGCGCAATCATTATCGAGCCGACCGGCACGAGCGCGGGAACGATTCGTTGGGATCCGAGCGACGCCGCCAACGGCGGAGCGAACGCCTACACGCCAGTCGATGGCGATGTTGTTCGAATCACCTACACCGTGGTCGACCCGCACGGCGCCTTCGACACCGGCACCTTCGAAATCACGATTGCGCTCTAGCGCAACGCAGCCACTAGCTCTTCAGCGAGAAGCTAGGCGGAAGTGACCTGCCACGGAACCCGCGGACGGTCGCCCCAGAGCCGTTCGAGTTCGTAGTACTCGCGCACCTCGCTCGAGAAGACGTGCACCACAAATGCGCCAAAGTCCATCAGGACCCAGGCGGCCGAGTCGAGTCCTTCGATTCGGATCGGCTTGGGTCCATAGAGCCGAGTAATTTCTTCCTCGACCGCCTCGACGATGGCCCGAACTTGCCGGGTGTTGGATCCGCTGGTGATGACAAAGTAGTCGGTGATGGAGATGACATCGCCGACATCGATCACGATGGTGTCGGTTGCGATCTTGTCGTCGGCTGCCCGGGCCGCAACGAGGTGCCACTCGTGGTCGGCGTCAGTATCGGTACTTGCGTCGGTCATTGCTCTGGAAGGTAATCGCTTCCAAGGGTGACCACCACGTCGACCGTGCTCTCCTCGACCTCAAAGAACCGGATCTCCACGCCGCCGAGACGCTCGGCCAAGTCTTCGACGTACGGCAGGTCTTCGGCGTTGTAATAGTGCACGCGACTTGTGGATACACCAAAGACCTGCGCGTTGCTTACCACCGACAACAAACCGCCCGATTCGACGACTTCGTCGATGGCCGACTCGTTAACGGTGATATCGCCAGAACCGTTCACCACCTCAACAACCGGTGCTGCGCCCGGCTCGATCGGCAGAATGAACGGGATGATGGTGTTTCGGAGTTCGTCGATTTCGTCGGAGCGTCCGACGTACAGGGGTTGCGACCGGCCATCGACCCGGAACGGCTCGGCCGGAATCGACTGCACCACCGATGTTCCGGCCGCGATACGTGACACGAAGGATTTCAAGGTGCTCGACCCCGAGCCGACCGGATCTTCGAGACCCGACGACTTGATGGCTTGGATCCACCGCTGCCACAGCCGCTCGATGCGGGTGGCTCGGGCGATTCCGGGTTCGTTCCCGAGCGACGACGAAATGATGAGAACTTCTTCCTCGGCGACCTCGGCAACGCCCGCAGGGAGCCGATTGACGTCGCCGTTGGCTCGCACAAAGTTGAGGTCGTCGATCACGCTGTACTCAAACCCCTCGACCGGAGTGATCAGCGAGTACCAAAGCGCTGGTGGGATGACCTCGAACGACGACTGTGGGCGGGTTCCGAGCGAGCGGGAAATGCCGTCGACGACCCGCTCGGCGCCGCCATCGGTGTAGGAAAGATGCAGGGGCTCGGGGCTTTCGACGCCACTGGGTGTGGTGAGGAACTCGGCGGGGAACACGACGACGGTTCCACCGACGGCATCGTTTCCCTTCAGCGTGAGGAGCGAGGCCCCAACCAAAATGTCGCCGTCGTCGACATGAAGCGCCAGAAAAGACTCGGTGGGGCTTACCAGAGCCACGTACCCCTCGGCGTTCGGGTCGGTGATTTCGGTGGCCTGCACCCCCGAGGTGCTATCGAGCACGGCCTTGGTTGCGATACCGCTCAGCACCGGTATCGCCAGTGCAGCAGCCAACGTGAGCAGGGGAAAGATCCAGCGCCATGGCCATGCAGCCGAATGGGAAACCCGCTCTCGGCCGCGGGTCCAGAGCTTGGGGCGATCGCGACCCGAGCTGGCTTCGGAGGCCGCAACCCGCTCCTCGATGGTCAACAGCGCCCCAGAGTCGTCGAGATCGTCGTTGTCGTCGTCGCCAAAAGTGGCGTCGGTGGCATCGGTCGACAAAGTCACAGCCTCGCCAGCCTACTCAACGACCGGGGAATAGAGCTGTTGCTCTTCGATAAAGCGCACAACCGACTTTGGGGTGAGGAAGTCGATGGGTTTGCCGGCCGCGACCCGCTGACGAAGTGTGGTGCCGGAGACTTCAAGCCCGGGCAACTCCACGACGCGATAGTTCCATCCGCTGGGCGGCCGTTTCCCGAGTCCATCCCCCGGGCGTTCGAGCACGACGATGGTCGCCAACTGCTGAATGACCTCAGGGCGTTTCCAGGTCGCAAGTCCAGCCGCTGCGTCGCT
>CALJDK010000119.1 GCA_938023735.1 uncultured Acidimicrobiales bacterium
GTTCAGATGAGCACGGAACTATTCCTCTTGTCCGTAACGTCCAATCTGTATGCGATTAAAGCAGGCAACCGAATCGAGTAGGCACCTGATTATCGGACTGTTGTCCGTGATCGCTTTGGTGACGGCTTCACTTCCCGAGACCTTTGGCAACGACGTGCCGTCAAGCGCATTCTCGATCGAAGTTGGCGAAGTCGGCGGCGAGGAATCTCCAGAGAACAGCACCCATCCCTTTGACAATCCTGAGTTGGCGGGGCTGTGCGAGAGCTCGATCTCAGACTTTGCTGAGGGTGAGCCATCGCCGTTCAAGACCGAAGCGCAAGCCATTGCCGGGTCGATCCGCGAGGGTTCGATCCCTGAATACTTCGATCTCTCCGACGGCGAGATTCGCTTCCGCGACAACAAAGTCGGCTCGTACACCGTGATTGAGCTTCCTGAAGGAACAGTGGCGATCGAGTCGACCGAGTGGTGTTACCCCGCAGCGACAACATGAACCCTACGAGTTGAGATAGCTCCAGATCGACCCATCGGCTCGCAGGAAGCGAATAGAGTGAATCGGATTCGAATGATATTCTAATATTTATGAGTACTTTTCAGAGACTTCTCGCAGCACTCGGCGTCGCATTCTTTCTCCTCGGTTCAGCGTCGCCGGCCGTCGCCCAATCCGCGGAGCAAGACTCCGTTGCCGACAGCGTCGCTCCGGTGGACAGCAGGGTCACAGCTCTTCTTGAGCCCCAGGACGGCGATAGCAAAAAGTGCAGTTTTGTGCGTGATTTCGTCGGGAACCACGTCGACCGGAGAGCCACAAACGCGGCACGATACGTCGACAACCTGACCGAACAGCTCATCAAGCGTCCAGATGACAAGATCGTGCTTCAAGCTGCGATCGTCGATCCGATATCGATCGCCGAGGCTATTCCAAGCTCCGGAAGCAACGTGCGGGTAACCGGCGTCGGAATGGTAATCGCTGGAACCACGTTTAGCATCGCCAACGCACAAGTCGATTCCGCCGACGAGCATTTTGCGCTGGCTCGCAGTCGGGGCGAACGGTATATCGCGTTCGAAAAGGAAGTTATCGCCTTCCACGAAATGAAGCTCGCTGAGGCCATCGAGAAGGGCAAGACGAAGCAGATCAAGAGAGAGCGAGCAGAGCTTCGCCGTGCAGAGACCAGATTACGTCGAGCCCAACGAGCGTTTGCTCGCTTGACCATCGACAGTGTTGTGGTGAACGGCTTCCAGCTCGAAGGCACACCCCAAGCACTGCTTGACTACCTGGGTTCAGAGCGGGTGTACTCCGCCAGATTGCTGATAAACCCGGTGCTGCTGCCATCGGTTATCGAACGGGTCATGGATGACCGAGACCTAGACCGCGCCGATGCAATGCGCTGGATCCGGAAACACAACCGGGCCGCAAATGGCCTTCGCGGCAAGATTGTCACCCCGCTCTCCCAGCGAACGATCACGATGGCCGAACGAGACTGTTCGAAGTAAGTAACCAAGCGTTGACCGCCTAGCCCGAGGCCTACGAACCAACGATCCGGTTCTGCCCCTCGCCCCAGTAGCGATCACGCAGCTGGCGCTTGTACAACTTGCCGGTCGGTAGCCGAGGAAGCTCGGCCTCGTAGTCGATCGACCGGGGAACCTTCTGCCGTGACAGGTTCTCGTTACAGAACACAAGGAGCTCGGCGGTGAGCTCGTCGTCGCCCGCCACCCCGGGCATCGGCTGAATCACGGCCTTTACTTCCTCGCCAAGATCCGCATTTGGCACACCGAACACCGCCGCATCGGCAACCTTTGGGTGAGTGATCAGGACGTTCTCGGTTTCCTGTGGGTAGATGTTCACCCCGCCCGAGATGATCATGAAGGTCTTGCGATCGGTGAGGTAGAGAAAGTTGTCGTCATCGACGTAGCCAACATCGCCCACCGTGGTCATCTCGCCATCGGCCGACCGAGACTCGGTGGTCTTCTCCTCGTCGTTGAAGTACTCGAACGGCGTGGCCGTTTTGAACCAGATGGTTCCGGGCTCGCCTGGCGGCGAAGGGTTCATCTCTTCGTCGAGAATGTGTAGGTCGCCAAGCATGACCTTCCCCACCGTGCCGCGATGGGCCAGCCATTCTTCTGAGTTGCAAGCGGTGAAGCCCAAGCCCTCGGTGGCGCCGTAGTACTCGTGGATAATCGGCCCCCACCAGTCGATCATCGCCTCCTTCACCTGCACCGGACACGGCGCCGCAGCATGGACGGCAATCTCGAGCGAGGAAAGGTCGTAGCGCTCGCGCTCTTCGGCAGGAAGCTTGAGCATGCGGCTGAACATGGTGGGCACCAATTGTGTATGGGTCACCTGATACTGCTCGATCAGCTTGAGATACTCGACCGGATCGAAACGCTCCATCACGATCACCGTTGCGCCGTTGCGCAGGGCCAGGTTCACTGCTGCCTGGGGTGCTGAGTGGTACAGCGGAGCGGGCGACAGGTACGTCATGTCTTCGCGGTACTGCCAGAGGTCGTTGAGAAACGTGAACAGCGGCAGTTGCTCGGCCGGCGGCTGCACCGGTAGCGGCCGAACGATTCCTTTCGGCCGACCCGTCGTGCCCGACGAATACAGCATCGCCGTGCCAAGCGCCTCGTCGTCGATGGGCGTGGTGGGAAACGAGGCCACAGCAGTTGCGAAATCCTGCGCCCGATCGTCGCCGGGCGCATCGCCACCGGTAGCACCGTCGCCACCAACCACTAGCACCTGCTTGACCTTGGGACACTCGGCCAGCGCTTCGGTGGCAATCGACAGCTTCGCCGCCGACGTTACGAGAAGCTCCGACTCGCTGTGGTTGATGATGTAGGCCAGCTCATCGGCCTTGAGATAGGAGTTGATGCAGGTGTAGTACAGCCCCGAACGTTCACCGGCCGCGCACGACTCGATGAAGCGGTCGTTGTTCTCCATGAAGATCGAGTAGTGATCGCCATTCTCGAGGCCCTGCGCCCGAAGGAGGTTCGCCAGTTGATTTGCTCGGCCCTCCAGGTCGGCAAAGCTCACGGCCTGACCGGTCGAGGCCATGATGAACGCTGGACGATCGGGGTGCTGTTGTGCGAAGACGCCTGGGTACATACCGCCACGTTCGCCGCATCAAGCGCGCCGATCAAATCTGTTGGGACAACTTTGGTTGCTACGGGCCAGCGAACGTTGGGGCAGCCGACGTATGGGTGGTTGCTTCGCCACTATCGAGCGCGGCTTGGCGGTTCTTCACCTCGGCCCGTGCGACCACATGATGGTGGACTTCGTCGGGGCCATCGGCCAGTCGCAGCGTGCGCTGGCTGTGGTACATGTTGGCCAGCGGGAACCACTGACTGATTCCGGCTGCGCCGTGGAACTGAATTGCCTCATCGATGATGTCGCAGCACTTCTCGGGAACCATTGCCTTCACGGCCGACACCCAGATGCGGGCTTCGGCGTTGCCGAGGGTGTCCATGGCCTTGGCGGCACGAAGCACCATCATGCGCATCGCTTCAACTTCGATACGCGCTCGGCTCACCACTTCCATGTTCTTGCCGAGATTGATGAGCTTCTTGTTGAAGCCCTCACGGCTGACGCCGCGGTCGACCATCATCTCGATGGCTTTTTCGGCGGCACCGATCGAGCGCATGCAGTGGTGGATGCGACCCGGACCAAGACGCAGCTGGCTGATCTCGAAACCACGACCCTCGCCCCACAGCACGTTGGACTCGGGAACCCGTACGTCGGTGAACCGGATGTGCATATGGCCATGTGGTGCGTCGTCTGATCCGAAGACGTGCATCGGACCGACGATCTCGACACCTGGGGTGTCGATGGGCACCAGAATCTGGCTCTGTTGTTTGTAGGTGTCGGCATCGGGGTTGGTGCGCACCATGGTGATCATGACCTTGCAGCGGGGGTCACCGGCGCCCGAGATGTAGAATTTTTCGCCGTTGATAACCCACTCTTCGCCATCGAGGACCGCGCTGGTTTGAATCTGTTTGGCATCCGAGCTCATGATGCCCGGCTCGGTCATTGCGAATGCCGAGCGGATCTGGCCGTTGAGAAGCGGCTCGAGCCACTGGGCCTTCTGCTCGTCGGTGCCGACGCGTTCGAGCACCTCCATGTTTCCGGTATCGGGAGCCGAACAGTTGAGACACTCCGAAGCCAGTGGGTTCTTGCCAAGTTCATTGGCGATGTAGGCGTAGTCGAGATTGCTCAGACCTTCGCCGGTTTCGGCATCGGGCAGGAAGAAGTTCCAGAGACCAAGTTCGCGGGCCTTGGCCTTTGCGCCCTCGAGGAGTTCGAGCTGACCATCGGCCCAGCTCCAACGGTCGGCGCGTCCTTCGCCAAGGCGATGGAACTCCTCGGTGATGGGGTCGACTTCGGTAGCGATGAAGTTTTTGACGGCTTCATAAAGCGGTCGGACATCTTCGGACATCCGAAGGTCAAAGTCGTTCATGTCCGCTGATTTCAGTGCGCCGCCAGCCATAGGGGCTCCAGTCGTAGTGGTTGAGAGAGATTGGGTGAGAGAGAAGAAGGGTCGGGAAGCGCCAACGTAGGGTGACAGCCGGTATCTGGCAACTCCACCCGCATGGTCGTTTGTTCGGCGCGGAGGTGAGATCAGGCTCCGTGGGTTTCTCGCAGTACGCGCTTGAGTACCTTGCCGGTGGCGTTGTGGGGAATCTCGTCAATAAATACCACCGACTGCGGAACTTTGAAACGGGCGAGATGCTGCCGGCAGTGATTCACAATCGTCGCTTCGTCGATGGATTCGCCATCCTTCACCACCACGATTGCCCGCCCCACCTCGACCCACTTCTCGTCGGGCACGCCGATAACCGACACCTCGCCGATTTGAGGCAGCTGATAGATCACGCTCTCGATCTCGGCCGGGTACACGTTCTCGCCGCCCGAGATATACATGTCCTTCCAGCGATCGACGATGTAGTAGAAGCCGTCCTCGTCTTCCTGGGCGGCGTCGCCGGTGTGCAGCCAACCGTCGGTGATTGCCTCGGCCGTTGCCTCGGGCCGATTCCAGTATCCGGGCGTGACATTCGGGCCCCGCACCCAAAGCTCCCCCTTCTCGCCGACTGGAACGTCTTCGCCGTCTTCGCCGACGATGCGTACTTCGTTGTGCATAACGGGCAGACCAGCGGAGCCGATCTTTACTTCGCAGTCCTCGGGCTTCAGCGCCAAGACCACCGGAGACGTCTCGGTCATCCCGAATGCCTGCTGCAACGGCAGACCCTTGGCCGCCCATGTTTCGATGAGCGGCACGGGCGTTGGCGACCCTCCCACTCCGCAAGCCTCAATCGTCGGAAACGACGCATTGGCGAATTCGGGAACCTGCGACATGAACAGAAAGTTCGCAGGCACACCGAGCAGGTGGGTGATACCGACATCAGGGTCGGTCATTAGTCGAAGGCACTCTGCTGGATCGAACGTGTGCAGAATCAGGTTGGTTCCGCCGAAGTGGAACGCCGGATTGGCGAACACATTGAGCCCGCCGGTGTGGAACAGCGGCAGAAATGCCAGGTTCACCATCGATTGCCTCAGCCCGAAGAACTCGGTGCAGTTGATTGCGTTGTAGAGGGTCATGCCCTGGGTGATCATCGCCCCCTTCGGCGTGCCCGTGGTACCCGAGGTGTACATGACCGTGAGGACCGTGTCGTGCGTGTTGTCGTTGGCGGTGTAGGCACCCGGGTCCGCCGCGGCGATGGCGTCCTCGTAGTTGGCGGCACCCTCGTCATCACCATCCCAGTTGATGCGATGCGCGATGTCGGTTGCGGCGACGAGTTGGCGGGCCGTGTCGCTGAACGAATGGTCGTGTACGAGCACGGTTGGGGTGCAATCGGATGCGATAAAGGTGAGCTCGGACAGCGTCAGCCGCCAGTTGACGGGAACAAAGATCGCACCCAGTTTCCAGCACGCAAACTGCACCTCGAAGAAGTTGCTGTTGTTCTGAGCCAGCACTGCCACCCGATCTTCGGGGCCGATGCCAAAGTCGTTCTCTAGGGCGGCAGCGAGCCGGCTGGTCCGGTCCTCCATTTGCGCCCACGTGAAGGTGCGATCGGTCGCAAGATCTACCTGCGCGATGCCGTCTGGCCGAGTGGCGCCATGATGCGCAACCCAGTCGAATGATCGAGTCATCTGAATCTTCTCCCCCGGTGTTCGGGCTCCCCTAGGTGTTGCACGACCAAAACTAGTTCAGAGCATTCCGACCCTCCCAGCTGCTGAGTTTCCTTCCACGGAGACAATGGTTGCGCTAGACCAAAGCAATGGCGATCTCACCTGCGCTCGTTGGCCTGCGAATCGATGATGTCGCGCATCGCGTCGACGCCCGCTGGACCATGGCCTATTCGGCTTCGATCGACGACTACCTTCCCGCGTACTTCGACACCAC
>CALJDK010000120.1 GCA_938023735.1 uncultured Acidimicrobiales bacterium
CAATGCCCGCACTGTTGCCAGTGCTTCCCGCTCCCCCTCGCCGTTCCGCATTACTTGAAAATAACCGAAAAGCATTGGAAATCCAAGTAGATGACGTGGATTCACCACTCTACGGGACAACGTGAGCCCTGTGGGCGGTGGATCTACTTGGGTTGGAGGTGGGCGCGGCGAGCCTTGCGGTTGGATTGCTTTGCTGCCGTTCCCTGCTTCTGACCGCCCTGCTTCTGACTGCCCTGCTTCTGGCTAGTGCTCTCGGGGCCGGAAGCGTTGTTGCGGTTTCGCTTGGTATTCTTGGCTCCTTTGCGGCCTTTGCCGTTTCGGTTGCGGCCGCCACCGCCGGAGCCGCTGGATCGGCGGCTCTTCGAGCTCGGACGTTGGCCATTGCCCGATCGACCGGACCGCTCCTGGCGTTCTTGTCCGTCGCGGCCATCAACATGCACCGGTGCCGCAAGGGTGCGGGGCTCGCCGTCGGACAATGCACGCAGACCTTCGGGGTCGGGCTCGGTGAACGGCTCGCTCAGCCCAACCTGACGCTGCATCTTCTGCAGGTCTTTCATCTGATCGCTCTGGACGAGTGAGACCACAACGCCACTTTCGCCGGCTCGAGCGGTTCGGCCCGAACGGTGGACGTAGGTCTTGTGATCTTCTGGTGGGTCGTAGTGAACAACCGACGCCACGCCATCGACGTGAATACCTCGGGCGGCAACATCGGTGGCGATGAGGGCGTGTACCCGGTTGTTCGAGAAGTCCGAGAGTGCCCGGGTGCGCTGGTTCTGGCTTCGGCCACCGTGGATGGCGGCCGACTTGATGCCCTTCTTTGAGAGCTGCTTGGCCAAGCGGTCAGATCCGTGCCGGGTTCGGCAGAACACGATTGCGGGCCATACGGCGCCGATGGCGTCGGCGGTGATTGTGGTGCGTTCTTCACGGACGACGTTCCAGAACACGTGGTCGGCGGCGGTGATGTCGGGGGTCTCTTCGCCGACCTCGTGGCGAACCGGATTGTTTTGATAGTCGCGAGTGAGCTTGGCGATAGCGCCGTCGAGGGTTGCGGAGAACAACACGGTCTGGCGGTTATTTCGGGTTTGGTCGAGAAGACGACGCACCGCAGGCATGAAGCCCATGTCGGCCATTCGGTCGGCTTCGTCGAGGACGACGTAGTCGACGTCGGACAGGTTGCAGTCGCCGCGGTCGATAAGGTCTTCGAGTCGGCCGGGGCATGCGACGAGGATGTCGACGCCGCTTCGCAGCGACTTCACCTGAGGGCCGTAACCAACGCCGCCGTAGACGATACCGATTCGGATCTTGCCCGAGAACGAGCGGAGCTCGGTGGAGATTTGGTCGGCGAGTTCGCGGGTGGGCGCAAGGATAAGGCCGCGGGGGTGGCGGGGGGTGCCTTCGCCAATGCTGCTGACCATTGGGATACCAAAGGCCAGGGTCTTGCCGGATCCGGTTGGAGCTCGGCCACAGACATCGCGGCCATCGAGGGCGTCGGCGATTGTTGCCGCTTGAATTTCAAAGGGAGCGGTGATGCCGCGGCGTTCGAGCGCATCGCAGACCTGCGAGGGCACGCCGAGATCGGCAAAAGAGGGAGAGGGGGAGGACATAAGGGTGTTCTTTCTTGGACGCGTTTTACGCCGCAGTACATAAGGGTTCGCATACTCAAACCGGTGTTTGAGCGGTTAGGTCGGACTGCAAGACATGTGCGAAGCACATAGAAGACACATGGAATATGAAGGTGTCTGGATGCAGCTATTCAGATAGACGGTTCGATTCACGATGACGGAAGAACCAATCTCCGACTGCGAATCCACCGACGAGAATCGCCGGAGCAAGTGCCAAGCGTAGTCGGGAATCACCCAAACCCCGCAGCAGCACCCCAGGATTCGCCCGTGACTTCCGTCGCCATGGCAAAGAAACCGAACTAGGCGGCGAGGGTGGTTTCTTTGGCTTTGAGGTGGACGAGTGGGTTTGAGCCTGGGCGGCTCAACGCGACCTTTACCGCTGCTCGCTTGGAGCCGACAGCGGCCATATCGGCGGCGAGGCGGGGGAAGCCGCCGACCAGTGCATCGTGCACGGTGATGACGGCGTCGGTTTCGCCGACACCGAACTTCACGGGTGCGACCTCGGGTTCGTAGGTACCGAACATGCGGTCCCAGATGATGAGAACTGCGCCGTAGTTCTTGTCGATGTATTCGGGGTTGTAGCCGTGATGCACCCGGTGCGACGACGGCGTGACGAAGATCTTTCCGATAGGGCTCTTGGTGGGTGCCGGAAACGCCTTGGTGTGCTGCACCTGCGAGAGGGTGGCGGCAAAGACGTCGAAGGCGATGGCGGCGAGTGGGTTGAAGCCAACCAACGGAAGCCAGAGGCCGAAGAATGGCTTGTAGAGAGCTTCCATCCACGGAACCCGAACGGCGGTGGACATGCCGATGGTTTCGGGTGAGTGGTGCACGAGGTGCGATGCCCAGAGGGCCCGGAAGGTGTGTTCGGCCCGGTGAACCCAGTAGTACACAAAGTCACGGACCAGGAAGACGCCGATCCAGACCAGTGGGTTGCTGAGGTTCAGGCGAGCCGGCGCCACGTTGTTGTAGAGGTAGAGCGACAGCGCCAGGAAGGCCGCCTTGCCAACCACGGTCTTGGTCAGCATGAATGCGGCGCCCGACACGATCGACGTGCTGGTGCTTCGAAGCTGCATGTCGCGGCCTCGAACCCAGCGGCTG
>CALJDK010000121.1 GCA_938023735.1 uncultured Acidimicrobiales bacterium
TAGCGCGCTTGCAGGGACTCGAACCCCGAACCTTCTGATCCGTAATCAGATGCTCTATCCAATTGAGCTACAAGCGCAGCGGACTGCAGTGTAGGCGCAACTTTCTGCGTCTACATACACAGACTGGCGGAGAGGGTGGGATTTGAACCCACGAAGAACGTTTCCATCCTTACTCCCTTAGCAGGGGAGCGCCTTCAACCTGGCTCGGCCACCTCTCCAGAGCACTAGATCGTATCGGTTTCCAGCGGCTTCGCCCATACGCGTTTCGATTCAACCCAACAGTTCTTTCGTCACGCTGCTGCCCTGCTCAGCGAACAAAACGGAGCAGCCAGGGATCTGGCTGCATTGGTGTGTCCACGTTTTTGAACGATACTTGCGTGATGGCAATGATTCGTCGGGCAATGGCTGCCCTCGGCCTGGGAGCAATGGTTGCGGCTGCGCTGCGACTGAAGGGCTCGGGCGGCGTTCCACCTCAAACCGGCGGATGGCGAGATCTGTCAGGTCCCGACCAGAACTGACATGCGAGTTGGGGTCCTCGGCGCCGGAGCCGTTGGGGCGCGGGTAGCCCAACATCTGCAGCAGGTTGCCGCCGTCGACACCATCATCGTTCGCGACATCCGCCCCAGCGTCGAAGCACGCACCATCGACCGGCTCGGAACCGGTGTGAAAGCCGATGGTCGACGCATTGGCATTCCCGACGTCGACCTTCTTATCCTCGCCACCCCAGCCGGACAACACGTACGTAGCGCTACCAAAGCCGTGGAGCGGGGAGTTCATGTGCTGTCGGTGTCTGACGACATCGACGACGTGCAAGGTCTTCTTCGACTCGGCGACCGGGCCGAGGAGAGTGGTGTCACCGTCTTGGCCGGCGCAGGGTTCAGCCCGGGCCTCACCGGGGTTCTGGCCCGACACGCCGCGGCACGTCTGCGACGAGTCGATGAAATCCACGTTGCAAAGATGGGCACTGGCGGCCCGGCCTGTGCCCGTCAGCATCACCGGGCGTTGAAGAGCCAAAGTCTCGATTGGCGCGACGGTATGTGGGTGCGTCGTCCTGGTGGGTCAGGGCGCGAACTCGTCTGGTTTCCCGAGCCCGTCGATGCCCACGATTGTTACCGGGCCGAACTACCCGACACGGTGCTGCTTGTCCCCCACTTCCCAGGCGTGCAGCGGGTTACGGCTCGAGTGTCGGCCACCCGCCGCGACCGCCTCACCATGCATCTTCCTATGTTGCGCCGACCGCACCCGGAAGGATTGGTTGGTGCGGTGCGCGTTGAAGTTCGCGGTCAACTGCTCTCGGGCGGCCTCGGTTCGGTAATCGTCGGATCCGTTGCCGCACCAGCAGTTGGCGCAGCAGCAACCGCAGCAACCGCCGCCGAACTTCTCGTGAATGGCTCGCTAAAGACCGGAGCTATGGGCCTCAGCCACCTGCCTTCTGCTGCTGCATTCCTTTACGCCATGGAGAAGCGAGGCGTAAGCACAGCAATCTTTGACGGCTTGGCCGAACTGGCGGCCTCGGATCTTGACGAATCCGGCAGCATCGTCGCCAAAGCTGTCCAGTCCGTACGCTCGGCCTGAATCGCCCCACTCTTTCAATCCTGCAGCACCCAAGAGCCCACATCTGATCGCGCTCAACCACCGCCAGGGTTGAAATTCGTGAAAATTTGTCGGATTCCGCTGATGGGCTGTGGACAGCGCTGGGGATAACTGGCGAGATGCCTGTTCGTTGCTGGGGAAAGAACGATCCGGATTACCTATTCAGTCGGCCAAAAATCTTGCCGATATATAGGTCGAAGGCCCCAATTCTGGAATTTTTCCTAAAGGTCCCCCCTCAACGCGCCGAAACATACATCGCTGGACCAATTGATCCGCCGCGCATAGCGGCCGATCGCAACGAAGGGCGATAACTACATGGGTGACCCCACCACCAATCCCAACCTCAACGCGATGATCGAGGAGAATCTTCCGCTCGTGAAGCACATTGTGTTTCAGGTAGCGGTGCACTTCCCTCGCCACGTGGATCGGGCCGAACTGGAACGCGCTGGCGCACTTGGCTTGGTGGAAGCCGCACGCCGTTGGGAAGAGGAACGGGGAGTTCCCTTTGATCGATTCGCCGCACAGCGGATCCGTGGCGCAATCCTCGACTCGGTTCGTGCCGCTGACTGGGCCCCTCGCTCGGTTCGTACGCTCGGCCGAAAGCTCGAATCTGCCGAACAGCGTCTCGCAACCAAGCTCGGACGTCTTCCAACTTCGGAGGAAATGTCCGAAGAGCTCGGCATGACCGCAGCAGAGTTGGCTCGCCTTCGAGACCGCATGTTCCGATCGGTCGTTCTGGCCCTCGAACACGAGGTCAACGACGATCACGACGAAGACCTCACCCTGGTCGATGTGCTTATCGACCGTCACTCGCCCGAGCCGCTTGAAGAACTCGAACGACGTGAACTCCATGCATTCCTCCGAGATGCAATCCGCCTGCTGCCCGAGCGTCAGCGCCTTGTTGTTGTCGGCTACTTCCTCGAGGGAAAGACCTCGCAGGACCTGGCACGATTCCTTGGCGTCACCGAAAGCCGCGTATCGCAGCTTCGCTCCGAAGCACTCCTTATGTTGAAGGAAGGCATCGAAGCTCAGTTCAGCAAAGATGGCCTGCCCTCGCCTGAAGAAGCCTCCGGACGAGTTGCCCGCCGCAAGGCCAACTACGCCCAGGCCGTTGGAAGCGAAAGCGATTGGGGTAACCGCCTCAAGAACATCAGCCTCGTCGAATCTGGCCCCGGCCCGGTTCCGATCGGTGGCCCGCTCTCCTAACGGCCGACACCAAAACGAAATCCTCTGCACCCAATGACCGGCGAGAAATCGTCGGTCATTGTGCGTTTTCCTGCGGCGTCGTATCCGAACGACGTTGTGCGATTTCCTAAGGTCAGGTGCTGGCGGCGTCGATAGATCTCTTGTCACGCCGGCTGTGAGGACACACACCGATCGTGCAAAGAACCTCTGCGTGAGCGGGCGCAGAGGTTCTTACCTTTTTTGCCGCTTTTGCATGCAGTCGGATTTCAGAGATCTGCTTTTGGAGAGCTACTCGCGACCGCGATCGGGCAACACGGCAAGCAGTTTGTCGTGAATCGCTCCATTGCTGCCGACCCCATTTCCTCCGGCGACGGTTCGGGTACCATCGAGACTCGTAAACCGACCACCAGCCTCTTCAAGAATCACCTGCATCGGCGCCACATCCCAAAGGTTCGCAAGCGGATCAACCATGGCTGCTACTCGACCCGTTGCTACCAACGCGTACCCGTAGGCATCGGCCCAGGTGCGAATGGTCATGCCTTCTTCGGTCAACCGTTCGAGTGCGCCTGGTGGCCAATACGTGAGGCCCGATGTCATCAAGTACGCGCCCTGCAACTCGGCGGTATCGCTCACCCGGGTGGCGTCGCCATTGAGGAACGCTCCCCCACCAACGCTGGCGGTGATCAGTTCGTCGAGGGCGGGAATGTTGATTACGCCAACAACCGGAACGTCATCGTCCAACACCGCGACGAGGTTGGCATACAGCGGCACGCCAGCGGTGAAACTCTTGGTGCCATCGATCGGGTCGATGATCCATGCTCGACCCGAGGTTCCCGCTACGTCGTCTTCCTCTTCACCAACGATGCTGTCGTCGGGAAACCGGTCGAGGATCTGCTCACGCAGAAACCGCTCGGCCAGGCGATCGGCCACGGTTACCGGCGTGCCATCGAGTTTCCGCTCGACAACCAACGAGGGGTCGCGAAAGTACTCGAGCGTCATCCGGCCAGCTTCGGTGATGATTTCGGTGATGAACGGAACCAGTTCTGACGGAGCAACGGGCGACGGTGACATAGGCGTCTGATGCTAACCGATGCCTAGGGAGACCCAGCGAGGCCGAAGCTGACAAGGCAAACAAGGCAGACAGGGCGTTCCGCAACTCTTGGGTAGGAAAGACGCGGCCGCTACCCTACCGACGTGGCCCTCCCGACGCTTTCAACAGCACCGACCCGCCGGCTGGTGATGCTTGTTGCGCTGTGTTTTGCCGTCGCTCTAACCGGCTGGCTGCTGCGCGATGGCGCCGAGGCGATCGATGTCGGCGCCGGAGCGAGCATCTCCTGCACACCCCAGACCATCACCTACGGCCACCAGCTTTCCTGCGACACGTCGTCGACGGTCGGGGCGGATGTGGTTTGGGGCGACGGACACCGCGGCGGAACCACCCACCAGATCAACCTCGTTGGCACCGTTCCTATTCAGCTTGTAGCCGACTCTGGCATTGTCATCGCGGCTACCGAGGTCGTCATCGAACCCGATCTCGCGCTCGACTGCCAGCAGGACGAATGGAAGAACATTTACGAGTTTGCTGCCTCCGATACCAACAAGAACGGCTGGGATTACGTGTACCGGCACCCCAGTACTGGCGAACGGATCGCACCGGGCCACATCGACCATCCCACCGATCCTGGTCTTACCGATCTTGAACTCGTCATCTCGGGTCGCGCTCAGGAGACCGGAGAGTGCACCGCAACCTCCAAGGCAGCCGATGCCTTCGATGGCGATATCACCTTCACCATGGGTTCGAAGTGGGAAGAGCACTCGGTGCCATTCTCCCGGCTCACGCCCTACTCCGACCATCATTGGAAGGGCACCCAGCCCGGCTACATCGATGTGTCAGTAACCGTCAACGATCACACGGTGTCTGAACGGCGCGATATCTACTTCAGCGGCTGCACGTGAGGCGGCGAGTAACCGGTTCGGTCGAACCACACGACATCAGTCGGCTCTCGCTAGCGGTTCTCGTCGATCCAATCATCGAGCTGTGCCCAGAGGTCATAGATCCAGTCGATGCGCAGATCCGGATCATCGGGCACTTCGCTGCGGGGAATACGCCACAGCTTGAGCCGCACCGGTGTGGTCGAAGGAACCGAGTCACGGATGTCGGCCAAGGTCGAGAGCGACTCGAAACCCACATGGCCCATCAAAATGACATCGGCCGTCGGCGCGCCATCGAGAAGGGTGAACGTACCCGCCGCCTGAGGAGGAAGCACGTGCCGAAGTGCTTCGGCTCGCGCCAATTCGTTTGGCCGACGTTTCGCGATCCTCTTCAGCGCCTTCTCGCGTCGCTGCTCAGTAAAGAAGGTCCCCTCGGGAAAGATGGCCGCAATTGACGCGTTGTCGAGTCGGCCGGCCATTGAGCGGAGCCGCTCGAAATCAGCCTTGCTGCTCGCCGCCGCTCGACTGACAAAGGTGTTATCGAGGCGGCCACTCACGATGTCGATATTTGGCGCCCATCGCAGCCCACCCGCGAGAACGTATTTGATCTGGTGCCCAAACTGACCAAACACCGACGACGGAAGAAGCGCATCAACCAAACTGCAATGGCGGCCCAACACGATCGCGTTTCCGGCCTTCGCGTGCTCCAACCCAATCACCTCGATTTCGAGGCCACAGAAATTTCGAGCCGACTGCAAAAGCGACGACGTGTACCAGTACTGCAGGTTGCTATGCCGTTGCCGCGAAGCGGCCCCGTCAAACCGGCGACCAAAACCCGCCCGAACCCACAGATATCCGGCCGAAAGAATGCCTCCGGTCTCAATCATCAAGATGTTCCCGATGAACAAGCCCAACCGAGCGAATCGGAACGATCGCACGCCTCGAAGGACATCGGCCACGATCGCGCCGACGGCAAGGATGGGGAACAAAACGATGGTGGCGGCAAGACCGGCAAAGACCGATCCGATCGAGATTGCGCGGCGTTGCGGCGTTGGTGGAAGTGACGCCATGGACGGGGCGGGCATTACCCAAAGGCTACGTGGTCGTAACCATCAGAGAACTGGTTCACTGGGTGATTGTGGAGAACCCATCACCTAAGCCCGACTCGGGGCTCCTCCACTCATATCGCTCAGGTCTTCGGCGCCTAGCCAGCGACATCCGCCATGCAAAAAGGCCGGTGGGTGGCGATGTCTTGGCCGGACTCAGTGTGGCGATGGTGCTCATCCCGCAGTCGATGGCCTATGCCGATATTGCAGGCCTACCGCCCTTTGTGGGTCTTTTTGCCGCATCGTTTCCGCTGCTTATCTTTGCCCTGTTTGCCTCGTCGCCGTATCTGCAAACCGGTCCAGTCGCGGTAACCAGCCTGCTCACCATAGGTGTCCTGGCCACCCAAGCCGAAACGCTTAGTACCGATGAGCTGGTGAAACAGGCGGCGCTGCTAGCGATCATCGTGGGAGTCATCCGCTTTTTGTTGGGCGTCTTTCGGCTTGGTGTGGTGGCCTATTTGTTGGCCGAACCGGTGATGATTGGATTCACCTCGGGAGCGGGCCTTGTCATTCTCAGCTCGCAACTGCCGAAAGCGTTGGGGCTTACTCAGCAACCAGATGGCGTCCTCCCCAACTACGCCAACCCCATCTTCCGAACGCTCTGGACCTTTGCTCACCCTGGCGAATGGCAGTTTGAAGCAATCTTGCTTGGCGTCGTCACCTTGGCGTTGATGCTTGGCGGGCGAAGGTTGCACAAGCTGTTTCCCGGCGTGCTTTTCGCCGTGATCTTTGGCGTCGTTTACTCGAAATTGACCAACTATGGCGGCGACGTCATCGGCGAGATACCCGAGGGTCTTCCACCGTTCAGCCTCAGTCTCCCGTGGGGTGATATCCCCGGCCTGCTGGTTGGCGGAACCGTGGTCGCCCTGGTTGGGTTTGCCGAACCGGCATCGATCGCTCGAACCTTTGCTGGCGAAGACGGCGAAAGCTGGAGCGCAAGTCAGGAGTTTCTGAGCTCGGGTTTGGCCAACCTGGCGGCCGGTGTTTTTGGCGCCTATCCGGTCGGCGGTTCGTTCTCACGTAGTTCTGTCAACCGGTTTGCCGGCGCACAAACCAAGTGGAGCGGCGGGGTTACCGGCCTCGTGGTGCTGGCTTTCCTCCCCTTCGCGGGCGTGCTCGAACCGCTCCCGGATGCCGTCCTTGGATCAATCGTTGTGGGTGCGGTGTACACCCTGGTGAAGCCCCGCCGCTTGTTGTCGCTCTGGAAGCGATCGAAATCTCAAGCCCTTCTCACCTACGCCACCCTTGCCATCACGCTCATCACGCCGCCCGAGGTCTACTACGCCGTCATCATCGGCATCGTCATCGCCTTTGCCCACCACATGCTGCTCAACTTCCGACTCGATGTTTCCCAACCCAACGAGGGGTCACTTCACCTTCGACCGGTTGGAATGCTGTGGTTTGCCACCAACAGGGCACTCGAAACCAAGCTCGATGAAGCGCTGACAGGCCACCCAAACGCCACCGATGTCGAGATCGACTTGGGCGATATTCCTTCGATCGATTCGGGAATTGCCGACGCCATCGGCGCGGGTCTCGCTGGGCATCGCGACCGAACGCTGGTGGTACGTAACCCGCCCGCCGGATCCGAAGCCCTCCTAAACGGACTCGATCTCGCTATCGCGTAGCTTCGGGGTTTTCGGGCAAAACGCGCCAGAAACGAATGGCGGGGCTAGCGGGACGACGTTCGAACACCCACGCGTAGGTCAGGGCCTGCCTTCTAGAGCCTCGAGTGCTCTTTGGCAGAGAGACTCGCTGTCAGCGGTGAGTTGGGGCATCACTTGCTGGAAGGGCAGTTCGTTCAGCG
>CALJDK010000122.1 GCA_938023735.1 uncultured Acidimicrobiales bacterium
TCCGAAAAACCTACGCCCGCAGGTGCTCGCAATGATGGAGGCCCAGTGGGTCGACCTTGATGCCGGGGAAACCGGGGAGACCGGGGAGACTGGCTATACGGCTCCGAACACTGCGGTATATCCGTGGCAGTGGTTGTGGGACTCGTGTTTTCACGTGGTGATCTGGGCCGAACTCGAGCGGCCCGAACGTGCCGTTGCCGAACTCGAAGCAGTGCTGGCCAACCAGGATGCGGCAGGGTTTGTGCCGCACATGAACTATCAGCTCGATCCGTCGGCGTCGGTGGAGTTCTGGGGGCGCGCTGGAAGCTCCTGTATTACCCAGCCACCCATGTTCGGGCATGCCTGTGCCGAGTTGGTCCGCCGGGGTGTGGCGGTATCGCAGAGCCTGTTCGACCGATGCGCCTTGGGCCTCGAGTTTCTGGTCGAGCGTCGTCACCGGTCCGACGACGGGTTGGTGGCGCTGTGTCATCCATGGGAGACCGGTACCGACGACAGCCCGCGATGGGACGACTCGTGTCCGGGCGATGGGTTTGATCTCACTCGCTGGCGGGCTCATAAGTCGCACTTGGTTTCCACGGTCGAGTTCGATGCGAACAACTCGGCGGTGTTTAACCCCGAGTTTCAAGTGTCATCGGCCGGGTTTAACGGCCTTATCGCCTTCAATATCAACGAACTGCTTTCGGTGGCGGATCAGGTTGGTGGATCGGCCATCGATCTCGAAGCGCTGCGCAACCGATCTGGCGAACTGGTGGCGGCAATCGACCAGCGGTGGAACGGCAACACTTGGGTCGACGGGGGAGTGCAGTCGCCAACCAGCGGTGCTGCCCGCACCGCCGATGGGTTACTCCCGCTTTTGGTGAGTGCAAACGCCGACGCCATCAAAACGGGGTTTGCCTCGCTCGTTGACCCCGCGGCCTACGGTGGTCCATTCGGCCCGGCCGGGGTGCATCGCAGCGAACCGTCCTATGCGGCCAACACCTACTGGCGAGGGCCAGCGTGGCCACAGCTCAGCTACCTGCTTTGGATCGCAGCGAAGCGTCAGGGTGCGTCGTGTGCCGCCGAGCTCGGCGAGTCGCTCCGAAACGGCGCCGCAGCATCGGGGTTGGCCGAGTACTGGAACATCGACAGCGGCGAAGGCCTAGGCGCCGTGCCCCAATCGTGGGCCGGCCTAGGAATCCTCGCTCCCAAATAGTAAGAACGCCGCCGGAATGTTTGGCGTTGTGAAACTTCAGCAGGGAGCGCCAGCGAACGACTCAGCCGGTTGGTGTTAGGCGGCTACTGAGCGGTTTGACATTGCTGGCTTGAGGCCACCGGTTGCGGGGAGCTCGATGCGAGCTTCCTCGACCTTGTGGCGGCGCAGCATGCTATTCATCACGATGTCGGCGAGTCCAAACAGCAAGATGAGATCGCCGAACGACAGCACCTGGTCGAACAAGCCGATGGGGATGATGTCGCCGAGGAACACCAGATGATCGCCTGCGGTCTGTACCTCTCGCGGCGCTGTGAGGGTCGATCGCATGGCGGTGGCAAGGTCGGGCGCCAGGTCGGCACGCACCATTGCTTTGGGGCTTACCGGCATTGCTCCGTTGACCATGATGGCAATCATGTTGAGGAATAGGCCGAACGCCACAACTCCCATACCGGTGATGTTGAAGTTCAGCAGCGAGAAGGCGATGAGGCACGCAAGGGCGATGACCACCAGCAAGGCGCCTCCGGGAATCCCGGTGAAGGCGACGAAGAGCGGCACGGTGACGCCCACGGCCAACAGCTGCCAACGCTCGATCGTGAGGCCCGACAGATTTTGCAATCGGCCACCTCGGTAGATCCCGATCGCGGCCCCAACAGTTACGGCAAGTAGCGCTGAAATCATGCTGGCAGGCTAGTGGGATCATCCCCAAAATCCCACACATTGTGTCGATCCGGTTACCAACGGCGTTCGCGCGGTCCGTGGTGCGAGCGGAAGAAGTGCGGAAGGAGTATCGGCGAGAGGGTTGTCGAGGGTTCTTAGAGCCCGGAACCCTTGGCGGAACCAACGGTTTGTTCACTCGACGTCACCATACAAATGATGTCGCGGTAGTTGCCGACCAGATAGTTCTCGCGGGGCGGAAACGTGAGGTCGATGTCGAATTGCGAGTCCTCGTAGGTCTGACCCACGAAGTTCGCAAACTGGTTGTAACACTTGCGGGTGGCGATGTCTTTCATGAGCTCTTCGCCCGGATACGGCACATCGGGACCGGCATCGAATACATCGATCAGGTACACCTCTTTATCGTGAGGGAGCGAGCAATCGAGGGCAATCAACAGGTTGCGAGGTTGGCGATCCTGCACCCAGTCGTACTCGTTCAGGCACTCGCCCATCTGCGCCTGGTGAAACTCGATTGGATCGCCAAGGTCATAGGCGGCATCGATATCGAAGGTCGTCGTGGGTGGTGCCGATGCAGAATCGGAACCAGAATCGCCAATCCCCGGGATCCCCGGGGGACTGTCGGCGTCAGCGTCGGCCGTCGACGAACAGGCAACCCCAACAAGGGCAAGCACTACCAAGAGCGCGAACAGCATCGGTGTGTTCGATCGTTGCGTCACGCGCCTGCGCATCGAGCCCATGAGGCGATGGTACGACCGATCAGTACGCAGGGAGGAGTCGGTCGAACTGCTCGAAGGTGAGGAACAGGAGGAAACCGACGGGGATTGCTCCGATGAGAAGCGACGGCCACTTCTGCCAGCGTCGAGCCGCAAACTGCATCACGAGGTAACCGGCGATGGCGAAGGCACCCCACATGAGCGCCTCGGGAAGCACCGAGGTATCCCAACCGAGCCCAGCATCGAGAGCGCCATCTTCAGACACCGTGCTTGCGGGCTCAGCAGCAGCCGTTGACGCCGTGTCTCCTGTACCTGCGGTGTCGTCGCTGCCACCCGCGGCTCCGGCGCTCTGGGTGTCGTCGTTGGTATCGGCCGAAGCAACTTCGGTTCCCTCGTCGGCGCCCAAACCATCGTCGGCTGAGCCGGAAACGCCACCAATGTCTTCCGACCTGCTCACCGGAGCCACCGGTTCGCCCACCAGCTCAGCGACCACGATAATCCGCTGACGGGCCGAAAACTTGGGATGGCATGCGGTAAGGGTGATGCGGTTGTCGCCCCAATCGTCGAGCACACACGTGTCCGAAGGCGCAACGATGAAGTGTCCGAGTTCGGCGGGTTGGTCGACGATGCCGTCGAATGCGCCCCGACCCACGCCCGCTTCGGCAGCCACAACGAGTTCTTCTTCGGCTTGCGCTGCTTCGGCTTCGACCTGGGCGGCCCGCAACAGCTCGGAGCGCACATCGGTGGTCGCAAAATACGTGACGCCATCGATGGCGCCAACACCAAAGTTGGCGGGCAGGTCTTTGGGCGGAAGCGTGGTGGTCGTGGTTGTCGTCGTGCTGAGCTCGGCGTAGGGGTCGACGCTTCGAAGGGTTCGGGCATCGGTCTCTTCAACCTCGGCCTCGCGGTAGCCCTCCTCGACACAGAATCCGACCCGGTCCTTCTCGGACTGGCCGATGACCCGGTACGAGAATTCGCCGAGCAGCGACGTTACCTGGATCTCGTCGCCGGGCACCAGGTTGTCGATGTTGTGAAACGGAGCGCCGTAGGTGGTTCGGTGACCGGCGAAGGCGGTGTTGCCCGGCTCTCCCGGTAGCACGGATCGCTGGTAGCGGCCGGGGCCCTTACGTAGATCGTCGACGCTGACGCCTTCGACCACGATCTTGTCGACCCCGATCGATGGGATCTTGATACGGGCGATGTCTTCGCCGCCCTCGGGAAACAAAAGCTTGCGGACTTGGGGGCTCAGCCGCGTGGTGGTTGTTTGTGCCGGAGCGTCGCTCGACTCGTCCTCGTCGTCGGACGCTTGATCGTCGGTCTCGGCGCTTGACTCGTCGTTGGTAAGAACCGCGGGAATCGTCGACGCCGACGGTACAACCACCGCAACCGGATCGGTAAGGCTGGTGAAATCCTCGAGCCGATCGGCGAAATCGTCGCGAAGGCTCTCTTGGGCCTGCGCTTCCTGCACGCTGGTGCCCCAGAGTTGGTACAGAACGAACAGCAGCACAACGATGCCGGAAACGGTAAAGAACTGCCCCAAGCTACCGAGCACTCGAGCCAGGCGTTTCCGGGAGACTTCGTCGCTGTCGAGCGGAGCATTTACGTCGCCAACAATGCTTCCGTAGAAGTCATCGTCGAGATTGTTGATCCCAGAACTGTCCACGGCCAAAAGCTAGTTGCCGCGAGCCATCGGTGTGGTGCTGACATCGCGATTGTCACATGGCTCTTACCACCTACTTATTTCGCCTTTATGGCCGGCACATCGGGCGCAGCCCAATCCGCGCGGCTTCCGTTAGTGAGTACGCCCCACCGCACCGGTAACTTTGCGATGTGTCCGTCGTTTCGCTCCGTGAGGTGGTTGCGTTGCTTGGCCGGTTCCCCGCGCTTGCGGGTGTCGACCTGCACGTTGCGTCTGGCGAAGTCGTGTTGCTTCAGGGCCCCAATGGCGCAGGGAAAACTACCCTCTTGCGGGTGTGCGCGGGGCTGGTTCCCGTAACGTCCGGGCAAGCAACGATCCTTGGCCACAAGCTTCCCGAGGA
>CALJDK010000123.1 GCA_938023735.1 uncultured Acidimicrobiales bacterium
GGTGTCAGACGTGGTGTCAGACGTGGTGTCAGACGTGGTGTCAGACGTGGTGTCAGACGTGGTGTCAGACGTGGTGTCAGACGTGGTGTCAGACGTGGTGTCAGACGTGGTGTCAGACGTGGTGTCAGACCAAGTGCCAGACTAAATAACGCTCTGGGTGGCGAGTTGCGCGCGCTGCTTTGCGAGAACGGCTTCGTAGCAGCGGAGCTAAGCCCGCGCAATCCGGCTGGTGTCAGACGAGGGGTCAGACGTCAAGCCGCTGATGGTGGCGAAAACCTGGCGGCGCGGGAAGCAAATTGTTACCGAAGGCGAACCCTGGTTGTGGCGAGATTTAGGCGTTGGCCGGTGTTGGCGTCGATGGTCTGAGGTTGAATCTGCTCACCGGTTGCTTTGTCGACCAGCATCACCTGGGCACCAGCGGGTCGGTCGAACATCCAGTCATCGCCGAACCGCCACATCGCCGCCACCACATCCCAGAGCGCTACACCTTTCTCGGTGAGCTGATACTCGAACCGAGGCGGCCGATCTTCGTACTGCGCCTTGTCGACAATCCCTTCGGCTTCAAGTCGCTTGAGGCGCGACGAGAGTGTTGCTTTGCTGATGTCGAGCGACTGGGTGAGTTGGGCAAACCGCCGCTCGCCGAAGAACAACTGGCGCAGCACCAAAGGCGTCCACCAATCGGCGAGCAGATCGGTGGTGCGAGCCACCGGGCAATACGCGTCATCGAAACGAGTGCGTCTCACGCAGGAACCACTTCGAGTCGAGCGGGTACGTGCTTGTGCCAAGGAGTACCGGCATACTCATCTTTCCAGTCGGTGGTGGTGAGTTCGTTCGGGGACACGCCGGTAACCTCGGGCTCGCCCCCCGCCGGCGAGTAGTCGAGGCCCATGCCGTTGGGCAAGGTGATGTGCCCGGGCAGCAAGGTGTCGTTCACCTCGACCACGGCCACAGCGGTCCCACCCGGTGTTGTCACGCGAATGCGGCTGCCGTCTTCAACCCCTAAGTCGGCGGCGTCGGAGGGACTTACGCGCAGTGCACCCTCCTGATCTCGCTTCCGCCATGCGGGGTCGCGAATGATGGTGTTGGCGGTGAACGCCCGACGCTCGCCCGCAGCAAGGACAAACGGGAACTCGTCACTGGTGTAGTCGGTGGGCTTACTGGCCAAGCTTGCCAGGTCGGCAAGCATCTCGGGAATGTTGACCATGAACTTGCGCTCGTCGGTTCCGAGCATGTCCCACGCCTGCTCGTAGTCGTGATGCGAGAACACCACGCCATCACGGCTCTCCAGCAACGCGTCGAACAAGGCGTCGCCGAGCTCGTCATCTGGGGCGTCGAAACCGGCGGCCCGAATAGCAGCAGGAAACTTCATCGCCGCCTGCTGGGCCGAGAACCACAGCACTGCGGCGCCCTCCATGCCGGCCGGAAGCGTTTTGCCAAGCGTTTCATAGAGCGCGATGGCCCCCATTCCGGCAAGCTTTGGGTCGGCCATGGCCGCGTCCATAAACGCAGCAGCGAACTCCCTACGGCCCTGCTCTGCCGACTCTCGCAGCTGTTGAAGCACGTCTTCGTCGAGAAGTCCCATGGCCTTCGCCAGGCGAGCATGGATCTCGGGCTCGGGAAGTGTGCCCTCAAGAGGAGGCATCATTGGAGCCCGAATCGTCATGGCGTTGTCGGGGAAGCTGAGTGCGAAGAACGTGGTCTCGACCTTCTCGTATTGCGAAGCTGCCGGAAGCACATAGGTCGCCTCCCGGGCCGTCTCGGTCATGAACACATCGATCACGACCGAGAAGTCGAGTGCCGCCATGGCATCGCGCCACCGTTGCGACCCGGCCAGCGAATGCACCGGGTTGGCGCTTTCGATGAACATGGCTCGGTACCGGTCGGGATGATCGGTAAGCACCGCGTCGGGAATCTCGTTGCACGGGACCAAGCCGGAGATAACCGCACCGCCGGTAACCGGCGACTCGGGTTCGTTGCCTGCGGCCGAGTAGTTGAAGAGCGGCACCATCGACGTGTGGGTGGTCATGGCACCGGGCCGTCCGAAGCTTCCAACCAGAATCCAGATGAGCTTTTGCAGATAGCTCACCAGCGTCGAGTTGGGTGCCATTTCGATTCCCAAGTCTTCAAGAACCGACACGCTTTCGGCCTGGCCGATTCGTCGGGCTGTTGCCCGGATGAGGTCCTCGTCAACACCGCACCTGCTGCTGTAGTCGGCGACATCGACCTTGCGGAGTTCGTCGAGAACCGCATCGGCCTCGACCGCATTTTCGGCAAGCCAGGAGTTGTCGATGAGGTTCTCCTCCACCATCACTCCAAGTAACGCCGCGATGCAGAACGCATCGGTTCCCGGCTTTACTTGCAGGTGAAAATCGGCCAGGTCAGCGGTTTCGGTTCGACGGGGGTCGATCACCACCATCGATCGCTTTGGGTCTCCGGCGATGTCCTTCAGTACCCGGCGAGCCTCGTCGAACCCGTGGGAGTGCCACACGTTTTTCCCGACGAACACCGACACTTCAGCATGATGAAAGTCGCCGTGGGTGTGGGTGCCGAACAGCCGACCATCAACCCAAGCCTCGCCCGTCTTCTCCTGTGCCAAAGCGTTTGAGCGGTGACGAATTCCGAGCCCGCGCCGAGTAGCTGCACCGTAGGCACCAAGCAGGTGGTTTCCCTGACCGCCACCGCCATAGTAGAAGATTCGCTCGCCGCCATGCTCGTCGATGAGCTCGGTGAACTTGGCCGCGATCTCGCTGATGGCGGTATCCCAATCGATCTCGTCGTACCCACCATCAGCATTGCGGCGCAGCGGAGAGGTGAGCCGACCGGTGGAGTTCTGGTAGTGGTTGATGCGCAACGCCTTCTCGCACGTGTAGCCCTTCGATGCCACGTGCGTCTTGTTGCCGCGAACCCGGGTGATCTCGCGATCGTCAAGGCGAACCTCGACACCACAGTTGGCAGAACAAAGAATGCACACCGACTTGTGCCATTCCTTCAGCGGGTCGGCGGAGGAGTCCTGCGATGTTGGATTCGGCTCGGTGGTGGTCATGGCCTGGCCTCTCGGAAATCGGTAGTGGGTATGTTTGTTGAACCTACTCACGGTTGGCTTGAGGTTTCAACTACGTTGCACACATGAGCGCAACCGACAGCCACGATTCCCCTTCCTACGACTCTCTCTCCTACGACATTGCCTTCTACTGGGATCCCATCTGTCCCTTTGCCTGGATCACCTCGCGATGGATCAACCAGGTCATCGAGCAAAAGAGCGCCACTGGCGAAGACCCCTACCGCGTCGACTGGCGGTTCATCTCACTGCGAATCGTGAACAAGCACATCGACTACGACAGCCACTTTCCCCCCGAGTACGAAGAGGGACACACCGCAGGCCTACGCATGCTTCGAGTCGCCGCCAAAGTGCGATCTGAGCACGGACGCGATCGCATGGGTGACCTCTACACCGAGATGGGTGGAGGAATCCACGACATCGAACCAAGCTCGTTCGACAAAGGATTCTTCGGAACACCCGACCACGTGGTGCCCATGCTCGAACGACTCGACCTGCCCGTCGAGCTGGCTGAAGCGCTTTACGACGAATCGTGGGACCCCGAGATCGAGGCCGAGACCGACGAGGCCCGCGAGAAAACCGGCAAGGATGTCGGTACGCCGATCATCCACTTCGGCCCACCAGACGGACCCGCCCTTTTCGGCCCAGTCATCAGCCGACTGCCCTCCGACGAGGACGCCGTGAAGCTGTGGGATCACGTGGTTGGACTCGCAACGTTCCCCAGCTTCACCGAACTCAAACGCTCGCTTCGCGAGCGCCCCGCGCTCAAATCACTCGGCGTCGACCCCGACCAGGTAGGCCTGGTCGAGGACTGGCACGGCGGCTCCCGCCGCCAGAAAAAGTAGCCAAAAAAGAACACGGTGTCTGGAACCGTATTCAGAATCTGCAACCAAAACCGCAACGACCAATTTGAAAAAGGAATAAGGGTGTCATCGAAATATCGTCGCGACCCGGCGGCGGGTCGGGCATGATGGTTCGATGCTGATCGACACCATTCGCGACGACCTCAAAACCGCAATGAAGGCCAAAGACGCCGTCGAGCTCCGGACGCTGCGCTCGGTTATCACCGCCGTTCAGGAAGCCGAGACGTCGGGGAATGGGCCCGACCAGTTGGATGACGCAGGTGTCGAGAAGGTCATCGCCGCCCAAGCAAAACGCCGGGTCGAGGCGGCCGAAGCATTCGCTGCCGCCGACCGACCCGAGCAACAACGAGCCGAACTGGCCGAGAAGGAAATACTCGAGCGGTACCTCCCTGAAGGGCTCGACGACGCAGCGCTCGAGGCCTTGGTCGACCGAGTACTTTCCGACAACGGCTTTACCGCCAAGGCCGACATGGGCTCGGCGATGAAGGCCGTGAACGCCGAGGTTGCCGGACGTGCCGACGGCCGGGCAGTAGCCGACCTGGTGAAGTCAAAACTCGCCTAGACGGAGGTTCGCAACGATGCCGTGACGGGTTGAGAACGACCCGGCTAACCTCTCGGCTCATGAGCGACACCTCGGGCCGATCCCACGAACAACGGTTGATGGACGGCATCTTCTGGTACGGCATTCCCACCCTGTTTCGCGCCCCCCACGACGCCGACCCGACCAACGCCGACATCGGGCTGGTCGGGGTTCCCCACAGCACTGGCAACGGGACCACCCAGCGCGATCAACACCTCGGACCCCGGGCGGTCCGCAATGTTTCGGCCATTGGTCGGCGGGCGCACAATGCGTTCCAGATCGACCCGTGGGACATGTGCCGAATCAATGACCTCGGCGACGTTCCGCTATCGGAAGGCAACAACAACGAGCGGTCGATCGAGATGATCACCGACTACTACAAAGAGCTCGATGCGGCGGGTTGTCGGCCGGTCTCGATCGGCGGCGACCACTCCATCACCGGCGGAATCCTGCAGGGAATCGCTGGCAAGGACGCCAAACTCACCGGCGGTGAGAAGGCGTGTCTGCTGCACTTCGATGCGCACACCGATGCGTTCCACAACGTCCCGCACTTCATGGGCGCCATCAAGTCGGCCGCCCATTGGGCCAGCTACCTCGTTACCGATGGCCACGTCGATGCCGAGCATTCGGTGCAGGTGGGTATCCGCGGAAACGTCCGGTCGCTCGATTGGCTCGACCCCAGCTACGACCTTGGGTACACGGTGATCAAGAAGACCGAGTACGACCAGATGGGGCCCGAACGAGTCATGGAAATCATCGACGAACAAATTGGCGATCGGCCGCTCTACATCACGTTCGACCTTGACTGTCTCGACCCGATGGTGGCGCCCGGAGTAGCCAACATCGAAGCTGGCATCGAAGGTTTCGGTATCGATCAGGTCATGCAACTACTGAGGTCGGTACGGGGCAAAAACATCATCGGCGGCGACGTGGTGTGCCTGATGCCGACGGTCGACTCGCCCAACCAGATCACCAGCTACCGGGCAATGGCTGTGATGTTCGAAATTCTGAGTCTTATCGCCGACTCACAGCACGGCGCCTAAGGAAACCTGGTTCGAGCCAAGCTCACGAAGCGCTCAATCTGCTCATCGACCGAGCCAAACTCGCCGCGGAAACCGCGCAACAACACGATGAAGTAGTCGGCCAGCAGGCCCTCGCCTACGAGGGCAACATCGTCCCGGTCACGGTGCTCTGCCGCGATCTGGGCAAAGGCAGTGACGGTCTTGTTCACGGTCTGGGTGTAGTGCTCGGCCCACTTGCCCTCGGCAAACAGTGCTTCCCGGAGCAGATCGGGCGCTACCTCAAGATTCGCCTCGTACCATCCAAAGATTGGTCGCACGAACGCTGCGAGCGAACTCTCAAGACTGGTCTGGTTCGCGTCGGCCAGGGCGTCGACAGAGCTTTGCACGACGGTGGCGATCTGGTCGGCAAAGGCGGCGGTTGCCAGATCGGACTTCGAACCGAAGTGCAGCATCACCGTGCCGGCGGCGACGTTTGAGCGATCGGCCACCTGGGCGATGGTGGTATCGGTGAAGCCTTGGTCGAAGAACAGCTCGGCGGCGGCAGCAGCGATGCGGGCGGCAGTTCGCTGGGATTTGTCGGTGGCAGCCATGTGCTCAACCTAGCTGAAAACCTTGCAAAACTGAATCAGTTCATTTATAACTGAATGTATTCAGTTTTAGGAGACTTCATGGCCACCCCGAAACCCCAGCCGACTTCGTGGATACCCGGAGCGCCGGTGATCATCGAACGCGACATACTCATCCCTGCCTCTACCGAAACGGTGTGGGAGCACTTCGCCGACAACGAGGGCTGGGTTCATTGGTTCCCGGGTTGCAAGGTTTGTCACTTCGTTGGCGATCCCCCACATGGGGCCGGGTCGAAGCGATTCGTACACATGGATCAGTTTCGAGTGACTGAAGAAATCACCGCTTGGGAACCCGGGAAACGATGGGGACTCACCGTCATCGAAATCAACGCGCCCATCATGTCGGCCATGGCAGAAGAAGCGGTTCTGACCACCGAGCCCGACGGCACGCGGGTCACCTTCAAGATCGGTGTCGAACTCCGAGGCGTCGGCAAACTCCTGCGAGCACCGCTGGTGGCCAAGCAATCAAAGGCCCTCGAGACGGCGCTGCAAAACCTCAGCAAACGCGCCGACGCCTAGTCCGTCACGTCTCCCGCAGGACGGGATTCCCACCATCGGCCTAGGGAAGCCGACCACCACAGCCAGTAGCGTTCGGCGATGCCGATCATGCTGGGGGTTCTTGCGGCGATACTCGTCGGCATATCCGACACGCTCGGCCGCGCCGGAACCCGCCGAGCAAACTCGGTGAGCCACGTGTCGAGCGCCATGTTCATTGGTATCCCGATCACCTTGGTCGCAGCGTTGCTCTCGGGGGCCGAATGGCGAGCCGGCGACCTCCTGAGCGGTGCCGTCTCGGGATTTCTCGTGGCCGGCGGACTCGGCGTTGCGTACCGCGGAATGGCCGACTCATCGGCCGCCGTGGTGTCGCCCATCTCCGCGGTATTCGCTGCACTCATTCCCCTGGTCTGGGACATCCTCGGTGGCCTCCGACCCGGCGTGCAGGTATCGATCGGGTGCGCCGTGGCTATCACCTCATTGGCCCTGACCACCTTCAACAAAGAACTCTCCGGCAAGATCCGAATCGGAGTCGCCTACGGCCTGCTCGCTGGTTTTATGTTCGGCGCGGGCGTGATCTTTGTGGCCGACACCGCCGAAGCGAGCGGCGTATTGCCAGCCTTCACCCAACGACTGGTCGGATTCTCGTTGATGGCCACACTTGCCACTCGTCGTTCGCTTCCGGTTTTCCTCCCCGGCAAGCTCCTCAAGATCGGCTTGCTCAGCGGCGTATTTGGCACCTTCGGCATGATGAGTTGGGTCATTGGTTCACAGCAGGGCGACCTCGGCACGGTATCGGTTGCCGGTTCGATGTTTCCGGCGGTCGTCGCCGTCCTGGCCGCCACCTTCGACGACGACCAACTCCGCTGGTGGCAGGGTCTAGGGATATTGGGAGCAATCATCGGCATGGGTCTTATAGCGTTGGCCTAATCGTGCCTGAACCCTCGACCACGCCGCCCGACGACCTGTCCTTCGAGAAGCGGTGGTTTCGCCACGGCATCCTTTCGGGTCTCCCGCTCGCTGCTCCCGGGCTGCCCTTCGGCTTCGTCGTCGGATTCCTTGTCGACGAAACCGCAAGCATCAACAACCTTGCTGGCTGGGCATCGGGATTCATCGTGTTTGCCGGCTCATCGCAACTGGCAGCCGTCGAACTGCTCGCCGACGACGCGTCGGCACTGGTCGTGATCTTTACAGTCTTCCTCATCAACTCGCGCCACATTATGTACTCGGCGGCGATGAACCCCCGCCTCACCGGCGCGCCCACCTGGTTCCGGGTACTCGGCAGCTACCTCCTCATCGATCAGGCGTTCGCGTTGGCCGAAAACCAGCCCGAAGACATGGCGCTCCGAGATCGCATTTGGAGCTTTCTCGGGACGGGGGCGACCTTCTGGGTCATCTGGATAGCCGCAGTCACGCTCGGAGTTGTGGTGGGCAACGTCATTCCTGAGGAATGGTCCCTCACCTTCAGCGTTCCGATCTTGTTTATGGGCCTCATGGTGCTCTCGATCAAGAATCAGCCTGGGGTGATCGCCGCAATCATCGGCGGCTGCGTGGCCTACGTGACTCGCGACTTTCCCCAGGGAACCGGACTTCTGTTGGCAATCGCGTGTGGCGTGACTGGCGGAACTTTGGCCGAAACAAGACTTGAGTCCGCTGAGGAAACGGCGGAGACCACATGAGGATCTGGCTCATCTTCATTGGGTGCGGGCTGGTGACCTACTTCAGTCGAGGAAGCTTCATTCTCTTCGGCGACCGGGTTAAACTGCCCGAGACTATCCAGCGTTCGCTCGCCTATGTCGCGCCGGCAACCTTCGCCGCCATCATGGTGCCTGCGGTGCTTGGCAATGAAGGTCTCGCCAGTCTTGTGCCTCCAACCCCAGAGGTAGGCGCCATCCTCATCGCCGCCCTGGCGGTATGGAAAACCCGCAACATGGCCATCGCCCTCGCAATAGGAATGGTCTCCCTTTGGCTCCTTCAGTGGCTAGGCCTCTGAGCGACACTCGTGTCTGACACCTCTATTCAACGTGGCTGTTGCTAGCGGCCCGCGAGGTAGACCTTGTGGTCGACGTAGGTGCCGTCGACATAGAAGCCCCAGCCTCGACCATGGGGTTTGCCGGCCCAGAACAGGGTCCACACCGGGTCGCCGTTGGTGAGTTCGACAATGCGATGCACGTCGGTTCCTGAAATGCGGTTGAGTTTGCCGGCCCGAAGCGTCCGAACCTCGGCGCCGTCGATACCTCGGTGTTCGATGTAGCCACCCTTCAACAGCAGACTCACCGATCGCGAGAACGGGTGACTATGCGGATCGGGGTCGCCATCGGGCAGAAGGATCTGATGCAGAAACACCGAACCGAGCGGCGTATCGAATCGCCATCGCTTCAAATAGGTCTGATCAGGGTTCGACCAGTCAGGAATGAACTGCCGGCGGGCAAACGACCACCGAAACTCGCCATCGATCTCGTTAGGTTTCCGCTTCCTCATCTCTTGGCTGGTCTTCACCAAAACGCCTTCCACGTTTCCAGATCATGCGGGACGCTCCCCATACCGGTCTGGCTTTTTGGCCACTCGGCGGGCGGCAAACCCAGCGGACTCGCCGCTTGTTCGTACCCGGCAACCAAAAGATGCTTACGGTTGGCGGCAAAGTACCAGCGACCATCGTGAAGCGCGTAGGTGTCGTGGTACTGGATGAGATGGGTAATCCAACGGTCCGAATCGGGGCCACCATCTTGAATCTCGCCCCGGCAGTACACGATGCCCGAAGCCGAATCGCCCGACGGGTCGATGTCAATCATGTGGGTCCCGATGTTCAGAAACGTCACGCCGATGGTTCGAAGACTCGAATCAAACAGCTCTCGCAATGCGTCGCGGCCCGACAACGTCGAGCTGATCCGCACATCGGGAACGTAGAGATCGACAAGGGCATCGATATCGCGCGCATCGAGCGCCACCGAGTAACGCGCCACCAGTTGTCGGATCTGCTCGTAAGCCATCGGGCCAGCCTAGAAGCTCTGCAATCGAGTACCGATTGCCACACCATTCACCACAAGCGCATCGGCGAAGTACTGCGCCACCCCACCGACACCTGCCGCGGAGAAACGACGCTCAGCCTTGCAGGCCACAAACCCTTCCGGACCATCGCCGTCAGGAACCTGCGTGCGCACCGAGACCGGGCCAATCGTTTCGACCCCAACAAAGGGTTCACCGACGCGGGCGGCAACGGCTGCCGTGTCGGCTCCCTTGCGGCAATACAGCGCCGCCGAGAGTTCGGCCGCGACGTCGACGGCAAGCTCGGGCGCAATCCAGAAGTCGAGTCCGTCGTCGAGCCGACGGCGTTCGATATGGACCACCTTGTGACCCGACGCCGCGAAGCGCGGCACAAAACCCGAGTGCTGCACTGCTGGTAGGGGCAAAGCATCGAGCAGCGACGCCGCCGATGCCAGGGAGATGCGGTAATTAGAATTGACGACCTGAAATACCCCGCCGGGTGCAAGATTCTCGACCAACTGTCCAACCAACCCATCCCACTGCGCGAACGGCAGCTCATCGAGCACCTTCGCGGCAAGACCTTCGGGGTGTCGACAGAAAACCGAATTGGCCAAGATCGCGTCGAACGGACCGAATTCGGCGACCTGCTCCCACTTCGAGTGCGCAACAGTGACATTGGCAAACGGTTCGAGCAGTACCGACGCTGCTGCCAGAGCTTCGGCATTGATGTCGACCGCCAAGATCTTGGCGTCGGGCAGCGCCGTCGCAAACGGCAACACCTCGTCGCCGATCGAACAACCAAAAACTAAGATCGTTGGCGACTCGTGCACCGAAAGCGCTCGCAGAGTTGCGCGGGCTTCGGCCTGGTAGCGAAACGACTCGGTGTGGGTGTGACGTTGAAGATGCTCCACAGGCCGAACCTAGTTGGGAAGCAACGCCGCCACCGGCGCACCTGCGGCAACGAACCGCTGAAGGACATCGACAACCCGGTCGGCGAAGTCGGGTTCGGCCGTTGTGGCCGCCTCGGTCTTGGGTTGCACTTTGGTGTTGTGTCGTTCACCAATAATCGATGACGTCTCGGCTGTTGGCGAAAGACCCAGCGTGCCAAGCATCGACAGCACGTCGGGTTCGGCCTGCAATTGCTCGAGCCACACGTCGTGCACCAAAACCTCGGGGTTCTCCGAACGAAACCGAGCGGCCTGCAGTTCGGTTTCGACCAAGTACCCGACAATCATTTCGGTGGGGTTCGCCGCGTCGACCCGACAATACGTGGCCGCAAGCGACGTGGGTGCGAGTGGGTCGAACATCCAAGGCCGCGACACCACGTTGCGTTCGGTGTAACAGCCGAGCTCCCGGAAACTCTTCGCCACCGCAATCGTGTCGCGTCGAAGATGGAGCACCCGAAGTCGCGACGGTTCGAACGCTTCGACGATCACATCCGCGAAAGTCTTGATGAACATGTTCGACGTGTCGGCATACGCAACGGCGTCGGGGGCCATTGCAAGGGCTGAGGCGACCGCTTCCGCCTTTACCCGACGCGAGGCAATACTCGCCGAACGCTCCTGTTGCTCGACAGCAAAGAGGTGCTCGCCGGTCATGGTTGGTAGATGTTCATGCTCGCCCACGACGCCCTCGGCCGAAACGAGGAGGTGTTGCAGGTACGCCGACCCCGACCGGCCCGGGTTCATCGCAAAGATCAACAGCGGCGAAGGTCCTGACACCAGCTCAGCGTAGGCCCACCATGGTCGGGGCCCTCCATACCAAGATGCGTTTCGCTAGGAGGAGCGAGGGGCTTGTGGGTACGCTCCCCGTATGAGCGACTTCGACACAGTGATCTCGGGCGGAACAATTGTTGACGGAACGGGCAGCGATGCCTTTCCCGGCGACATTGGGATCACCGACGGAAAGATTGCCGCGGTCGGGGGGACGCTCAAGGGCAAGCGCACCGTCGATGCCGATGGCGCGCTCGTCACACCCGGCTGGGTCGATGTACACACCCATTTCGACGGCCAGGCCGCATGGGACGACAAGCTCGATCCGTCGTTCAGCAACGGGGTCACCACCCTGGTCATGGGCAACTGCGGCGTCGGGTTTGCACCATGCCCTCCCGGCGAGCAACAAACACTTATCGAGCTGATGGAAGGCGTCGAGGACATACCAGGTAGCGCCCTTCACGAAGGTGTGCCGTGGGGAGCCTGGGAGAGTTTCCCCGAGTACCTCGACTTTCTCGAAAGCCGAAACTACGCCCTCGATATCGGCGCCCAGCTGGCCCACGGCGCCCTGCGATTCGCAGTCATGCGCGACCGGGGCGTCAACAACGAAGATGCCACCGCTGACGACATCGCCGAAATGCGCAAGCTCACCGCCGAAGCGGTCGCCGCCGGAGCTGTTGGCGTGTCGACATCTCGCACCATCTTCCACCGGTCCCTCAACGGCGACCCAGTGCCCGGCACCTACGCAACCGCCGACGAGCTGCGCGAGATCGCGCTGGGTATCGCCGATGGCGGCGGTGCGGTTCTCGAAGCCATCACGTCGTCGTCGATCGGCGACATGGAAAGTCTTGGCGGCGAACGCTTCCGCCAGGAAGACGAACTGGCCATGCTGGCCGAATTGGCCGACTTGAGCGGCCAGAACATCACCTTTACGACGGTACAAAATCCCGACCGGCCCACCGACTGGCGGGCGGTGCTCGACTTCGCGGCTGCACACAACGAACGGCCCAACGCTGCGGAACGCGGCATGTTGTTTCCGCAGGTCGCCTCGCGTCCAATCGGTCTGCTCACCGGTCTGGCTGGCTATCACGGCTTCATGCGCCGCCGCAGCTTCCTCGAGATCGCTCACCTGCCAACTGCCGAACTCGCCGCCGCCATGCGCGATCCCGAACGTAAAGCCCGCATCCTCGCCGACGACGATGTTGCACCCGATAACCCGGGTTCCATGGAGTCGCTCTACGAGGGTCTCCTGCGCAGCATCCCCATTCAGTTCGCACTGCCCAAAGGAGCGGTCGACTACGAACCCGGCCCCGACTCGATGATGATGTCCATCGCCAAAGCAAAGGGTGTCGAGCCTGCCGAAGCGATGTATGACTTCCTTTGCGAAGGCGACGGATCCAACCTTGCTGCACTGCTTGGCGCCGGGTACGTCGACGGCAACCTCGACGCCATCCGCGAGATGCTCACCAACCAGCACACCATCACCGGGCTCGCCGACGCGGGCGCCCATGTGAAGCTGATCTGCGACGGCACCATGCCCACCACGCAGCTCACGCACTGGACCCGCGATCGCACTCGGGGCGAGAAGATCCCCGTGGAGTTTCTGGTGGCCAAACAAACCAGCCGCAACGCCGAGCTCTTTGGGTTCACCGATCGCGGGTCGATCACGCCTGGGCTTCGCGCCGACATCAACATCATCGACATGGACAACCTCGAGGTTCATGCGCCTCGGGCTCACGACGACCTACCGGCAGGCGGCCGTCGACTACTCCAGCCGGTGCAGGGCTACGTGGCCACGTTCGTCAACGGTGTCCAAACTCGGGGCGACGACGCCGACCTAGGCGAGCGCCCTGGCCGCCTAGTGCGCAATCGATAACCCGCTTCGCCGCACCCGTGGTTGCGTCGACCAATTACAGCTGGCAGAGTCGCCAAATGGCTCTTCAAAGCGGTGATGCACTCCCAGAGATTCACGCCACCAACCTCGATGGTGAAGCGGTTTCGCTTCCCGCCGCAGCGGCTGGCGGCTGGTCGGTCGTTCTCTTCTATCGGGGCCACTGGTGACCGTACTGCCGTCAACAGTTGGTTGACTTCGACACCAATATCCTGCTGCTCCGTGATGCCGGCATCTCGGTATTCTCGCTCTCGGTCGACGATGCCGAGGAGACCCAGAAGCTTCACGACGGACTCCGTATCAGCCACATCACGATGCTGCACAGCGTCGACGCCCATGCGGTGGCCGACTCCACCGGCGCAATGCTGCAAGACGGCGACCGTACGTTCCTTCACGCCACGGGCTTCCTTCTCGACCCGCAAGGCGTCATCAGCAATGCGGTGTACTCGAGCGGACCGATCGGGCGCTTCACCGCCAACGACATCCTCAAGAAGGTTGCGTGGGAGAAGCTGATGCTCGAACGAGCGAAGAGCTAGCGCCAGTGTCGCTCGACCTCGATTTCGTCCGGGCCCAGTTTCCGGCTTTCGACAACGCATCACCGGCGTTCTTTGAGAATGCCGGAGGGTCATTTGCATGCCGGCAAACCGTCGAGGCGCTCACGAACTACTACACCCACACCAAAGTGCAGCCCTACGCCGCGTATGCCGAGTCGGCAACTGCTGGCGGGCAGATGGACTCGTCGCGACAGCGATGGGCCGAAGCCTTGGGCGTCGCCACCAGCGAGGTCAACTTTGGGCCCTCCACCTCGCAGAACACCTACGTGCTCGCCAACGCGTTTGGGCAGATCCTTGGCCCGGGCGACGAGGTCATCGTCACCAACCAGGACCACGAGGCCAACACCGGAGCGTTCCGGCGCATGGCCGAGCGGGTCGGCGCCACCCTGCACGAGTGGCGCATCGACTCCACTACCGGCATTCTCGACCCCGCTGGTCTCGAAGCGCTGCTGAGCGACAACACCAAGCTGCTGGCGTTTCCGCACTGCTCCAATGTGGTTGGGCAGGAAAACGACGTTGCCGCCATCACCGCTCTCGCGCACTCAGCTGGTGCCCGGGTGATCTGCGACGGCGTGTCGTTTGCTCCGCATGGCCTTGCCGACATCGGTGCGCTCGGACCCGACATCTATCTGTTCAGCCTGTACAAGGTGTACTCGGTACATCAGGGATTGATGGTGGCCCAGAACGGCATTGTCGACGAGCTTCCAAGCCAGGCCCACTACTTCAACGAGAGCTACCCCGAGAAGCGATTGACCCCGGCCGGACCCGATCACGCCCAGGAAGCCAGCGCTGGAGCGGTGCTCGATTACATCGAAGCAACTCACGCCCACCATGGTGGCACCGGTTCGCTTCGGGATGCCGCGGAGGCGGTGTCGATGCTTTGGCAGGATCACGAAACCTCACTGCTGAAGCCGCTACTCGAATCGCTGGCAGCGAACACCAAGGTCCGATTGCTCGGCCCCGACTCGGTCGACACCAACAGCCAGCACCGGTGTCCAACCGTGGCGTTCGTTCCGCTCGACCAACATCCTCAGGCCGTCGCGCAAGGGCTGGTCGACCGGGGCATCATGACCGCGCACGGCACCTACTACGCCAACCGAGTGCTCGAAGGTCTCGATGTCGATCCCGACCGCGGCGTCGTGCGGGTCAGCTTCGTGCACTACACCTCGATCGACGACATCACGAAGCTGATCGCGGCGCTCGACGATGTGCTGGGCTGAACCAATGGTCGCCCGCTGGTGAGCACCGTCGGCAACTCCTCGACTATCGATTGGCGAGCCATCGACGATCTACGGCCGCTAGCAGCGGCCACCACTCGCGCCCGTTACTCCCCCAGCGCGGCCGAGGTCGACGCCTTCCAAACCGACGGCGTCGTGCATCTTCCGGCAGCGTTCGTCGACTGGGTTGAACCACTTCGCGCTGGTCTCGAACGCAACCTTACGAACCCCGACCAATTCGCCTTCCCCTGCGATAGCACCACGGCCGACGAACCGGGACGGTTCTTCGACAGCTACTGCAACTGGCAGCTGATTCCCGAATACCTCACCTTTGTGCTCAGCTCGGCGGCGGCATCGATGGCTGCCGCCTTCATGCAATCAACCACCGCCCAGCTCTTCCACGAGCACTCGTTCAGCAAAGAACCAGGAACGGCGAAAGCCACACCGTGGCATCACGACCTTCCTTACTATTGCGTCGACGGTCAGCAAACCGCCAGCATCTACGTGGCCCTCGACGACATCAGCGCGGACACTGCGGTGCAGTTTCTTCGCGGCTCGCACCGCACCGGCGAGCTCTTCAAGCCACGCACCTTTTCCGACGGCACCGAGTACGAAACCGGCGACGAGTCGATGGTGAGCGCCCCCGCCTCGACTCCCGACACCGACGCCGTGTTCACCACTGCTCTCGCGGCAGGCGACGCACTGGTCTTTGATTTCCGCACCCTTCACGGCAGCACCGACCAGCCGCTCACCGCCCGGCGACGTGCGTTCTCGACCAGGTGGCTTGGCGACGACGTTCGCTACGTGGATCGGCCTGGCGAAACATCGCCACCACTCGAAGGTCTGGGCCTCAAGCCCGGCGACCCGATGCGTGACGACTGGTTTCCCACGCTCTGGCCAAACTCTCGGTAGAGCCGTAGGTTTCCCAGTATGGAACTCGAGCGACTCTCCGCAAACGCCACGGCCGACCAGGTGGTCGACATCCTGCGAACCGACGGCGCGGTCATCGTCGAAAATCTGGTGAGCGACGAACTCATCGACCAGGCAAACCGCGAGCTGGCACCCTACATCGAAGCAACCGGCATGGGTCCCGACGACTTCACCGGCCGGCAAACGGCCCGCACTGGCGCGCTAATCGAACGGTCGCCAGCATGCCGCGAACTCACGATGAACCCCTTGGTTCTCGCGACTGCCCAGGAACTTGTGGGCAACAAGATCCAGATTCATCTCACCCAGACCATCGCCATTGGTCCCGGCCAAGGCGCTCAACCGGTGCACCGCGATCAGTGGGCGTTCGACTTCTTTCCGTTTCCCGACGACTTCCATGTGCAGTGCAACACGATCTGGGCGCTCACCGATTTCACCGAGGCCAACGGGGCAACCCGGGTGATGCCTGGATCGCAAGAACTTCCCAACGACTTTGGACACTCCATCGACGAAACGGTGTGCGCCGAAATGTCGAAAGGTTCGGTGCTGCTCTACACCGGCAAGGTGTACCACTCGGGTGGCGCCAACCAAACCGACGAGGTACGCATCGCTGGCAACATCACCTACTGCGCGTCGTGGGTGCGCCAGGAAGAGAACCAGTATCTGTCGTGCTCGCGCGAAGTGGCCGCAACGCTTCCCGAGGATCTTCTTCGACTCATGGGCTACTCCCGCGGGGCATATGCACTTGGCTACGTAGATGACCTGCGCGATCCAATCGAAGTCGTCCGACCCGACCTCGGCACCCGCGGTCTCGGAGATGTGACGGCACAGGTCAGGGCCACTCCGACCCATTCGGCGACGAGCTAGAAGAGATCGCCGATCCAGTCGTAGACACCCAGAAGCTTCAGGGCTAGCGCAAGTGCGGCGACAATCATCACCCGGCGGATCCACTCGTTGCCCTTGGCCACGCTCATCCGGGCCCCGAGCCAGCCGCCGATGGTCAGGCCAACGGCAAGGATGAACGCAGGCACCCACCGGATGTTGCCTTGGGCGATAAATACCGGTAGCGCCACACAGGTGACCGCAAGGTTCACCAACACCTTGATGCTGTTGGCCATCACCAACTCGAACCCGGCTCGACTAAGCGCGGCGAGCATTACCAAGCCGACGCCCGCCTGAATCGCTCCGCCATAGATTCCAACGCCCAAAAAAACCACCATCGTCGTGGCTCTGCTCCAAGCCTGCCCGTCGGTGCGCACCGAAGGTTTGTTGATGGTCAACAAGATGAGCGGAATCATCAGGAGTCCAAAGACCGTCTCGAAGGTGTCGTCGGTCAGCCGACTGATTCCAAGCGAGCCGATGAGCGAACCGACGAGGGCGGGGCCAACCACCGGCGCCGCATGTTTCAATCCGTCCACGCCGAGCCGACGAAACTCGGCGGCCGCGGCGGCGTTGCTCGTAAGAATGCCGATGCGGTTTGACCCGTTCGCCGCGTTGCCTGGCACGCCGGCCAACACCAGCAGGGGCACGGTGAGCATCGATCCGCCGCCGGCGACCGCATTGACTCCCCCGGCGGCGATACCGCCAACTATGAGGAGCAATGCCTCCCACCATTCCATTGGGAGAACCCTACTGGGCGATCCCCCAAGCGGTTGTCACAGCATCTCTATACACAACAGATGCCCCAATTTCCCCAAAACTCCCACTACCAACTACAAAGCCCAATACTTATCTAGGGGCACTTTCGCCCCAAGAACCACATCTGAAATCCATGTAGATAGGCTGCAACCTGCGTCACTATACGAACAATTACAGAAACCAACCGATTAGCACTGAGATCGCTCGGGAGGCACCCATTTTGATGCAGTCCGCGACCAATCGAACATTTATAGCGTCCACCAAATAAGACAGCGAGCGCAGACCCCCCTCCTTCTGCGTTTCGCTCTCTGTTCTCGGTCGCTGACCCCCACTACCTCCAGCGACTACCCCCACACAACATGAATCCCCCCACCACACTGCTCGAAGATCATCTCAAGGCGAAGAACGCCGACGTCTCGCGTCTTCGCCTGGTTCCCGATCTCGATCCGAGCCAACGTCGGCACCTGCGTCTGGTAATCGACGAACCCGTCGACGCCCCAGTCGCCCCCGCCGCAACAACTACTACCTATGCGCAGTACGGCAAGCGGGCACTCGACATCCTCATCGCAGTGCCGATGCTCCTTCTTGTTCTGCCCATCCTCCTCATCGGCGCACTGGTTGTACTGCTCACCTTGGGCCGGCCAATCATCTACCGCCAGCGTCGAGTCGGGCGCGGCGGCCACCCGTTTGAAATCATCAAACTTCGCACTATGAGACCCGAGGCCGTCGTCGACCTCAGCGGCTCCGAAGCCGTCCTCGACGTCACCGACCGCACAACTCCCGCCACCCGAATCCTCCGCCGCCTCAGCCTTGATGAGTTCTCCCAACTTTGGAATGTCATACGCGGCGACATGAGCCTGGTCGGCCCTCGCCCCGAGGTTTGGACCAAGGCCGTACGTCACGGACTCGTTGCCCATCAGCGCAACCAGGTGCGTCCCGGCATGACCGGCGCCTGGCAGATCACGCCGGCTCGCAACGGCGAAATCCGCGATGGCGTCGAACACGATCTTCGCTACATCGACTCGGTGTCGCTCACCACCGACCTTCGCATTCTGTCGAAGACCCCAGCGGCGATGGTCCGCAGCGAAACCGACTGATTGTCCCCCGCTATCGCAATCTCGCCGAGAGCTACTCGCCGCCCATAATCGGCGGTAGAGGCGGTCGACTCAGGCGACCACCATCGATCGTGATGACCTGACCGGTAACGAACGCCGACTCGTCGCTGGCGAGCCACACCACAACATCACCGACATCGGACGGCGCGCCGATCCGACCCACCGGGTGCAGGGCGGCCAACTGGCGGACCACTTCGTCTCGATTCGGATGGCTATCGACGTAGCCGGCGTTGAGGTCGGTATCGATCCAGCCGGGAGCGACAGCGTTACAGCGAACCCCAAACGGCCCGAGGTCAACGGCCAACGCCCCGGTAAGACCATGCACCCCGGCCTTCGAGGCCGAGTACGCCACATGGTCGGGGTTGCGCGAGAACCCTTCGATCGAACCTACGTTGATGATCGCGCCGTGTTCACTCTTTTTGAGATGCGGGGTGGCGGCGCGAGAAACCAAGAACGGCCCGGTGAGGTTTACCGCCATCATCTGGTTCCATGACTCGGCCGGGTGGGTCTCGAAGTCCTGCTCAAACATGATTCCGGCGTTGTTGACGACGATGTCGAGCGACCCATGTTCGGCAACTACGGCACTCACGAACGCCTCCACCGAATCCTGCGACGTCACGTCGAGTTCGTGCCAGCGCGAGCCATCGGCCGGATCACGGAGATCTCCAATCACCACCGTGGCGCCGGCGTCGCCAAGCCGACCAGCAATCGCCCGACCAATCCCCTGCGCCCCGCCAGTAACCACCGCAACCCGACCCTCAAGCCCATCGGTTCGCATCAGCCCTCCCTCAAACCGAATACGGTTCCAGACACCGTATTCAAATCGATATTCGTCAATATGAATACGGTTCCAGGGAATAGAGCGGATAGGTCCGATTTCGAGTCAGCAAACCGCTCTATTCCAGGGGCTGGCCCATTGGCCTCCGGCCAATCCGCGCAGCCCCCAGGCACCTTATTCATATTGATGGTTGTGAATACGTCGTTCATTGGGCGGTGTAACCGCCGTCGATTGGGATTGCCGTTCCGGTGATGTGGCGGGCCGCGGGCGAGGCGAGAAAGGCGACGACGTCGGCCACTTCTTCGGGTCCGGGAACTCGGGCTTGGGGGATGCTTGCGATGTTGGAAGCGATGATGTCGGCGTCGGCCATCGGGGCATCGTCGCGGCCCGAACGTAGCATCGGCGTGTCGATGGCCCCCGGGCACACGGCATTGATGCGAATGTTCTCTTCGGCATGATCGAGAGCCATTGCTTGTGTGAGCGAAATCACTGCACCCTTCGTTGCGCAGTAACCGGCCAGGCCAGCAGATCCCACCAAGCCACAGGTCGACGACACGTTGATGATCGACCCACCGCCCGTCGCCTGCAAGTGCGGCACTGCGGCGCGGGACACATAGAACACCGAATCCACGTTGACCGCCATCTGCTGGCGCCACGCCTCGTCGGTGGTGCCCACGGCGTCTTCACGAACGATGATGCCAGCGGCGTTTACCACGACCGATAGCTCACGTTCGGACCATGCAACGGCCTTGTCGACTAACGACGCTGCAAACGCTGAGTCGGTGACGTCGCCAGTAATGGCGTGAGCGTGGCTGCCCGCGTCGGCAACACAACCAACGGTTTCCGCCGCCGCATCGACGTTGCGCCCCGACACAACCACATCGAATCCGGCCGATCCGAGCGCTACGGCGATGGCTCTGCCGATGCCCGAGGTCGCTCCGGTAACTACCGCGAGACCGCTCAAGACACCAGCTCCGGGATCTCCGAGCGGCGCCGGTCGACGAAGTCCCGCAGCTCTTCGAGCGTGTCGTCGGGCAGCGCCGGCTCCTCGTATCGAGCAAGCAGTGCCTGGGCCTTCTCGGAACCGCGCACCGCGGCATCTTTGGCGCCGTCGACCGTCCACTGCTCGAAACTGTCGGCGCTCATCAGATCGGGCATCATGAACGCCGACTGGAAATGGTTCAGGGTGTGCTCGGTACCCAGGTAGTGATCGCCCGGGTTCACTTCGCGCATGGCGTCGAGCGCTCCGTCGAGTTCGTCGAAGTCGATGCCCTTACCGAGCTTGTACATCATCTCGAGCTGCTCTCCGTCGAGGGCCGCCTTGGCGTAGCTCTGGCAAAGCGCACTCTCGAGGTAGCCGGTTGTCGACAGCACGAAGTTGGCTCCCGACAGGAGCACGCCGTACATGTTGCGGGCCGACTCGTAACCTGCCTGAGCATCGACCGTGGGCGAGCTCGACTGCGAACCGCTACATCGCCAGGGCAGGTTGTAGAAACGAGCCATTTGTCCGGTGAGAAGATTCATGTGGCAGATCTCGGGAGTGCCAGCTTGCGGCGCCCCGGTCTTCATCGACACGGTGCTCAGCCATTGTCCGTACACCGCCGGAGCGCCGGGGCGCACCAGCTGACTGAACGCCACGCCGGCGAGAGCCTCGGCACTCAGCTGCACCACCGAACCAATGGTGCTCGCCGGTGTCGAGGCGCCTCCCAGAACAAACGGGCTGAACAGTGTGGCCTGGTTGCTGGCGGCATTGACCTTGACCGAGTCGAGCATGGTTTGATCCCACACGAGCGGCGAGTTGCAGTTGGCCAACGAAGTCATCACCGTGGTGTTGGCCACCACATCATGACCAAACACGACTCCCGCCATATGCAGCGACTCTTCGGCTCGCTCGCGCGACGTGACGCCACCCATGAACGGCTTGTCGCTGTGTTTGAGTAGCGAGAACATCATCTCGAGGTGACGATGCGGCACGGGGATATCCATCGGCTCGCACAGCACCCCGCCGGTCATATGCACCGCCGGTTGCAGGTAGGCGATCTTGGCGAAGTTGTCGAAGTCTTCGAGCGTGGCGTTGCGTCGGCTGCCGTCGAAGTCGAGCACAAAAGGAGCGCCATAGGAGGGCGTGAACACAGTTTTGGTTCCGCCCAGCGAAACCGACCGCTCAGGATTGCGGGCCAGCATGGTGTACTCGGCCGGAGCGGTCGAGATCTTGTCCATCAGGTACTCGCGATCGAACCGCACCCGGTCGCCCTGTACGTCGACACCGTCGGCCTTCCACATGGCCAACGACTCGGGGTCACGAAAGTCGATGCCTACCTCCTCGAGCAGCCGCATGGTTTCGTCATGTACCCGCTGCACCTGCTCTTGGCTAAGTAGGTCGACATAGGGGATTCCCCGGTCGAGCTCGGGGAGCCATTCCGGGCCGGTGTCGGCAACGCGGGCCGATCGACGAGCATTACGCCCACGGCGCTTCCCTCGTTGTGGGACTTCTTCGGCAGTCATGCGGGACCCCTCAGCTCTCTATTCGTTCCAATGTTCGAACCAGCTCAGCCCGCAACGCCTCGAGAGGTTCGAGGTTGTCGCGGGTAGCGGTTCGGATGACGTAACTCACACGGGGTAGCGGGACCCGTTGACCGGGCGGCCATTCGGTCATCCCGGGCGTAATGTTCTGCTCGTTCAACGCAGCGATGCCCAGACCCGCCTCGACGGCCGACTGCACGCCACGCAGCGATGGACACTCAAGCGCCAGGCGGGTGCGGATACCTGCTCGGGCCATCGATTCGTTCACCTGCTCGGCGTAGGTGCACTCCGGACCGAACGACATGAGCGGAACGACGGTGCCAGCGTCGATGTCGGCGCCAACCCCTTGCACCCATACAAGATCCTCGGACCACAACACGATGTCGTCGGGACGAGGGGCAAACTCGCCCTCGTTACTCAACTGCAGGATGGCAATATCGACATCGCCGGCATCGGCCCATTCGCTCAACAACCCGCTTACCTGCACGCGCACGTCGATGCGGATGTTGGGATACGCCCGGCCGAATCGGGCGAGAACTTCGACCAACTCATCGGAATGCAGATCTTCGGTACTGCCGAGCCTCAAAACCCCTTCGATGTCGCTCCGGGTGAGATGGCTGACCGCTGAGTCGTGAGCGTGCACGATCTGCTCGGCGTAGGTGAGAAGGTCGGCGCCGTCGGGCGTGGCTTCGACGACCTGCCCCCGTTTCACCAGCTCAAGGCCAACCCGTTCCTCGAGCCGCTTGATCTTCCAGCTCACCGCACTCTGGGTTACCCCCAACTGGGCGGCCGCCCCGGTAAAACCGCCATGCTCGACCACCGCCTGAAGGGCCCGCAACGATTCGACGTCGAGTTTCATGGTCGGCAGTATGACATACTCATCTGCAAACTTGCATCTCGCATGACAAACCCCATACGCTCGTGCGCTACGGTCAGCACCGACCCAGGGGGCTCCATGGCTGCAATCAAAGGGGTGTGCATCGCCATGTGCACCCCGTTCGACAGCACAGGCGAACATCTCGACGAGGTTCGGTTGCGCGACTACATCGACGAGATAATCGATGCCGGAATCCACAGCATCCTGGTCGGCGCGGGGACCGGCGAATATGCCTACCTGAGCGAAGCCGAGAAGCGCCGCATCATCGAGATCTGCGGCGAGCACATCGATGGCCGGGTTCCCATCTGCACGCAGTCGTCGGCCATGAGCACCAACGACACCATCGAGGCCACCAAGTTCGCCGTCGATCACGGCGCATCGGCGGTGATGATTCTGCCGCCCTGGCTCGAAAGCCCCTTCGAACGCGGCGTGCTGTACCACTACGAGGAGATCGCCAAGAGCACCTCGGCCGACCTGATTCTCTACAACACGCCCCAGGCCAGCGGCGTCGAGATCACGCCCAACATGTATCGACGCCTCGTGCAGATCGACAACGTTGCCTACATCAAAGACAGCGAGGGCGACCTGGCCAAGCTGCAGAAGTATGTGGCCATCGGAGGCAACGTTCTGTGCGGCGCCGACCCCATCGCACCCTTCGCGCTCATGGCGGGGGCCGTCGGCTGGATCTGGGGTTCGGCCAACATCATGCCGCACGAATGCGTGAAGCTCTACGACCTCATCACCACCGGCAAACATGCCGAAGCGCTCGAACTGTGGAGCCTCATGTCGCCCCTCAACTCGTTCCTTTGGGACAACGATTTCGATGTCGAGTACCTGGTCGGCGCCAAGACCGCGGCGAACATGGTGGGCCGCAACCTCGGCCCCAATCGCCGACCACAGCTGCCGGTTACCGCCGACGCTCGCCTCGCACTTGAGGCCGCCATCTCCACGCTGCCCATCAACACCATCGACCGCACCCGCTTGGTATATCGAGCTTGGGAAGAAGAAAAGGACTGGCTCGTGGCCATGACGCAACGCGGCAAGCCTGCGGCACCCGCACCTTCCGACGCCCCCGAGGAGACCAACCCATGACCACCAACCCCACATCGCTCGCCGAGTCGGTGAACCTCTCAACCCAGGCTGTTATCGGCGGACAGATCGTCGACGCGGCGAGTGGCAAAACCTTCGACACCCGCAACCCGGCAACCGGCGAGGTCATCGCCCAGGTTGCCGATTGCGGTGTGGAAGATGTCGACCGGGCGGTCGCCGCAGCTCGACGAGCCGTCGAGTCAGGGCCCTGGGGTGCGATGTCGCCCACCGAGCGTCGCCGACTCATGATTCGCTACGCCAACCTCATCGACGCCCACGCCACCGAACTCGCAACCGTCGAAACCCTCGAGGGCGGCAAACCAATCACCGACACCAGCACCATCGACCTGCCCGAAACGGTCGAGACCATCCGCTGGCACGCCGAAGCCGCCGACAAAATCTACGACCAGCTGTCGCCCTCGGGTCCGGGCGTTGTTTCGATGATCGAGCGCGAACCGCTCGGCGTTATCGGCGCGGTGCTTCCGTGGAACTTTCCGCTCCTCATGGCCGCCTGGAAGATCGGCCCGATCCTGGCGACTGGCAACTCGGTGGTTTTGAAGCCCGCCGAACAAACGTCGATGAGCACGCTTCGCCTTGCCGAGCTGGCCATCGAAGCCGGACTACCCGACGGCGTCGTCAATGCGGTTCCCGGCTTCGGCGAATCGGTTGGTGAACCCCTGGGTCGCCACGCCGATGTCGACGGACTCACGTTTACCGGCTCGACCGAAACCGGCCGAGCATTCCTTCGATATTCCGCCGACAGCAACCTCAAGCGGGTCACGTTGGAGTGCGGTGGCAAGAACCCGCTCATCGTGATGGCCGACGCCGACAATCTCGACGCTGTTGCCGACCATGTTGCCACCAGCATCTTCTGGAACGGTGGCCAGAATTGCAGCTCCAATAGCCGACTCATCGTGCACCGGTCGCGCAAGGACGAGCTTCTCGAACTGGTACTTCGCAAGGCCAGCGAGTGGATCGTCGGCGACCCGCTCGACCCGGCCACAAAGATCGGTGCCATCATCGAAGAGGCGCACCTCGACAAGATCCTCGACAACATCAGCGCTGCGCAGCACGAGGGTGCAACGCTGGCTCTGGGCGGCAACCGCACCCGTGAAGAAAGCGGCGGTTGGTTTGTCGAGCCAACCATCTTCGACAACGTTGCGCCCGACATGCGGGTGGCATCAGAAGAGGTGTTCGGCCCGGTTCTCGCGGTGACGTCGTTCGATCAACCCGATGAAGCGATCGAGCTGGCCAACGCCACCAAATACGGCCTTTCCGCGGCGGTTTTCACCAGCGACGTCCGCACCGCCCACCTGGCGAGTCGCCGTATCCAAGCGGGAACCGTCACCATCAACTGCTACGGCGAGGGCGACATGACCACCCCGTTTGGCGGCTACAAGCTGTCGGGCTTTGGCGGCCGCGACAACGGACTCGCTGCGCACGATCAGTACACCCAGCCCAAAACCATCTGGCTCGACCTGTCCTAGTCAGCCCATCCCAGCCAGCCTGTCTTAGCCAGAGAGACCACGATGCGCGTCAGCCTCAAACCCACCTACGACCAGAACAACGGCTGGCACGAGATACTGCCTCCGCCCAAAGAAGCTCGGGTTCTCACCGGTGATCTGGTTGCCGACTATGCCGTCATCGGAGCCGGGTACAGCGGCCTCGCCTGCGCTCGGCGACTGGCCGAACTCGACCCGGGAGCAAGCGTCATCCTCATCGAGGGCGGACGCATTGGCAACAACGCCGCCGGGCGATCGTCCGGTTTTGCCATCGACCACGCCCACAACATTCGGGCCAAGAGCTTTGCCTCTGATGTCGACCATGCAAAGCAGCAGGTGGGCCTCAATCGGGCCGGGCTCGACTACCTCACCGAAACGATCGACGCATTCAACATCGATTGCGACTGGCGACTCGAGGGCAAGTATCACGCCGCGGCGTCGACCAAGGGCGAGAAAATGCTCGACCACTTCGCCGAGTCTCTCGACGCGATCGACGAGGACTACAGCCGCCACGACGCCTCGGACCTGAAGGCGGTATTCGGCAGCGGTTTCTACCGCTCGGCAGTGCACGCCCCACACAGCTACCTGGTTCAGCCTGCAGCGTTGGTGCGCGGCTTGGCCGACACCATGCCCGAGAACGTTTCGGTCTTCGAAGACTCGATGGTCGACGATTTCGACTTCGGCCCGCCACATGTCATCCGTACCGCTCGGGGTTCGGTGAAGGCCAACATCTTGGTGCTGGCCAACAACGGGTTCGTCGAAGGGTTCGGGATGTTTACGAAACATCTGATCCCGATGATCACGTGGGGTTCGATGACCCGCGAACTCACCGACGCCGAACTCGAGCGACTGGGTGGCATCGACAGCTACGGCATCATTGCCGCGCATCCGGCTGGCACATCGGTTCGACGCACCGAACGCCGGATCCTCATACGCAACATCTTCAGCTACAGCCGACGTTCGACCATTGTTGGCAGGCCGCTCGAGACCGCACACAAAACCCATCGCAAGTCGTTCCTCAATCGATACCCAATGCTCGCCGACGTACCGTTCGAGTACACCTGGGGTGGAGCACTCAGCCTTACCCGCAATGGCGCACCAGTGTTCGGCGAGCTGCGCGACAACGTGTACGGCACCGTGGTACACAACGGCGTGGGCATCGCACGAGGCACCATCAGCGGCAAACTGCTCGCCGAAAAGATCAACGGCATCGACTCGGACCTTCGCCAACTGATGGAAGTAAAGGACCGACCCAGCCGCAACTTCCCGGAACCGTTCAACTCGTGGGGCGTAAAGATGAACGCTCGCTGGCGACGCCAGCAAGCCGGCATCGAAGAGTAACGGCCGCACTCGGCCATCTTGCGGTCAAGAACGTGCGGTCTGTGGGAGGCTCCTCTTCATGAAGATCACCAGCATTCGTGCCTACCAGGTCGACCTGCCGATAAAGGCTGGGGCCTACAAATGGGCTGATCAGAGCTTTGCGGCGTTCGACTCGACCGTGGTGGTCATCGACACCGACGAAGGAATCACCGGTGTGGGCGAATCCTGCCCACTAGGGCCGAGTTACCTTCCGGCGTATAGCGAGGGTGTTCGAACGGGTGTCGCGGTACTCGGTCCGGACCTCATCGGTGAAGACCCCACCCTGCTCGATGTCATCAACCACCGAATGGACACCCTGATGAAGGGTCATCCCTATGTGAAGTCGGCCATTGATATGGCGTGCTGGGACATCGCCGGCAAGGCCGCGGGTGTGCCGGTCCATACGCTTCTCGGCGGTTCGTTTCGCGACGAGGTTCGACTTTTCCGGGTGATCAATCGGGGCGCACCCGAGGAGATGGTTGCCGAGCTTCAACAGCTTCGCGGTGAAGGGTACGTGCAATTCCAAATGAAGGTTGGCGACGACGTCGACCTCGATATCCAGCGCATCGCCGCCGTCTGCGACGAGCTTCTGCCCACCGAAACCTTGGCCGCCGACGCCAACACCAGCTGGAAATCGCACGAGGCCATGCGGGTAGTGAACTCGGCGGCCGGACGACCCCTGTACATCGAGCAGCCGTGTCTGAGCTACGAAGAGTGCCTTCGCGTTCGCCGGCACACCGATCTCCCGATGATCCTCGACGAGTCGATGACCAGCCCCGATGTGGTTATCCGTGGCGCCGCCGATGGCGCAATGGATCTCATCAACCTCAAGATCAACAAGGCAGGCGGACTAACCCGCTCGCGCCAGATTCGAGACCTGTGTGTGCAGCTCGGCATCGGGATGACCATCGAAGATACCTGGGGCGGCGAGATCGCGACGTCGGCCATTGCTCACTTGGCGCACTCGACACCAACTGGATTTCACTTCCAGTCGTCGCCGTTCCACGAATACAACGATGTCACCATCGCCGAGGGTGGACCGATGGTGGCCGACGGCCATATGCGAGCCAGCGATGGACCGGGCCTCGGAGTCACGCCCGACTTCGGCGTCCTCGGCGACCCCGTCCTCGCACTGAACTAGTCGCTCTCACTTTGCGTTCTGTGGTCCTTCGTCGCGCAGCTCGGCAAGCTCTTCCATAGCGCTGCGCAGTTTGTCGATCCATTCGGATTCGTTATCGGCGACAAGCTGGACACACCAGGCCAGAGCCTCGCTCCGGCTTCGGGCCACCCCAGCATCGATAAGGGTGTCGAGCGTTGCCCGCTCGTCGATGTTGAGACGGGTCATTACCGGAACGCTTGCCGTGGTGAAGGCATAGGTCTCGTCGCCGCACTCAACCGCCCATGAGACCTTGCGCACAAACTTCTGTTCCGCTCGTTCGGCGATGGCAATGCGTTGCTCGCGAGTGTCTTCGCGAAAGGCTTCGATGCGAGCCCGGGCTGCGATACCAGGGTCATCGTTGTCGCCAAGTTTGGGGAGTGGCAGGGCGCCGGTGACGAGAATCTCGTCGCGGTCGACTCGAACCACTGGGGGTTCGGAGAACATGGTGTCCGGCAGGTTGCCGGCGAACCATGCCTGAAGTTCTTCAGCGGTTACTACCGGCGGTTCGACCGTACGACGGCCTCGGCCACGACCTCGGCCGCCTCTTCCAGATTTGGTTCCTGGTGCCATTGAACGGCCGCCCTTCGGATGGGCTGGCCCTCGTCGGCCAGCGGGTTTGATCATGATGGTGGTTGTTGCGTGATGGTTTCGGGGCAAGTCTTGTCTTTCTCATTAGATGGATTACGTGTAATAAGGTAATCATGTACGAAGGTATTTGCAACATGGTTTCCCCGAACCCCTGCAAATAGGCGAAAACCGGATGGGGAGATAGATGGGGAGGGGACCCCATTGGGGAGAGGACCCCATTTGGAGGGCGGACACGGTCAGTTAGAACAAGGCCATGAACTCAACGTCCACACATCACAGCATCCGACCAAAGGCGGCTAGCTCTGCGCTAGCGATTCTCGTCGTGACATTGTTCGGGCTCATCGGCCTTGCCGCTGCCCCCGCTCATGCCAGCGACGTTACGAACGCCCCGATCCCCTACCCCCAGAACCTGCAGGCCGAACCGACCTCAACCACCGAGATCTCGGTGAACTGGAAGTCGACAACCGGTGCCGAAACCAGTCCCAACGGTTTCCTTGTAACGGCACGCCGGACCTACCCAAACCCCGAGGAAGCCATCGGCACCCACAAGTGCAGGGACCTCTACCGACCCAGTAACGAGCGGCCTACCAACGCAACGATGTATGCCTCCGAGTGCGTGATCGATGGTCTCGATGTGGGCGCCTACTACGAGGTTCAGGTCTTCGAGACCTTCTACTACAAGCGCAATTCGGCGGCGGCCACGATCTACTCGGGCACCTACGTCAACGGACCAAGCAACATCACCACGGACTACACCTGGGACGCTGACGGCACCGACGTTGTCGTTCGCTGGGACCTGCCCGGCGACCGGACGAGCCTCTACTCCCACGGCGCAACCCTGTACAACGACCAAAACCGCGCCGTGTCGAGCTGCTACCGGAACATCTCGCAGACGGGTCGCTGCACCTTCGACGACCTCATCGACGGCGACTACCGAGCCGAGAGCTTCGTCAACGCCAACCGAGGCTACTCACCGAAGCCGGTCTCAATTTCGTTCACCATCGAGCGACCCCTTCCGCCTCGGCCCCAGCCGGAGCCCGAATACAACTGGTGGTCGACCACCAACGGCCAGATGTACGTAAACGTTTCGTGGAACCACGGACCCAACAGTTCATCATCCCGTTACACCGTGTCCGTGGCTGGCGAATCGTGTTCGGCCAGCGCGGTGGAAACCCCCGAACGGTTGAGCTGCGATGTCATCACCGATACCGACAACATGAGCTTCCCCGTCGAAGCCAACCTCACTGGTGGAAACGTCGCCGAAGTACTCAGCCTTGCCGCCCCACCGGTTCGACCCAGCAATCCCACCAACGCTGGTGCCGACGAAATCACCGAAACCTCGGCCCGTATTTCCTGGGACCACAACGCTTCCAGCAACGCCACCATCTACGCCGTATGGATGAACACGCACTCCGGGTCTTGCACCATCTCGCCGCCGTTCACCGACCGCAGCTCATGTCGCCTCGACGGTCTTGAACCCGGCACCACCTACACCGCCAACGTGTACGCCGACAGCGAAATCGGGCGCCGCTCACGCCGGACCGCTCGGGTCACCTTCACCACCGACGCCCCACCACCACCGCCTCCGCCACCAGTAATCGTCGACGAGGGCGGCACTGACGACCCCGTCGATCCGCCGGAGAAACCACCGGTCGATCCGCCCGAAGTTCCACCGACGGTCGATCCATGTGACGTTGGTGAGAAGCACCACAAGAAGCGGGCCCGGGCCATCAACAAGGCCAACAAGCAGTATCAGCGGGCCCTCGACAAAGCCGTCGAGAAACTCGAAGATCGACCAAAGAAGCTGGCCAAGAAGATCAAGCGCCTCCAGAAGAAGCGCGACAACAAGATCAACAAAGCCAAGGCGGCCTACAACGCGATCTGTCGAACCTGAGCACCCACCACATCACCTGATCAACCGACACTGGTGTCTGACACCAGTGTCGGTTGCGTTAGGCCTGAAGGATTGTGCGAGCTTTGTCGATGTCTCGCTTGAGCTGCTCGGCGAGGGCGTCGATGCCGTCGAATCGTTGCTCGCTACGAAGGAACTCGACGAACTCGACCCGGACGATCTCGCCGTAAAGGTCGCCGTCAAAATCGAGCACATGGGCTTCAAGAAGCGAATGCTCGGCGTGTTGATAGAAGGTAGGCCGGCGGCCGATGTTGATGGCACAGCCGTGACGCTCGCCGTTCGCTCGAATGAAGTTGCCGGCATATACACCATCGGCCGGGAACGCTAGTGATGTGTCGACCGGGATGTTGGCGGTGGGAAACCCGATCTGGCGGCCACGCTGATCGCCCTGGATAACCTCGCCACGAATCTCATAGGGGCGACCCAACGCTTCGGCGGCCTGCGAAACCTCGCCACCGGCAAGCATGCGGCGGATCACGGTTGACGAGATCGGTTCGGGGGCAAGGTCGTCGTCTCGCAAGAGTGTGAGGCCGGTGACTTCGAAGCCATGCTGCTCACCGAGACGTTCGAGAAGTGCGAGGTTGCCGGCCCGCTTCGCACCAAAGTGGAAATCGGCGCCGACGGTAACACTGGTCGCGTGAAGACGGTCGACGACGACGTTGGTGATGAACTCCTCGGGAGATGCGGTTGCCCGGTCCTCCGAGAACGACACCAGGTACACGTAGTCGATGCCGGCCAGCTCAAGCAGTTCGAGCCGTTGCTCGAGGGTGGTGAGCAGCTTTGGGGCGTTGCCGGGACGCAACACCAGCGCGGGGTGCTGGTCGAAGGTAACGATCGCCGATTTCGACCCTTCGTCGTCGGCACGTCTCCGGACCAACTCGATGATCGACTGATGGCCCAGGTGAACCCCGTCAAAGACGCCAATGGCGAGTGCGGTGGTAATGCCATCGGGGACGGCATTTTGCATGTCGTGAATGATCTCCACGGTCGTCAGGGTACCGATACCCGTCGGTAATCGACTAACCAGCTTGCGTGGTTCCGAGCGTGTCTTTGAGGATCGCAACGAACGGCGAGGCGAAAGGGTTCACCGCCGTGTGCTTGGGGAGGTAGGCGTTGATCACGCCAGGCTTGGGCATAACGAAGCCCGGGACGCGAACGAGGACTCCGGAATCAAGGCGCGCCTGCACGGAACGTTGCCAGCCCAGCGCAAGGCCCTCGCCCTGTTCTGCCATATCGAGACCCACGTTGTACGACGTAACCACCCGGCGATCGCGTTGCTCGGTGGCCCCGAAGTGCTCGAGAAACTGACTCCAGGTGATCCAGCTCGGATCTTGGTACTCGACGTGAAGCAACGAAAGTTGTGCAAGGTCAGCGGGCGCCAACGACGGCGGGAGCGCATCGGCGAAGGAAGGCGAACAAACGGGAAATACGGCTTCGTCGGCTATGAACTCGACGGCAAACGACGAGACCTCATCGACGCTGTACATGGTGCTGATCCGCACCTTCGATAGCACCGACCCTGTACTCGCTGGCGCAGCATCGGGTCCGCTGCTCTTTCTTGCCGGTTGGTTCTTCACCGACCCGCTCGACGTGAGCTCGCGCGATGTGCTGCTGCTTCTCGTCTTCGGACTCGTATTCGCCGGAGCAACCGTGCTTTGGATCGAGGGGACCAAGCTGATTCCGGCCGCCGAATCCGGCCTCCTCGGATCAGCCGAGACACCCATCGCCATCGGCCTGGCGTGGCTCCTGCTCAGCGAGGCTCCCCCAGCCACCAGTCTCATCGGTGCTGCGATCGTGCTGCTGACCGTTCTCGCCCATGCCCGGGCCGACTTCAAGCCGACGCAACTAGCCGTGCGTCGCTGAGCCAATGGGGTTCTGAGCGGTGAGGCCGCCGTCGATCGTGAAGAGCGAACCGCTGACAAACGCAGCCTGATCGGAGGCAAGCCAGGCGACGAGGTTGGCGATGTCGTCAGGCGTGCCCATTCGACCTACCGGGTGGGCGCTTACCGCTTCGGCGCGGGCCGCCTTGGGGTCGTCACTCGCGGCAAAAGCGGCGTCGGCCATCTCGGTGAGGATCCAGCCGGGGCTGACCGCGTTGCACCGAATTCCGTCCCGGCCGTGGTCGGTGGCCACGGAACGAGTCAACGCGTGCACCGCTCCCTTCGACGCGTTGTACACCGCCAAGCCATGATCGGCCACGTTGCCAGCGACCGATCCGATGTTGATGATCGAACCCGATCCTTGGGCCTTCATATGTGGCACCGCCGCCCGGCAGCAGTTGAAGACGCCACGCACGTTGACATCCATCACCAGGTCGAACTCGTCGTCGGTCGTTTGGTCGATGGTCTTCTCGACCTGCACTCCTGCGTTGTTGACAAGCACGTCGACCCGACCATGTGCGGTAATGGCGGCGTTGATCAGAGCTTCACAGCCGGCTGGCGAACGCACATCGGTGGCAAGCCAATCCGCACCATCAATGCCGGCATCGCTTCGACTCCCCAGAGTCACGAGGGCACCGTCGGCCACCAACCGCTGGGCTATGGCGCGACCAATACCGCTGCTGGCTCCGGTGACAACAACCGAGGTTCCCTGCAGATTTTCCATACAGCAGTCAGTTTGGCTGGCCCAGCGCCAGTTCTTCGCACTGCGAGAGCCCACGTTCGAGGTCGGCGACGTTCTTGTATCGAGCCCAGCTGAGCCACAGGCCGTTTTGGCGCACCACAACATCGGTGGCTCGATTGCGGCCCTCGGTAGCGCTGACTGTCGCATCGAAGGCCTGAATAAGTGGAACAAGGCGGTCGATGTAGCGCTCGTACAACGACTTCTCGACCGTCGCGATCGCGTCGTCGGTGCGGGCGATGGCCCAGAGCCCTATGCGGAGCGCCAGGTAGTCGTCGGCCAGAAAGTCATCATGAAACGGGCCCCGCACATAGTTGCGAACCTGATCGATTGGGTCATCGCTGGCGTCGACCGCCTCAAGCGTGACCTCATAGACCCGGTCACAGGCCAGCTGAAAGGCCGCCTGGATGAGGTCTTCCTTGCCATCGAAGTGGTAGCTCAGCAGCCCCAGCGAAACGTCGGCCTCCCGGGCGACACTTCGCATACTGGCACCCTCGATTCCGTCTCGGCTGATGCATTGCATCGCGGCATCGAGGATCTGTTCCTGGGACTCAGTAAGGCTCATCGGTACGTCCATAGTCGCCGCACAAGCCGTTCCCGTCTAGTGGGAGTGCTCGCTCTCTTGTCAGCGCTGTTCTTTAGCCCAGTTGTTCAGCCCTGTTCTTCAGGCCGTTCCTTCCGTATCCTTAGGGGTGTGGCTTCACTAGCTCCCCCCGCTGTGGTGACGTCGACCGACCTCACCACCAAAGGCGAAACCCTTCGCACGTTTCTGCGTATCGATTCAGCGCGCATCGTTGCCGCGTTCGTCACCGTTCTCCTCATACTCCGCTTGGCGTTGGGCAGTTGGAGCCGAGGTGACGTCATCATCGCTATCGTCACGTTGCTGCTCGTGGGGGTATTCGAGTGGGTGGTGCACCTCTTCCTTCTGCATGCACCGGAAGATTCGATCCGCATGACCAAGCTCGGCACCGGAACGGGTCATCGTGAGCATCACCTCGACCCAACCCACTTGGGGCACCTTTTGTTGGCCCGCAACGACGCCGCGTTGTTCTCTGTGATGTTCGCAGCGTTCAGCGCCTCGTGGAGCATCCCGCTGATGTGGCTCACCGGCTCGCCGATTCTTGCCCCGTACGTCACGGCCTATCTGCTCGCAAGCATCGGGCTCCTCCACTACGAGTGGACCCACCTGCTCGTGCACACCAAGTACCGGCCGAAGAGCCGCTACTACAAACGCTTGGCCCGTCACCATCGACTGCACCACTACCGCAACGAGCATTACTGGCTGGGCGTAACGTCGAACCTCGGCGACCGAATCCTCCGCACCCTCCCCGCCGAGAAAAGCGACGTCCCCCTCTCCGACACCGCCCGTACTCTCTAACTCTCCACTTCTCCCGCCCCAGGCCAAGGAAGCCAATCAATCTCAGGCTCCGTAAAAGCGCACGGCAGTAACGGCGAACGGCAGAACGGCGGCGGCGGTGCCTGGAACCTTGACGGCGGTGCCTGGAACCTACGGCGGTACGGCGGTGCCTGGAACCTTGAGTCACGGCGGTACCTGGAACCCTTTGCGCCTTTGGTACCTGGCACCTCAACCCCGGTTTTGTACCTGGCACCGAAAGGGGGTTTTGGTGCCAGGTACCCGCGTCGGTGTCAGACATGAACGCGTCGACTTCGGTGCCAGGGGGCTGCGCGGATTGGCCGGAGGCCAACGGGCCAGCCCCTGGGATAGAGCGGTTTGTAAACTCGAAATCGGACCTATCCGCTCTATTCCCAGGCACGGCCCTGTTTGCAACGTTCGCGTCGGTTTGGATGGGGCTGATGTGGAAATGATGAGTTCCTGTTGCGTTTGTCGCATGATGCCGAGCCCAAGGAAGATGGCTCGACTCACAGCGATGTCTACTCAGCGGTGTCAGCGGTGCCTGGAACCTTTCGACGCTGAGGTACCTGGCACCTTGACCCCCCTTTTGTACCTGGCACCGAAAGGGGGTTTTGGTGCCAGG
>CALJDK010000124.1 GCA_938023735.1 uncultured Acidimicrobiales bacterium
TATCATCAAGCGCCTTGAGGAAGCCACTGGCCTCGATATCACCGCTCCGGGATTTCCGGCGGAAATTGTTGATGATGAACCGGAAGAGCCGGGGTACGAAGTGATTCCGAAGGGCCGATGATCTGAGCAAGAAGCTGTCGCGGGATGCGGTCCTGCTGTCCACGATTCTGTTCGTGGTCGGCTGGGGTACCAACGTCTCCACCCCATTTCTTGTTCTCTACAAGGACCGCCTTGACCTTGGAAACAACGCCACCGTCGGCATCTTCGTCACCTACGTGCTCGGCATTCTTGTGGCCTTGTTTCTGGCGGGCCCGCTATCGAACCGACTGGGGCGCAAGCCTTTAGTGATGCCGTTCACCGTGATCTCGGGCGTGGCATCGATCATCATGATCTTTGGTCGCGACTACTTCATTGCGTTGCTGTTGGGTCGGCTGTTGCTGGGAATGGCCAGTGGTGCGGTCTTGGGGGTCGGTGCCGCATGGATGCTTGAACTTCTTGGCCCGGGCAACGAGCTGCGATCTGCGGTCATTACCACCGTGGTCACCTACACCGGATTCGGGTTTGGTCCGGTGGTATCAACAATCTACGAACGGTACTTCGAGGCGCCCCTGGTGGTGCCGTTCATCGTCCATGCGGTGGTAACTGCGCTGGTGCTTCCGCTGTTTGGGCGGGTAGCCGAGACCCACCCACCCAACCCGACAGCATCCCTACGCACGAAGATCGGAATCCCGCCCGAGGCCCGTCGAGCGTTCTTTCTGGTGGTGGTCCCAACCGCCATTTGGGTGTTTGCGTTTCCCAGCATGGGCTTCGCGCTGTTCCCGGTGCTTCTTAGCGATGCAACCGACGGGTCGCCCGTCTTGCTGGCCGGCATGTCGGGTGCACTTACGGCCTGGGGTGCTTTGGCGGCTCGGCCTCTGGTGAACCGAATCGGCCCATCGCGGGCACTGCCGTTTGGGATGGCCATGGGTATCGGCGGATACATCGCTGGCACGACGGCGTTTGGTACTGGATGGTGGGGGTTGGTGTTGCCGGCAGCGGTGCTGCTCGGCGCAGCATCGGGTGTCATCTCGGCCGGGTGCTTGGCCATTCTTGGCCGGTTGGCCAACGACGACACCCGGTCCGAGCTCACCTCTACCTTCTACCTCCTGGCCTATCCCGGAATGGCAATGCCACTTATCGTCACCAGCATCGCCGGTGTTGTGGGCGATTCGTTTGGTGCGTCCGGGCTTACGGTGACGCTCATGGGTCTAACGGTTGTGGCCTGCGCTGCGGCAACCCTTGCATCCACGGTGGCTGCACGCGAGGTGAAACCCGAGGCCGCAACGTGAGTATCGCTCTGGCGGTACTGGCGTCGATCTGTATTGGTTCGGGCGAGGCCTTCGCGAGCCAGTTCGTGCAGCGGTATCGATCCGAAGTGGTGACGGTGGCGTTCTTCGTAGCCGGCATCATCGTCTCGATCCCGCTCGTGGTGGTTGTGCCCAGCGAGTTTCGAACTGCCGATTTTCTCAACGGCTTGTATGCGGGTGTCGCTGGCGGCGTTGCGCTGCTTCTGTTGTATCGGGCTTACCGGTTGGTGCCGGTGGGTGTGGGTGCGCCGCTTATCGGCGTGCAGTCGGCGCTGTGGCCGGTGCTCTACGCAATCACGTTTGGCGATGAGCATCTGGCGCCTCTCTCGGTGATCGGCATCGTGTTTGGTGCGGTGGCGCTTCTTCTCGTGTCGTTCGATCCCAGTCCGGTCGATGGTGTGAAGTTGGGTGTCGCGATGGCGTTACTTTCGGGTTTTCTTTTCGCAGTGATGGTCATTCTCTTTGCCACCACAAGCGAGGAGTCAGGCCTTTGGTCGCTGGTCGGACAGCGGATCTCTGGCGCCGTCATTGCAGTCATCGGAGCTCGCTCCGTGAGCAACGAGGTGTTCCCCGAGTCGGGAAGTCGACTCAAATTGATGGCCGTTGGATCGCTTGGAACGTTTGGCGCCGCGGCCTACATTCTGGCCGCCCAGAAGGGTTCGCTCAGTGAGGTATCGGTGGCGGGTTCGCAGTTCCCGGCCGTGGCCGTGGTCGGGGCCTATTTGCTCTACCGAACTCGGGTTCGGTGGTGGCAAACCCTGGGTCTGGTTGCCTCCGCCCTTTCGGTTTCGTTGATCGCGTTGTCGTAGATCGCTAGAAGCTGCGCAGGGCTTGCACCGGTTCCATCCGAGCTGCCTTCACCGACGGGTACACCCCGGCGAGCAGGCCGATGACTGCGCCGAGTATGGGTGCAACCAACGGCAGCCACGGGTCGAGCACCGGTGTCCAGTCGCGAGTGGCGCTGATGATGACCGTTGCCAGAACTCCGAGACTGGTGCCGATAAGTCCCGAGAGCGCGCCGAGACTTGCCGACTCGGTCAGGAACTGGCGGGCGATCTGCATCGGCGTGGCCCCCAACGCTCGTCGGAGTCCGATCTCGCCGGTCCGTTCGAGGACCGACACCAGTGTGACGTTGGCGATTCCGATGGCGCCGACCAGTAGCGAGATGCCTCCGAGGAGTAGGAACAGTGCGTTGACGTCGTCCTCGACCTGGCCTTGCACGCCACGAGGCGAGGGTGGAACGCTCACTCGGAGTCGATCGGGAGAGTTGGGAGCCAGGGCAATGGCTGCCTGCCCGCCGATGAGTTCGGCGGCGCCGACCTCGACCTCCACGTGCACCTCGGCGGGAGCGCTCAACGAGTAGAGAGACCGGGCGGTTTGGTTGGGCAGAATAATCGCCGACAAAAGATCGGGTTCGCGGGCGGTGTCGGCGACGATCCCGATCACCGCGAACGGCCGGTCGCCAATGAAGATGGCTGGTGAGTTGTCGACGCGAGATACCCCGAGTCGTTCGGCGGCATTGGCGCCGAGCACAACCACGTTGTCGGCCCGCATGTCGTGCCCGTCGTCGAACGTTCGGCCGGTTTCGAGTGTTGTGCGAAGGGCACCGAAGGTCCCCGACGACATGGCAAGAACCGGAACTTGGAAGGCGGTTTGCCCCAACGGGTCGATAACCGGAACCGCCCGAGCAAGTTCGCCGCCAACATCAACATCGGACTTGGTGCCCGCCGAGACCACGCCGTTGAGTCGTTGCAACCGGTCGCCTGCGTCCCAGGGGATAACGCTGACTTGGCGGTTCGTTGAGCCGAAGCCGCCCGTTTCGGGTTTCACGCTGATCCTGGTGGCGGCCAGTTCATCGAACCGACCGACGATCTGGTTGCCTGCCGTTTTGGCCAGACCAAGGGTTGCCACCAGCGCTGCCACACCAAGCACGGTGCCGAGCGCAGTAAGCAAGGTTCGGGCCGGACGAGCGGTAAGCGCCGTAACCGACTCGGACAACAAATCGCGCACGCCAAGGTGCGACGATGCGGTCACCGGGTGCGGGTTGGAAGCGTCGGGCGGAAGCGGAATCGGCGGCGGGGTCTCGACGGTCATCGGCCCGCTGGCGTGGTTTCGGTCACGACGCCGTCTCGGATATTGATAACCCGCTGCGCTCGCAGCGAAACGTCGAGGTCGTGGGTAATGACGGCAATGGTGAGGCCCGAGGCGTGAAGGTCATCAAACAACGCCAGGATTGCTTCGGAGGTGACGGTGTCGAGGTTGCCGGTTGGCTCATCGGCGAGCAGAAGCGATGGGTTGGCAGCGAGCGCTCGGGCGATTGCAACCCGTTGGCGTTCGCCTCCCGACATCGTCGGTGGGAACGCGTCGAGGCGATGCCCCAACGAAACCTGTTCGAGCGCCGCGATCGCTCGGTCACGGCGGCCCCCACGATCGCGTCCGCTGTACAACTCGGCGAGCATGACGTTCTCGGTGGCGGTGCGGTGGGAGAGCAGGTGGAACGACTGGAACACGAACCCAATCTTGGTGGCACGGAGCCCGGCGAGCTGACGTTCGCCCAACCGGGAGATGTCGGTGCCATCGAGAAAATAGGTGCCGTCGGTTGGGGTGTCGAGCAGGCCCAACACGTTAAGCATCGTCGATTTCCCGGATCCGGATGGCCCGACGATCGACACGTAGTCGCCCTCATCAATCACCAGATCTGTTGCTTTCAGTGCCTCAACCGGGGGTGTGGAATCGAAGGTTCTTGTGACCCCCTGGAGTTCGACGACGGGAGTCATCAACCGTCCTCGTCCTGGCTTTCATCATCTTGAATACCTTGACCGTCGCGGCCGACAACCACCCGGTCGCCCGCCGCAAGCTCGGCACCATCGAGTGGGGTGACCTCGATAAGGCCCAGGGCCTTCAGGCCCGTACTCACCTGGATAAAGGTGGTCTCGCCGGGCGATGTTTCGACCTCAAGGCGACTCGTGCCGTCGGCGCCGGCCGAGAGGGCGGCGAGCGGCACGGCCAATACCTCGCCGCTTGTCTCGCCGATCGGAATCGTGACCCGAGCATTCTGTCCGTAGGCCTCTTCTGGCACGACATCGTCGGTGGGAATCATTCGCATCAGATACCGGTCGTTGCCAAGGTCGCCACCGCCGGGTTCGTCGGCAAGAAAGGTGATCTCCAGCGGCACGGCGATACCGAGATCGTCGATAGCGAAGACAGCCGAGTTGCCGACCTCTAAAAGAGTTCGGTCGGCCGTCGACACACTCGAGGTCACCGAGACTCCTGCTCCGGAGACTTCCATCACTGCGTCGGTCGGCGAGTCACCACGCTTGGCGAATACCCGCTGCACGGTGCGGGGCAGTGTGGGAAGAAACCGAAACTCAGCTGCCGGAAACGCCGTGCCAATTCGGGCCTCCGCATCGGCCAATGACTTCTGCGCCGCAGTTACCTGTTCGCGGGCTCGCGAGATCAGCTCGGCCGAAGTGTCGCCGCCGCTGGGTGGGTTACGCAGCTCTTGAAGGTCGGCTTCGGCAACCTGCACTTCAATCTTCGCGGCGCGGACGATTTCGGCCTGCTGGGTGGCGATCTGGCGGCTGTCGACAACCGCCTGGTCGCGAGCAGCGATGGCGTCGTCGCGCACCACCCGAGCTGCATCGCGCACTGCGATCAACTCTTGAAGCTCTGCCGCGGTGGGAGGTTGGCCGGTGTCGGGGTGGGTTCCTTCGCGGGCTTTGCGGAGCCGTACCTTGGCGATGGTGAGGGATTCTTCTGCGGTGGCGAGCACTGCGTTGGCGTCATTCACGGCTTCGGTCGCAGCGCTATTGGCGGCCGACTGTTCGGCGGTCGCTCGCTGAAGTTCGAGGCGGGCCAGACGAAGTTGTTCTTCGGCCCGAATGATCGACGATCGGCCGGCGCCCTCGCCGCCCGAGTCCGACGATTGAAGGTCGGACAGATTGCGTTGTGCGTCGGTGACCGAAGCACGAAGGTTCTCGAGCTCGGCTATCTCCTCGGGGCCGGGAAGGTTGGCGGTGTAGCCGGCCCGAAGGTACAAGGCCTCGACCGCTTCTTCGGTGGCGGGTGTGTACTCGCCGTCGACGGCCCCTGGGTCGAGCCCTAGGCGCTCGAGTGCTTCTTCGAGCTGCAAGATATCGGGCCCATCGGCGGTGGGGATGAGCGAACGATATTCGGGGAGCGCGCCTTCGAGGACGAACACCGGACGCCCGGCAACCTCGATCATGACGTCGCCCTCGTTGAGATCGTCACCAACCTCAACCATCGTTCGGGTGATGATGGTGGTGCCGTCGATGGTGGTGGGCTGCACCGCCAACGATTCGGTGTCGGAAAACTCAAGCTGACCACGGACGATCACATCCACCGACAGCTCGGTTGACTCAACCGGAACGGTGATAAGCGAGGGTTCGGGCGGTGCCGTATCGGCCGCGACTTGGGCTGGCGACTGGATGCGTTGTCCGGCGACCCAGCCAAGGAGCGCGGCGAGAACGGCAACGATCGTTACCACGCCAAGGACGGTCCGTCTTCCCATGATTTTCCGCTGCTCGATTGTTAGTTTGCTGCGGCGAAGGCTTCGAGTGCGGCCGCGTTCTCGTCCATGAACCGCTGCTCGTACTCGACCCGGAGCTCATTGAACAGCTCGAATTGGTTGCTAAAGCCTCCACCGCACTCGAAGGCGGCAACCGCTGAGGCAATCTCCTCTTGTTGCAGCTCGCCGAGAATGGCTTTGTCCTCGTCGCTGACCTCGGGTTGGGGCAGGTTGTCGTAGAACTCTTCGATCTCTTCGTCGCTCATCGCAGCTGCGTCTTCTTCGGCGAGCGGGTCGGTCTCAAATTGCTGATACGTGTTGGAGCGGATTGGTTCGAGCTGCTCCTCGAAGTACTCGTAGGCATCCTCTTCGGGGATGTATTCGACGCCCTTGTCGACCACGCATGCCTCGATCTTGGCTTGTGCATCGAGCACGCGAGGATCTTCTTCCATCGCCTCGTACATCTCGTTTATCTGATCACCGAACTCTTGGTAGAAGGCCTGCTGTTTTCCGAAATCTCCCTCTTCGGATGCTTGGTTCTGGCAACCGCCGAACTCGAAGTCCTGGAAGATTGCGTTGATCTCTTCGTCAGTCATGGTCTCGGGATCGAACTCTGGCTCTTGCCCGTACAGTGCTAGTTGGTAGGCCTCTTGCTCCGGCTCGCTCAACGACTGCATGTATTCAAAGTTTGGATCTACGGGACCGTCGTCATCGCGAAACTGGCTGTCGTCGTAGCCGATGAGCTCAGGGCCTACCTCAGACTGGGAGAAGGATTGGGTGGTGACGCCGTAGCCAAACGTTCTCACCCACTCTTCGCTGCCCCACTCGATATCTTCGTCGCCTCCGAAGAAGGCGAATTCTGAGGGATCCTGGGGGGTGTATTCGAAGCCTTCGGCCCGCATGCAGGTGGCGATGGCCTCCTGTCGTTTCCGCTCCTCCTCGGCGAACTGCGCTTCGGAGGCGGCTTGGTCGCTCGGGTCGAAACTGGGGACACCGAGGAACGCATCGAGTGGGGATGCCTCACCGTCGCCCGAACCACCGGCGTCGCCCGAATCTTCGGAGTCTTCGGTGCTCTCCGATGAATCGCCGTCGGAATCAGCGCTGTCGTCAGTCGCCGTCGACACCGAATCGCTGGCCGCGTCTTCCGAGCCGCCAGAGCCGCCGCAGGCTGCGGCGACGAGGCTAAATGTGGCAAGGACGACGAGCATCAGTCGAAGCGTTCGGCCGGTCGAACGTGATCGAGAAAGCGACATTTGGGATCCTCCGCAGTTTCTTGCTGCTGTCTTGGCCGCGTGTTTGCTACGCACCAATGAAACGTTTGTACCGCACAAACGGTTCGGTTTTTTGTCGACAGGTGCCAACAATGGTTAGACGTCGCCCAGCTCGATGTGGGTGACACCCGGGTAAGAGAATTACCCGAGGTCGTCGTCGAAGGCGTTGCGAAGCGCTTCTCGCGGGTTCTTTCGGGCTTCCTGCACCGATGCCTGATGGCCGGCCAAGGCCTGAAACTCGGTGCCGGCCCGCATGGCAGCACGTGCTCCCCAGATATCGAAAGACCGGTGCACGGAACGCTTGTTGATCTGTTGCAGGTCGGACGGCACCTTGGCGATAGCTCGGGCCATCGTGAGTACTTCTTCATCGAGCGACTCGGGCGGGAAGGCACGGTTGGCGTACCCAACCTGTACGGCCTCCTCGGCGCTGTAGCTGTTGCCGGTAAGCATCATCTCCATCGCCGCACGCAACCCGACGAGCGGGGTGTGAAACTGCCAGTCGGGCGGGCTCATCGCTCGCACCACTGGGTAGCCAATGACCGCATCGTCGGCCAGATATACGAGGTCGCATCCCGCCACGAATTCGGTGGCACCTGCCATCGCATAGCCGTGCACTTGCGCAACGACGGGCTTGGCCAGATCCCAGATACTGAACCAGCTTTCGGTGGCTTGCCGAGCCCACACCCCATCGCCCGGTGCGCTGTAGATCGGCGGATCGTCCATCAGTGAACCCTCGCCGCTGACGTCGTACCCCGACGAGAAACATGTGCCGGCGCCACGGATGATGGTGACCCGTACGTCCGTGTCGTGGTCATGTGCCTGAAGCGAGTTAAGCACCTCGGTTCGCATCGGGGTGGAGATGGCGTTTCGCTTGTCGGGTCGGTTGAGCGTGATCCGCCGCACAAAGGGCGATGGCTCGTCGACAAGGATGAACTTGTAGGGAGTATCGATGGTGGTCATGTGGCTGGTCTGCCTGTCGTGTCTGCGATGTGAACGGAAGTGATAGGTGATGCGGGTTAGCGGCCGGTGTCGCGGGTGCCAGCCAGATCGGCGAGAAGTACGAGTGCTTCGGATTGTTCGGTGCGGACGGTGACTCCCGTCGCGCCCTTGGGAACCGCCGATACAAACTTCTCGGCGATTCGTTTCGGCGAGCCAAGAAGTGAGCCTTGCTCGATATAGGCATCGGGCATCACGGCGATTGCTTCGTCGCGGCGGCCAGCAAGAACAAGCTCCTGGATCTTTGCCGCCTCTTCGGGGAAGCCGGCACGAGCCATTGCGTCGCGGTGATAGTTGTGGCTCTTGCTGCCCATGCCGCCGATGTACATGGTGCGGAGCGGCTTGCGGCGTGCGATCGACGCGGCGACATCGTCGGTGATTTCGACGGTAAGGCTCACCCAGGTTTCGAAGGACTCGGGTCCGCCGAGCGCTGGGTCGCGTTTGGCGAAGCCTCTCGCGAGAGGTTCGGCGAAGACATCGGCGCCGTCAGGCCCGTACCCCATCGGAAGCCAGCCATCGGCCACTTCGGCGGCGAGGGCGCTATTCATCGGCCCGCCCGACGCAATGAAGATCGGGATGTTGGGGTTGCCGTGCATGATCGACTTGAGCGCTTTGCCCTGCCCGATCGAGCCCGGTCCGGTGTAGGGCAATGCAATCTGAGATCCGTCGTGGGCTACACCCTCTTCTCGGCGGAGTACCTTGCGCATGATGGCCACGTAGTCCCGCAGCATGGCATTGGGTTTTCCCCACGGGCGGCCATACCAGCCTTCAACGATTTGCGGTCCAGACACGCCAATGCCCAGCACCATGCGGTCGCCACCGGCCATGGCGTCGATGGTCATGGCCTGCATGGCTGTTGCTGCTGGCGTGCGGGCCGCAACCTGAACGACCGAGGTGCCGAGTCGGATGCGCGACGTGGTGGCCGCCAAGTAGGCGAGCGGGGTCATCGCATCGGAACCGTAGGCCTCGGCCGTCCACACGATGTCGTAGCCGAGTTCTTCGCACTGCTTTACGGTGTCGACGGGTACTTCGAGCTGGGCTCCCCGGTACAGCTCGAGTCCGTAGCCCAGTTTGAGATCGGCCACTTACAGCGGCCGATGCTCGGTGCCGAGGCCAGCGGTGATGAAAACACACGTGGCGGTGTCAGAGACCCTCGCCGTGTGCCACACCCCGGGGTCGTTGAGCGCGCCCTCGCCAGCGGTGAGCACGGTCTCTACCGTGTTGCCGTTGATCTCCTGAACCAGGGTGACTTGGCCGTTGACGCACAGCACAACCTCGTGGCCATTGGGGTGCATCTCCCAACTGTCCCAGTCTTCGGTGAAGGTGTGCATCGACACCAGTCGGCCCTCGGCCCCATCGCCACCGTGCGCCTTGCCGTACTCCTCGTACCAACTCATGTCGCCGGTGAAGTCGGGCAGCTGAATGGCGGTCGCCCCCAATCCGAGGTGGAGCGGATTCTTCGTCAGGTTGAATGCAGCCATGGGTGGAGAGTAGCAAGGAGGGCATGAGCGACGAAGCAGGAATGACAGACGGCGACCGGGTCAACGCCCCGAAGTTTGCGGTCGACCGCAGCGAATACAACGACAAACTTGCCGGATGGTTTGCCAGCCAGTTTGCCGACCGAGCCGATGTGTCGGTCACCGATCTCGACATTCCGGTTTCCACCGGCTTCTCCAACGAGACGGTGATGTTCACCGTCAACTGGACCGAGGATGGGTCGTCGCACTCCGAGCGGTTTGTCGGGCGGATCGAACCTGCCGACGGTGGCATGTTTCCGATTCAGACGCCCGCATGCACGGTGTCGTCCGAATTGCAGCATCGGATTATGGCGGTGGTGGCCGAGCATTCGTCAGCGCCGATTCCGCCGCTGCTTCCCTATGAGGCTGATGAGTCGATCATGGGCCGCCCCTTCTATGCGATGGGGTTTGTCGAGGGCGTCATTCCGCCCGACCACCCCCGGTATAGCCAGGAAGGCTTCTTGATCGACGAGGCGACGCCCGACGATCGCCGCCGAATGAACGAGAGTGGCCTGCGGGCCATGGCGGCCATTCATGCAATCGATTGGAAGGAAGCGGGTCTCGACTGGCTCGACCCCAGCGGCACCGGCCAGCCCACGCTGGCTCACCAGATCGATCTCTACCGCGACTTTGTTGCCAGCGAACTCGACGGGCGAGACCACCCAGTGATGGCGGCCACCCTCGACTGGCTGGCGGCCAACGACCCCAACGACGAACGCATTGGCTTGAGTTGGGGCGATGCTCGCCACGGCAACATCATCTGGCAGGACTACGAGGCAGCCGCAGTGCTCGACTGGGAGGCGTGCGCGCTCTCGCCGACCGAGGCCGACATCGGCTGGTGGCTGATGTTCGACCGGATGACCTTCGACGACATCGGTGCCGAACGGATGGAAGGTTTCCCCACTCGCGAGGAAATGATTGCGATATACGAGGACGCCTCGGGCAACGAGGTGCGCAACGCCCACTACTGGGAAGTGTTCGCCGCCATGCGTTTCGCGGCAATCTTCATTCGCTTGGGCGATCGTCTGGTGTCGTCAGGTCTGATCCCCGACGAGATGAACCCAGCGGTCGGCAACATGGTCACCGAATCACTCAGCAACCTCCTCGGCATAGAAAACCCAACCCCAAACAAACTCAGCCGCTAACGCCCATTTGAACTTTTGTACCTGGCACCAAAACAGGGTTTTGGTGCCAGGTACCACAGCGCCGTTTGGTGCCTGGCACCGGTATATCGTTGGTATTGCAGCGAAAAGTACGCCCTGGTCCATGGTGCCTGGCACCACAGGGCCGTTTGGTACCTGGCACCGAGGTGGGGTTTGAGACGGTGGTGTCTGGCACTGGGGCGGATTCGGTGGTATCCGGCACCGCTCGTGGCACCGCTCGTTGGTTAGTAGAAGGGTGGGTGTTGGGTCAGGTAGCTCTCGGCGATTTTCGGGGGGTTGCATCGGTGGGCTATCTCTTCGGCAGATGGTGAATCGTCCATGTGCCAGAGGTTCACGACAAGCTCGGGGGAATCTGCGAAGAAGCCCTCGCTTCGAAGCTCTACCAGTGCTTCGATTCCGGCGTTGAAGATCGAAAGGCGCCACTCGCTATGGACCCTCATTTCGTCAATCTCGCCGTCGTCATCATCAAGCGAGTTTTCCCACTCGGTGAACGCCTCCATCGATTGTTCGATGAGTTGGTTCACCTCTTCGAAGAACTCCTCGCCAACGAGATGTGCCGGGGACTCCGCTGGTACCCAACGCCCTTCGAGTGCGGCGGAGGCCTGGTGCGAGGCGACGAAAGCGGTTGGAAGTAGAAACGGATCTCCGACGGTGTCGAGCCCGAATCCAGAGATCTCCGTTCGGTCGTAGATCGAGATGAGTTTGTGCCAGGCCTTCACGAGCGCAGCTTTCACTTGCGCTTGCAGGGCTAGTTCGTCGAAGAATCGCGGGGATCCGTCGACCCGCTTCGTAACCGCGCTGGCGGGCGCGGATTGCGTTGTGATGTCGAACGACACAGGTTGTACCAGCTTTGCTGTCGCCAGATTGGGGTTGTCTTCACGCGAAACGACCCAGTCGATAACAATGGAGCTCGCACGCTGACAAGATGGCACGTTGACCGCTAATTTTGTGACGCCTTGTGCGTCGCTCAGGGTGAGCTGCCATGTGTCATCGGGACGACTCGATCGGACCTTTGTCGCAATTGCTATCGCTGGCTGATCGGCGCCGTTCAGCCGTCTCACCGTTAGGGATCCGGTAGCCTGCGAATCCAACGTATTCATAAGGGCTTCGATATCGGAACCGGTTGGATTCAACACCGTCCGACTGGAATCTGAGGATGGTGGTTCCCCGAAGTGGAGCTTTGCTTCGATGGTCACCTGGGGGTTCTCACCATTGGGTTTTTAGGCGCCGGCGGCGATTGCTTGGTCGATGATGTCGTAGAGCTGGCCGCCGAGGGCGTTGCCGGCTGCTGAGTTGGCTTCGATTACCAGGTAGGCGCCGTAGCCGTCTTCGAGATCGAGCCAGGGATGGCTGCCGTAGGCACCGCCGTCGGTGATTCGGCCGGATGGACGATCGACCCACCAGCCCATGCCGTACCCGGTCTCGGGCGCCCAGGCATCGCCTTCGTAGGCCTCGGCGATCCGGTCGCTGTGCATGGCGGCGAGCGCTTCGGGCGAAAGAACCTGATTGTCGCCGCACTTGCCGTCTCGCAAATGCATGAGAAGGAGCTTGCCGTAGTCGCCAGTGGTTACGTAGGCCCCACCTTCCATGTTTGGATTTTCGGTGGGGTCAAGAATCGATGGGTCGCTGTCGAACGCGGTCGGGTAGTCGAACCCAGCGCCGATGGTGGCGAAGTGGTTGTTAAACGCCAGCACGTCGAGATCGCACGGACCGACATAGATCTCGTCGATCAGCTCGGCCCACGACTTGCCCGACGCTGCCTCGGCAACGCCGCCAGCCACCTGCCACTGGGCGCCGCCGTAGTCGAACTCGGTGTCGGGGTCGACCACATCTTCGTCATCGCCTGGCGTGTTGAGAATGTCGGCGGCGCACTCCTGGAGCGTGCCGGTGGGCGTGTACTGACAGAGATACGGCGCATAGGCCGGGTTGGGGAGTAGGCCGACCAACCCCGAACTGTTCGAAAGCAACTGGGCCGGTGTGATGTCTGGGCTTCCAGCGCCCCACTCGGCGACGTCGGCGACCGGCGCGTCGATGTCGAGTAGACCGTCGTCTTGCAGGCGCAGCAGCACGCCAGCGGTGATCATCTTCGACGACGAGGCGATCAGCGAGATGCGGTCTTCATCGAACTCGCCCCAATGATCGTGGTAGACGACTCCGTCGTCCTTGTGGACGACGATGAGACCAGCGCCATTCAGCTCATTCTCGGCCACAAACGCCTCGACCACGGGCGACACGGCAGAGAAGTCATAGTCCGGCTCAGGTGCTGCTGTGGTTGCTGGCGGTTCGGTGACCGGTGGCTCGGTGGCCGCCGGCGCTTCGGCTTCGTCGGTTTCTTCGACCTCGATGGTCTCAGCAGTGTTCTCGATATCGGCCGACTCCGCTGGCGCGGATGCGGTACCGGACGTGCTGCTGCCACAGGCCGCAAGGAGCAGTGCAGTTGCGAGCAGTATCGACAACAGGCGGTGCGGAGTTCGACAGATTCGTGTCATAGACAAACGCTAACCGAGGTCTTCTTGGACAATGAAACGAGTTCGAACATGATGGGCTGATGGATCT
>CALJDK010000125.1 GCA_938023735.1 uncultured Acidimicrobiales bacterium
TGTGATGGTGCACCAGGAGTTTCGTCTCATTCCCACGTTCACCGTGGCCGAGAATGTGGCGCTCGGACAATCGCCGGCCATCCTGGCCAAGCGTTCGATCGAAGAGTCGGTTGGCGCCTTGGCCGAGCGGTTTGGGTTGGCAACCGAGCCCGACAAAGAAGTCTGGCAGCTCTCGATGGGCGAGCGTCAAAGGGTCGAGATTCTCAAAGCGCTTTGGCGCGACGCCAAGGTTCTCATTCTCGATGAGCCAACAGCAGTGCTCACCCCCAACGAAGCCACCGAGCTTGGCCGCATCGTGGCCGCGATGGCCGCCGATGGTCGGTCGATCATCTTCATCAGCCACAAGCTCGACGAGGTCACCGAGTTCTGCGACGAAGCCACCGTGCTTCGGGGCGGCAGCACGGTTGCAGCCTCTTTGTCGGTGGACGAACTCGACGCTGGCCGACTGGCCGAACTGATGGTTGGCGAAGCTACCGAAGTTTCCATTCGTCGAGAACGAACCACCGAGGTCGGTCAATCCGTTCTCGATGTTCGTGGCGTTTCGGTGCGCGACGACCGAGGTGTTGCCGTGGTCGACGATGTGTCGCTCACGGTGGGCGCCGGAGAAATTGTCGGAATCGCTGGCGTCGCCGGCAACGGGCAGCGGCCGCTCGCCGATGCTGTTGCTGGCCTTCAAGGCATCGAGGCCGGATCGTTGCGTCTTTCGGGCGACGACATCACCGGCCAACCGCCTCGGACCCGAAGCGCCGCCGGCCTGGCCTACGTGCCCGAAGATCGCCTAGGCGTCGGCCTTGCTCCCAAGCTCAACGTGGTCGAGAACTCAATCCTCCGCTCGTATCGCTCGATAACCAAAGGCCCGTTCATCGATCAGGCTGCTGCCACCCGGGCATGCGAGAGCCTCATCGACGACTACAACGTGAAGGTTGGCAAGCTCGACGCACCGATGGCCGGACTCTCCGGCGGCAACCTTCAACGGCTACTCGTTGGTCGCGAACTCGCCGACAACCCCACGGTCCTCATTGCGGCGCAGCCCACCCGGGGTCTCGACGTGCAGGGCGTTGCGGCCATTCAGGAGATCCTGGTCGAGCAGGCCCGGTCGGGCGTTGGCATCTTGTTGATTTCCGAAGACCTCGAAGAACTCTTGGCATTGAGCGACCGCTTGCTGGTGATGCACGAGGGTTCGGTGGTGGCCGAGTTCGATCCCGACGATGTCACCCGAGCCGAGGTCGGTGCGGCCATGGCAGGAGCTCACTGATGGCGGCTCCTCTCGCTTTTGAGAAGCGCGAATCGCCGTTACGCGGCGGTCAGGTTCGCGCCTTCATCGTGGGTGTCGTCATTGCGCTGCTTCTGGGATCGATCCTGCTTCTGGTGTCGGGCCATAGCCCGGTCGAGGTGTACGCCAAGATGTTCGATTCGGCCTTTGGGTCCAAGCGTGGGATCTCCACCACGTTGACCCGGGCAGTACCGCTTGGCTTGGCGGGGCTGGCGGTGGCGGTGGCGGGTTCGATGGGTCTCTGGAACATCGGCGCCGAAGGCCAGATCATTGCGGGCGCAATCGGCGCGGCATGGATAGCCCGGCTTGGGCCCGATCTGCCGGGCCCGGTGCTCATCACCCTGATGCTGGTGGCCGCGGTTGTCGGTGGTGGCTTTCTGGCGCTTGGTCCGGCCTTGGCGAAGTCTCGCCTGGGGGTCAACGAAATCATCACCACACTCATGCTGAACGAGGTGGCGATTCGAGTTGTTCGCTACCTGGTGAATGGCCCGTGGAAAGACCCGGAGGGCAACAACTTTCCCATCGCCCCAGAGCTTCCCGAGCAAGCAGCTCTCCCTGCACTTTTCGAGCGTTCTAACATCGGTCTGCTCATCGGCGCGGTCGTGTTGTTGGCCTTTGGCGTGTACACCGCACGGAGCGCTTGGGGGTATGAGCTTCGTATCGCCGGATCATCGGAGAAGGCAGCCACCTACGCCGGAATCTCCCTGAAGGCCAAGATCTTCACCGTTCTTCTCTTGTCGGGCGCCATTGCCGGGCTGGCCGGTGGTATCGAACTCACCGGATCGTCCGACCGCCTCGTCGAAGGAGTGGCCAACGGCTGGGGTTACGCCGGCATCATTGTGGCCGCTCTGGCCTTAATGCGTCCGTCCGGCGTTGCTGCGGTTGCGGTGGCATTCGGGGCCGTGCAGGTGGGTGGCCTGAGCATCCAAACCCTCGGTGTTCCCGCCGCTATCGCCAGCATTCTTCAGGCGCTCATCCTCTTCGGAGCGCTTTCGGCTGCGGTGTTTACCAACTACAAGCTCGTCCGCCGGTCGGCACGATCAACTGCACCGGCGGTGGCGTCGTGAACGAAACCACCGTCATCGGTCTGCTCATCGCGGTGCTCGAGTTCGGCACCCTGTTGTACCTTGCGGCGCTGGGCGAAACCATCGCCGAGAAATCCGGGGTACTTAACCTTGGAGTTGAAGGCATGATGGCAATGGGTGGCGTGGCTGCGTTCTGGGCCGGCGTGGAGACCGGAAACCCGTGGGTGGCCTTACTTGTCGGAGTCATCGCTGGCGCGCTGTTTTCGTCGATCCACGGCATCGTTGCAGTCGTGATGGGCGCCGACCAGGTGGTGAGCGGCCTTGCTCTCACCATCGGTGGGTTGGGTTTGGCCGCCTTTCTTGGCCAAGACCTTGTGGTACAGCCGCCCGGAGCCCGTTTTGAGGCCACCAATCTTGGACCGCTCAACGACATCCCGTGGCTTGGCGAGGTTCTCTTTGACCAGACCGCTGTCACCTGGATTGGGTTGGCTCTCGGCGTTGTTGCGTGGTTTGTTCTTACCCGAACCCGTGTGGGGCTCATCCTTCGGGCCGTGGGCGAAAGCGCCTCGGCCGCCGACTCATCCGGTACCTCGGTGGTCAAGACCCGAATGATTGCCGTGATGATCGGCGGCGCACTGGCTGGTATGTCGGGTGCGTATCTCACCCTGGCATTGGCTCCGGGTTGGAGCGAGGGAACCACGGCGGGCCGAGGCTGGATCGCCGTGGCGCTTGTGATCTTTGGCGCCTGGCAGCCGGGCCGAGTAGGCGTGGGCGCACTTCTCTTTGGTGGCTTGTTGGCTCTCGAGCCCCGCCTGCAAACCTTTGGTGTCGAGATCAGCCCAATCCTGCTCAGCATGCTGCCGTACCTGCTCACCATCGCCGTGCTCGTGGCGTTATCGATCCGCTCACGTCATCGCCCAAGCGCCGCCCCAGCAGCCATCGGCCAGGCCTACCGCCGCGAGGATCGCTAGCCTCACCTTCCGATTGGATTCGAAGCAAACGCGCCTAGATCCATCCGGGTCCCTGGAACCGAAAGCGGGGTTTGGTACCTGGAACCTTTCGACGCTGAGGTACCTGGCACCGAAAGGGGGGTTTGGTACCTGGCACCGAAAGGGGGGTTTGGTGCCAGGTACCTGGACGCTGTGCGTGGTGGTTTGACGCTGTGCGTGGTCAGAGTGGGGTTAGAGGGGTTGGTTGAACTCAACTCGGTTGCCTGCGGGGTCGAGAACAAAGATCTGTCGGCACACGCCGGGAATCTCCAGCTCGGCATCGATTGGATAGTCGGCCTCGGCGAGCCGGTCGTGCACCCTATCGACACTCTCGACCTGAAAGGCGAAGTGCTGTTGGAGGTCGCGAGGAACTTCCTTCACCGATAGGTGAAGCTGGCGAGTCTCACCAATCATCAGCCACGCACCCTTGGTGGACAGCGGCCGCTCGAGCCGTTTCAGGCCAAGCACGTCCATGTAGAACGTTTCGGCTGCCTGCAGATCATCGACGTGAATGTTGACGTGGTGCAGGTCCTGGATCATGTGTTCAGTGAACCACGATCTCGGCGCTTCGGGGTTAACCGGCACCCGCCATTGCCAGGCCGAGTTGGTCCTTGGTGGCATTCTCGCGATCGACGATCTTTACGATTCGCCCTTCGAACATCACCGCGATGCGGTCGGCGAGCCCCAGAACTTCATCGAGGTCTTCCGAGATCATCACGATGGCCACGCCATCAGACCGCTGCTTTACCAACTGCGAGTGGATGTACTCGGCGGCACCGATGTCGACGCCACGAGTGGGTTGAGCGGCCACGAGTACGGCAGGCGAGCTTTCGAGCTCGCGGGCCATGATGACCTTCTGGATGTTGCCGCCCGAGAGCGAACTGGTAGGGGTACTAAGCGAGGGTGTTTTCACCGCAAAGTCGTCGACCAACTGCTGGCAGTGTGACTTGATGGCATCGAAGTTGAACAGACCATTGCGCAGGAACCGCTTCTCACCGTGGTTGATGAGCAGCAGGTTTTCGCTGACGTCGAACTCGCCAACCGCGCCGTCTTTCATGCGCTCTTCGGGCACGTAGCTCAGTCCGGCGGCCCGGCTTTGCGCCGGGTTGGCCTTGCTGAGGTCGGTATCGTCGAGCTGTACCGAGCCGGCTTCGGCGGGGCGGAGACCGGCAATCGTTTCGGCAAGTTCGCGCTGGCCGTTGCCCGATACTCCCGCCACGCCAAGAATTTCGCCTGCATGCACGTCGAGGTCGACGTTGTCGACGGCAATGGTGCCACGGTCGCCCTTGACGGTGACGCCTCGGAGCTTGAGACGAACTAGGCCAAGATCGACCGGGGGCTTGTCGGGGGCCAGCTTTACCTCGCGGCCAACCATCAGGTCGGCCAACTGTTGTCGGCTGGTCTCGGCCGGAGTGGTGTGGCCGGTGACCCGCCCATTGCGAAGCACCGTGATGCGGTCGCTGAGCTCCATCACTTCGTGGAGCTTGTGAGAAATGAAGATGATGGCGGTGTCGGCGGCGGTCATCTGCCGCAGGATGACGAACAGGTCGTCGACCTCCTGCGGGGTGAGGACGGCGGTGGGTTCGTCGAGCACCAGCAATTCGGCGTCGCGGTAGAGGGCCTTGATTATCTCGACCCGCTGGCGTTCGCCTACCGACAATTTCCAGATTTCGACGCCTGGGTCGACCGACAGGCCGTACTGCTCGGAGATCGACGCAATGCGTTCCGATACCGCATCGAGGTCGGTGCGAAGGCCTCGGCTGGAGGGAAGACCGAGTGCCACGTTTTCGGCCACGGTGAGGGTGGGCACCAGCATGAAGTGCTGATGGACCATTCCCACCCGTTTCTCGATGGCGTCGGTGGGGGAGGTGATGTTTGCTTGCTGGCCTCGCAGCAGAATCTGGCCAGAGTCCGGCTGGTACAAACCGAAGAGGATCTTCATGAGGGTGCTCTTGCCCGCACCGTTTTCGCCCAACAACGTGTGTACCTCGCCGGCGTGCACGTCGAACGACACATCGTCGTTCGCGAGCACACCGGGGAAGGTCTTGGTGATGTTGTGCATTTGGAGCACGGGAGCGCTCATGAAGATCCTCTACCGATCAGTACCTGGAGGGGTATTACTTGGTGCTGATTTCGCCAGCGATGATGTCTTCGATAACACCTTCGGCTGCATCGCGGATGTCGGAGTCAAGGTCGTAGCAGCCATTGAACTCCATGACCAGGCCACCGTTCTCGAGGGTTAGGCTCATGGCCTCGCCGCCCAGGGTTCCACCTTCGATCTGCTCAATCATGTCCTTGAGGACAACGTCCCAATGGTAGACCTGCGAGGCAACGGTGAGGTCGGTCGACCAGGCTTCGGTGTTGGACTGGGTGCCGAACCATGGCAGGTCGTTGGCCGTTGCAACGGTTACTGCGCCCACGGCCGATTGCGAGGTGCCGGTGAGGGCGCCAACGCCGTTGTCGGCGTGAGCCTGAGCGGTGGTGGTGGCGAGGGCGACATCGCTGAACGAGCCGGTGTACACGATGGATGGTGCCGAAGCGCCGTTGGCTTGAGCACCCTTGGCGAATCCTTCGACGTAGGCAACGGCGTCGCCCGCCTCAACCGGTCCAACAACTCCGATGTCGCCAGCAAGTCCGGCAGCGATGTAGCCGTTGACGTAGCCGCCCTGGTCGGCCTCAGGGTGGTAAGCGAACACGTTGGCGAGACCCTGCGTGTCGGTTGCCGTGCCCCAGATGAATGACGTCTCGGGGAAGTCGGGGGCGATTTCGGCGAGCGAGCCGCCGTACTGGGTGCCGTGGGCGATGACGATGTTTACACCGTCTTCGGCGTAACCACGGATTGCGGCGGCAGCTTCTTCAACGACGAAGGTGCCGTCGGTGATCTGTGGCTCGATGCCAAGCCGGGTGAGTGAGTCGACCATCGACTGGGTAAAGGCCACGTCGTCGGCTGCGCTTGGTGCGACCAGAGCAACCGACAGATCGGTAACCGAGTCGCCCTTCTCGACGCCAAGATCAGAGCCGCATTCGCTGGTGGTGACGGATGCGCTGTCGTCATCGCCACCGCAGGCTGCGGCCGTAAGTGAGATGGCAAAGAGCACCGCCATCAGTTTGAGTAACCGTGTAACTCGCATTGGGTTCCCTCCAAGGGATTGTGTGGTGTATTGCTTGCGAACTGAAAGATCTACCTTGCGTCGGCGTGCCCGGCTGTTGCCTCGGCGTTAATGCCGTGTGAATGGTTTGGTGAGTGCGGCGGGGCCTCGGGCCCGACTAGCCAGAAGAACAAGAGCAAGGATGGTGATGATTGCGGGAGTCATTGCAGCGATATCGCTGGCGCCTTGGGGAATGATGTCGAGCGATTGCCAGCGCAGACGAGTAGCGGTGACCAGACCGTAGAGCAAGGCTCCGGCCATGACCCAACGTGGTTGCCAGGCGCCGAAGTACACCAGCGCCACGGCGATAAAGCCGATGCCGTTGGTGAGGTTGTGCTGGAACACCGCAAGCTGGAGGGCCAGAGTTGCTCCAGCGAGTCCGGCCAACACGCACCCAAACATGATGGCGATGAAACGGGTACGGGCCACCGATACGCCGAGGCTGTCGGCAGCTTGGGGGTTTTCGCCCACCGCCCGAACGTTCATGCCGAAGGTGGTTTTGTTGAGCAACCAGGTAACCACGGGGACCAAGAGAAAGGCCGTGTAGGTCATGAGGTCGTGGTCGAAAACAAGCGGGCCGAGGATGTCGATATCGACCAGAGGTTCGAAGATGCCGCCGACGCCGGGAAGTTTGTCGAGCGTTGGCAGCGGCTTGACGGGCTTGACACTGCCCACGAGTTCCTGAAACAACAGGTCGCTGAAACCGAGGCCGAAGAGGAAGATGCCGATGCCGCTGATTCCTTGCTGGGCGTGGAGGAACACGGTGACCACCGCGTAGAGCAAACCCATCAGCAGGCCAATGATGAGTCCAACGGCCAGGCCGAGCAGGTGGCTATCGGTCTCAAGGACGGTGTAGTACGCCCCGAACGCGCCGAGCAGCATGATGCCGTCGACGCCTAGGTTGAGCACGCCGCTGCGTTGCCCGATTGTTTCGCCGAGCGAAGCAAGCAGGTAGGGCACGGCGAACTTGATGGCGGTGGCCAGGGTTGCAGTGAGTACCGAGAGCGTGAAGAACTGGCTCATGCGACGGTCTCCGGGTCGTTTCCGCTCGAGGTCGTTGCCACCTGATCGGGCGGCGAGTCGGCCGAGGGCGGTTCGTTGATCGGTTGACCGGTGGAGGAGTCGAGGCGGCGCGCCAGCCACTCACGCACCTTGTCGCTGCTGACAACGAACAACACGATGAGACCGTTGAGCGAGATCGCGAGCGCGTTGGGGATCTGGAGTTCGCGCTGAAGTTCGGTAGCGCCAGTAAGAAGGGCGCCGAACAGGAACGACGACGGTATGGTCCACAGCGGGTGAAGCGCACCGAAGAGCGCGGCGACGATGCCATTGAAGCCCGCCGAACCGGTAAACCCGGCCGATCCGCCATCGGTAACCATGCGAAGGCTCTCGGATCCGAACACCAACGTGACGCCGGCTAGGCCCGAAAGAGCGCCGCTCATGGCAAGCGCTTTGACGATGTTGCGTTCCACCGAGATACCGGCGGCCCTTGCTGCATCGGGGTTATGCCCCACCGCACGCAGACGAAACCCGAGTGGGGTTCGCCACAAGATGATGTACACGATGATCGCGGCGAGGATCGCGATTGGCACACCAAGGTGGAGGCGGGTGCCTTCAATAAGCGTGGGTAGTGCCGCGTTGTCGGTGAGCCGTTCGGTTTGAGGAATTCGGCTGCCGTCGACCTCGATGGGGTCGATCATTGGGCCGCGCAGCAGGTAGTTCATGAGTTGAACCGCAACGATGTTCAACATGATGGTGCTGAGGATCTCGTTGACCGATGCGTACGCCTTGAGCACGCCGGGAATCGCTCCCCAGATGGCGCCGCCGATGAGTCCGCCAAGAATCACCAGTGGAAGAAGGATGATCTTTGGGGTGTCGGGGATTGTGAGCGCGACAACGGTAGACAGCAGCGCGCCAGCAATGATCTGGCCCTCGCCGCCGATGTTGATCACGTTGGCCCGAAACGCAATGGTGATGCCGGCGCCTACGAGAAGGAGCGGCACCGCGCGCACGGCAGTGGCGGCGATGCGGTCGCCGGTGCCAAAGGCGCCATCGAACATGGCGGCTAGCCCCGACAGCGGGTTCTCGCCCAACGCCAGAATCATGATGGCGCCGAAAAGGAAGGCGACGAGTGCTGCCAAGAGAGGAACTGAGGCGCCAACGAGTCGCTTCATTCCTGTTGGCCCCTCCCCTCAGCGACTCACGGCGGAGTGAAACGCTCCGCCGGAACTTAACAAAATGTTTAGCGAGCGAGAAGTCGGAGGTCGGGGCTGAAGGTTGCTGGAGCTACTTCCCGTCGATGGCGTTGAGATAGTTGTAGATCGTGATCCGACTGACGCCCATAATCTCGGCGATGTCGTCCACCGAACCCCGCAAGAGAAACGCGCCCCGTTCGTGAAGCGTTCGCACCACGGCCTGTTTCTGCGCCCGGTCCCATTCGTTTGCTGCGGTTCCCGTGTCGCGTTCGGCTGCTCGCACCATGTCGATCAGGGCGTTCTGGAGCGAGCCGACGCCGTCGAGATCGGAGGCCGCTGCGCCAACCTGAATCCTGATCGAGGTGGCACCGGTTCGCATCGACGCCCGGATCATTGCGGCCACGGCTTCCGCCACATCGTCGGCTGGGCCCGATGCCGAGGTCGAGAACGGCCCCATATCGACATCGATCGAGGCGTCAGCGAACGCGTCGACTGCGGCGGTGACGTGGGGCCCCGGAGCGCCTTCGACAAAGGGCTCTACCAGGAACTCGATAGCCAGGTTCTTGTCGGTGGGTTCGCTCATCTCTCCACCGTAAGCAGGTCTGATCAAGATTCGACAAGCAGAGTGTTTAACAAATTGTAAAATGCGGCTACGGTCGAACGCGTGACATCCGCTACCGGTTCTCCTGGCTCTGCTCCCTCTTATCCACACTCTTCTCCGACTGGCGCCTTCGCCGATCTGCGTATCGACATCGACCGCCTGATTCAGCGACTCGCAGACCTCGCCGCCATTGGCGCAATCGAGGGCACCGAAGGATGCGCTCGCCTTGCGCTTACCGACGAAGACAAAGCGGGCCGGGATCTTGTGGTCGCCGCGATGGAAGAGCTGGGTCTTAATATCACCACCGATGGCATCGGCAATGTTGTTGGCGTGATGGCCGGCGAGACCGATGGCCCCCCGGTGATGTGCGGTTCGCATATCGACACGGTGCGCACCGGTGGCCGTTACGACGGCAACCTGGGTGTTTTGGCCGGACTCGAAGTGATCGAGGTAGTCAAGGCGGCCGGTCTTACGCCGCACCGCCCGCTGGCGGTGGCCTTCTTTACCGACGAAGAAGGCGCCCGCTTCGCGCCCGACATGCTTGGCAGCCTCGTATACGTGGGCGGCATGCCGTTGGAAGAGGCGCTCGAAATCGAAGGCATCGACGGCGCCATCGTGGGCGCCGAACTTGAACGTATTGGGTACGACGGGTCCTCGCCGCTGCCGGCCGCAGCTCCGTATGCCTTTGTGGAGCTTCACGTCGAGCAGGGGCCGGTGCTCGAAGCCGAAGGCATCACCATCGGCGCAGTCGATGGTGTGCAGGGCATCAGCTGGCAGGAGGTGACGGTTACCGGACAAAGCAACCACGCCGGCACCACGCCAATGAACCTGCGCAAGGATCCTGGCTTTGTGGCCGCCGCGTGCGCAAACTTTGTGCGCCAGCTCGCCCTCGAACTCGGTGCGCCGCAGGTGGGCACCGTCGGTCGACTCGAGTTGCACCCCAACTTGGTCAACGTAGTGCCGGCATCGGCAACGTTTACCGTAGATATTCGCAACACCGACGAAGCCATCCTGAAACAGGCCGAGCAACGCTTCGCCGAGTTTCTCGCCACCACGGCCGAAGCTGAAGGCTGCACCGTCGAAACCAAAGAACTCGCCCGCTTCGAGCCGGTGATCTTTGATGATCGAGTGATCGACATGGTCCGTTCCACCGCCGAAGAGCTCGGTCATTCAGTGAAGCAGATGCCTTCGGGGGCCGGCCACGATGCCCAAATGCTTGCCCGGGTGTGTCCCACCGCCATGGTCTTCACGCCCAGCCGCGACGGCATCAGCCATAACCCAGCCGAATACACCTCGCCGTCCGACCTCGAAGCCGGAGCCAACGTGATGCTGCAGGTAATGATGAAGCTCGCCGCCGCCGATTGCCAGATTGGGGCCGAGTAGATGGCCGAGGCCACACCGCCGCTCACGCCGATGTCGCTGGCGACCCTGCTGGGCCGCATCGATCACGAGTGGACCAGCCGCAGGAAGATCTTCGACCTTCCCACCGCCCGCTTTTGGCAGCCCGACCCCGACATTGATCTTGGCTTCGACTTCCTTGGTCGCCGCTGCGCTACGCCCATCGGCCCGGCTGCGGGCCCGCATAGTCAGCTTGCGCAGAACATCGTGCTTTCGTGGCTTGGCGGCTCCCGGTTGTTCGAGCTCAAGACCGTGCAGATCATCGACGATCTCGAGATTGCCCGCCCCTGCATCGACATGCAGACCATTGGCTACAACATCGAGTGGAGCCAGGAACTCACCGTTCCCCAAAGTCTCACCGAGTACGTGAAGGCATCGATGCTCCTCGAGATGCTTCGCGAGTGGGAACCACTTGTCGAGTTCGTTGGCACCGACCCGGGCGCCCATGTGTTCGATATGTCGGTGGGCTACGACTTGGCCGGAATCAGCGACGAGAAGGTCGCCTCGTTCATTCGGGGCATGCGCGATGCCTCGACCGAGATCGATCAACTCCGCACCGAGATTGCCGGTGCCGCAGGCGGAGCGTTTGCGCACCTCGCCGACCTTGACTTCAACCCGCATATCTCCGACACGCTCACGCTGTCGACCTTTCACGGCTGCCCGCCTGAAGAGATCGAGTCGATTACCAAACACCTCATCGATGTGCACGACCTTGATGTCATCGTGAAGCTCAACCCAACATTGCTCGGCTACGACACGGTGGCTGGCATCGTGAACGACGAGCTTGGCTACACCGATGTGCCGGTGAAAGAGCAGGCCTTCGCCGACGATCTGCAGTTCGACCGCGGTATCGAGCTCATCGGTGAACTCAACGACTACGCCAAAGAGCGGGGCAAGAAGTTCGGCATCAAGCTCACCAATACCCTCGTGGTCGACAACCAGAAGGGCTTCATGCCCGACGAGACCATGTACCTGTCGGGTCCGCCGCTGCATGTGCTTGCATGCACGCTGCTCGACACGCTCGCTACTGCACTGCCCGGTCAACTCGATGTACCCGGCCACAAAGGCGACATCATGGTGAGCTTCTCGGCCGGCATTACCAAAGACAACCTCGCCGATGCGCTTGCCACCGGTGTGAACCCGGCAACCGTTTGCTCCGACCTTCTCAAGCCAGGCGGCTACGGGCGTCTGAAGCCGATGCTGAAGAACCTCACCACCGACATTCGCGAATCAGGCCATGCCGACCTGTTGTCGTGGCGGGCTGCTCGCCAGGCCACAGCTGTCGCCGGTGGCCATTCCACCACTGCTGCTCAACATGTTGCGGCAATCCGAGGCGACGGCATCGGGCCCTATCATCTCAGCGGCAACGAAAAACTCCCGCGCGAGGTCGACAACGAACTCGAGATGTTCGGCTGTGTAGCCTGCAACTTCTGCGTCACGGTCTGCCCCAACGATGCGTTCACCAACATCAAGAGCTTGGCCGGCGTCGATGCCATGAACGGGCGTCAGCAGTACCTGGTGTTCGCCGAATTGTGTAACGAGTGCGGCAACTGCATGACCTTCTGCCCCGAAGAGGGCGACCCGGCATTCATCAAGCCTCGGCTCTACACCGATCCCGAATTGTTCGCCGCCCGAGCCAGCACCGAAACCCAGGGTTACCTCCTGGCCGATGGCAAAGTCATCGACTCCCGAGGCCCCGATCCGTCGGTGCCGCTCATCCAGCAGCTACTCGACTCCGAAGCCGGAAACCCGCTTGCTTCGGCTGCTAGTGGCACCAGTGCGGCCGATGGAGCCTCATGAGTGAATCGCGGAAACTTCACGTCGGTGCTGCCCAACTCGGCCCAATTGCCAAAGACGAATCTCGAGCCGCTGTCGTCGAGCGGCTCATCGCTCTCCTACACCAGGGAGCGTCTGTGGGGTGTGAGCTCGTGGTCTTCCCAGAGCTCGCCCTCACAACGTTCTTTCCCCGATGGTTCACCGACGACATCGCCGGCCACGATCACTACTACGAACAGTCGATGCCCAGCGCCGAGACCCAGCCACTGTTCGATGCTGCCAAGGAACTCGGTGTGGGTTTTGCGCTCGGGTATGCCGAGCTCACCGAACCTGACGCTGAAGGTGTGATTCATCGCTACAACACCACCGTGTTGGTCGAGCGCGACGGAAGCATTGTCGGCAAGTTTCGCAAGGTCCATATCCCCGGCCACGAAGCCGACGAACCGTGGCGTCCTTTCCAGCATCTCGAGCGCCGCTATTTCGAAGAGTCCTCCGAAGGCTTCCCGGTGTGGCGATGCTTCGACAGCATCGTGGGCATGGCCACCTGCAATGACCGGCGCTGGCCCGAGACCTATCGCGAGATGGGCTTGCAGGGCGTCGAGATGGTGCTGATTGGCTACAACACGCCCATCCATTACGCCCCCGATCCCGGTCAGAATGCGCTTCAGGGCTTTCACAACCACTTGTGTATGCAAGCTGGTGCCTATCAAAACGGTACCTGGGTCGTCGGTGTTGCCAAGGGCGGCACCGAGGAGGGTGTCGAGTCCCTGGCGCAATCGTGCATCATTGCGCCGTCGGGCCAAATTGTTGCCCAGGCGGTCACCACGGGCGACGAGCTCATCTCGGCCATCGCCGACCTCGACTGGTGTAACCACTACAAAGAGACCCTGTTCGACTTCGCCCGGTATCGCCGCCCCGAGTTGTACCAGCGCATCACCTCGCAAAAAGGTGTCATCAAGCCCCCTGCTGATTCTGGAGACGCATCGTCATGACCGACTTCACACTCAACGGTTCACCCACCTCGGCTTCGTCCAACCACGAACATCTTCTTGCCGCGCTCCGCGACGAACTGGGTGTCATGTCGCCCAAGGACGGCTGCTCGCCATCCGGTCAATGCGGCGCGTGCACGGTGCTGGTCGACGGTAAGGCCCGCGTCGCCTGCCAAACATCGATGGAGAAGACCTCGAAGTCTGAGGTTCTCACCTTGGAGGGTGTCACCGACGAAGAGCGCGAACGTTACGCGACGGCGTTTGCTGCGTTCGGTGCGTTGCAATGCGGGTTCTGTACCCCGGGCATCATCATGCGCACGAAGTCGATGATCGACAAGAAGGGTGCCGACCTCACTCGCGAGGGCGCAGCTCGTCTCATGGGCGGAAACCTCTGTCGTTGCACCGGCTATACCAAGGTGCTCGATGCGGTGGTGGCCCTCGCTCAGAACGAAGTCCCGGTTGCTGTGCAGCCCAAGGGCGTCGGTAGTCGGGGTATCAAGTACGAGGCCATCGACCTCAGCTTGGGCGATCGTGACTTCATCGACGACATGGTTCCCGATGGTTTGCTCCACGGTGCGTTCAAACTCAGCGACCACGCCCGGGCCGACATCGTGGCCATCGACACCTCGGCGGCGATGGCGGTCGATGGGGTCGAGGCCGTGTTCACCGCTGCCGATGTTCCCGGCGAGCTTCGTTCGGGGCTCATCCACAAAGACTGGCCGGTATTCATTCCTGTCGGCGGTCGCACCAGCTACCTCGGCGATGTTCTTGCGATGGTTGTGGCCACCGACCGGCCTACCGCTCGCCGTGCTGCGCAGTTGGTGGAAATCACCTACGACGTGAAGCCGCCGATGACCAACCCGGCCGAAGCGGTGGCATCGGACGAGGACGCTGTTTGGACCCTTGACGGCAACGTGTTGAGCACCAGCACCTACGCCCGTGGCGACGCCGACGCAGCGCTGGCCGCTTCGGCGCACACGGTTACCGAAACCTTCCAAACCCAACGTATCGATCACGCGTTTATCGAACCCGAATCGACCCTTGCGGTTCCGGTTCCGGCTGGTCAGCCGCTGCCGCTCACCAACCCCACCACCGGTGGCGAGCCGGTCGATTTCACCCGGCTTATGGTGTACTCGGGCGGTCAGGGAGTGTGGGACGACCGCAACGACATCACCCGCATCCTGGCGCTCGACGAAGGCGTGGTCGTTACCGAACTCGTCAGCAACGGCGGCGCCTTTGGCGGCAAAGAAGACATGTCGAACCAGGGCCAAACCGCCTTGGCCGCCTGGCTGCTTCAGAAACCGGTGAAGACTACCTTTAGTCGCGAAGAGTCCTTCCTGGTACACACCAAACGCCACGCAATCCGCATGACCTATGAGGCGGGCTGCGACGCCGAGGGCAACCTCACCGCCCTGCGGGTTCGCATGCTTGGCGACTCGGGACCCTACGCATCGGTGGGTATGAAAGTGCTCGAGCGGGCCGCCGGCCATGCGTCGGGCCCCTACGTGGTCGACAACATCGATGTCGAAGCTGTCGCCGCTCGCACCAACAACTCGGTATGCGGAGCGTTCCGTGGCTTCGGTGCCAACCAGGCCCAGTTCGCTATGGAAGGCGTCATGGATCGCCTCGCTGCCGCCGTGGGAATCTCGGGTTGGGAAATTCGAAACCGCAACGTCATCTCGCCCGGTGTGGTGTGGGGTCCCGGTCAGATCATGGACGACGGTTGCCTGGGCGCACGCGAGTGTCTCGACGCCGTGAAGCCGGCGTATGACGAAGCGGTCGCTGCCGGTAAGGCGGTTGGCCTAGGCCTAGGGCTCAAAAACTCGGGCCTCGGTAACGGCTTCAAAGAGATCGCCAAAGCGGTTGTGCATTTCCGCGACGACGGCAAGGTCGAGGTGCGGCACTGCTGGACTGAGATGGGCCAGGGCGTTCATACGGTTGCGTTGCAGGTGGCCATCGAAGAGCTGGGTGTGACCGCCGACGACATCGAAGTCATCGTCGACTCCACCCGCGAGCTTGGCGCCGGTCAGACCACCGGAAGCCGCGGCACCCTTATGGGTGCCGGTTCGGTGGCCGATGCGTGCCGCAAGGCTATGGCCGACGGTTGCAAGAAGGGCGTCGACTACGAAGGTGAGTACCGGGTCGACTGGACCAACTCGCTCACCGAGGGCCTCGAAAACCCCATCATTCACTCCACGTTCGGATACGCCGCCCAGATGATCATCATGGACCCAGAGTCGGGCGAAATCGACAAGGTCGTCGCCGCACACGACGTGGGCAAAGCCGTCAACCCGTTGCTCTGCGAAGGTCAGGTCGAAGGTGCTGTGCACATGGGACTTGGCTATGCGATGAGCGAGGGTTTCCCGTGCGACGAAGACGGCCGCCCGCTCAACACCACCCTTCGAAACCTTGACATCATCCGACCCAAAGACATGCCCGACGTCGATGTCATCCTGGTCGAATCGGCCGAACCCAACTCGCCCTATGGCATAAAGGGGGTCGGCGAGATCGGCCTGGTACCAACCGCTGGGGCCGTGGCCGCCGCCATGCAAAAGGTAGACGGCACTTGGCACACCGAACTCCCACTGGTAAACCACGCCAACCGAGAACGAGCCTCCGCATGGCAACCCAAATAAAAAGCACGGTTCCAGGGAATAGAGCGGATAGGTCCGATTTCGAGTCTGCAGACCGCTCTATTCTAGGGGCTGGCCCATTGGCCTCCGGCCAATCCGCGCAGCCCCCAGACACCGTGCTTCAAATCCAAGGCACGGTTCCAGACACTGTGCTTTGTTTGGTCGGGTCGTGATGTCTGCGATGGCCGAGAACCAGACGCCAGGGCTGGTTTGTGCGCATCATCATCTGTACTCGGCGCTTGCCCGGGGAATGCCGGCGCCGCCGAAGACGCCCACCAACTTCATCGAGATCCTTCAGCAGATCTGGTGGCGGCTCGATACTGCACTCGATGCCAACACCATCGAGTGGTCGGCCAAGCTTGGCGCCCTCGAAGCGCTCGAGCGCGGTTGTACCGCAATCGTCGACCACCACGAATCGCCCAACGCGATCGAAGGGGCGTTGTCGATCATCGCCGATGCCTGTGCCGAAGTGGGCGTGCGGGTCAATGCTTCCTACGGCGTCACTGACCGCCACGGACCCGAAGGTGCCGCCGCCGGCCTCGCCGAGAACGACCGATTTCTCAGCGAAGGCGGACGTGGCATGGTCGGTTTGCACGCATCGTTCACCTGCGAACCCGACACCATCGCTGCCGCAGCCGAGATGGCAGCCAAACACGGCGTGGGCGTTCACGTGCATGTGGCCGAAGGCCAAGAAGACTCCTGGCAGATGCTGTCGGGCCATACCACCGACGACTGGTGGCTGGTGCACGGCGTGTACCTGCCCGACGATCACGGTTTGCTCGGCACAATGATTCACAACCCGCGTTCAAACATGAACAATTCGGTCGACTACGCCCGGCCCCAACGATTCGCCAACCCCATCGGGCTCGGCACCGATGGCATCGGCGCCGACATGCTCGATGAGTTTCGGGTGGCGTTTGTGCGGGCCCGTGAGTACAACGTCGAAACCACCCCCGACGATGTCTGGGCATGGTTTGAACCGGGCTGGGCGCTCATGCCTGAAGCCCGCACTGACATCGTTTCGTGGAGCTACTCGCCCATGGACCCCTGGCGGTTGGCGTACAGCCCCGGGGTGTCACCCACCAAGGTCGAAATCGACGGCAAGGTGGTGTTCGAAAACGGCACCACCACCTATGTCGACGCCGCCGAAGTTCGTGCCAAAGCAGCCGAGGCTGCCCAAGAACTGTTCAAGAAACTGGAAGCAACACCATGACCGATACCCAAGAGACCACCAGCTCGCTCGACATCTTTGGCGAGTTCGCCCCCGACGGACAGCAGTCTTACGACAATGCGGTGCAGCGATTCGCCGAGAGCAACATCGTGTTGCCAACGTTTGCTCAGCTGCGTGACCCCTCGACGATCCCCGAGTCCATCGTCTCCCAGCTCGGTGAGGTCGAAAAGGACGCCGCCGACCCTCGCAACCTTTTCCGTGTGCATTGGTTCAACGAACATGCCGATGCTTCCGGAGCCAACTACCCGGGTTTCGTCGACGTCCCCACCCACATCGAGCTGCCAAGCGAGCTCACCGGAGTCGACGCTCGCATCGTTTTGGCATTCGGAAACCGTTTCCCGATGATCCGGGCCCACAAAGTGCTGGCGGCATACTCGTGTCTCGCGGCACGACTCGTCACCGGTCGGTTCGACCCCACCCAGAACCGGGCCATCTGGCCGTCCACCGGTAACTACGCCCGTGGCGGCATCGCCATCAGCAAGATCATGGGCTGCCGCGGGGTGGCCATCCTGCCCGAAGGCATGAGCCGCGAGCGGTTTGAATGGCTCGAGCGTTGGACCACCAACCCCGACGAAGATGTCATCAAGACCTTCGGCACCGAGAGCAACGTTAAGGAGATCTACGACGCCTGCAACGAGCTGTCGCAGGACCCGACCAACGTCATCCTCAACCAGTTCAGCGAGTTCTCGAACCACCTCGGCCACTACGCCGTCACCGGCCCATCGCTTGAGAAGGTGTTCGAGCACGTCACCGCCGATCGCCCCGGAAACCTCGCCGCCTACGTGTCGGCGTCAGGATCTGCCGGAACCCTTGGCGCCGGCGACTACCTAAAGGACGAACACGGCGCCCGCATCGTTGGTGTCGAGGCGCTCGAGTGCCCCACCATGCTTTACAACGGCTTTGGCGATCACAACATTCAGGGCATTGGCGACAAGCACGTGCCACTCATTCACAACGTCACCAACACCGACTTGGTCGTTGGCGTCAGCGACGACAGCACCAACAAGCTCGATATTCTCTTCAACACTCCGGCGGGAAAGGACGTGCTGGCCGAGCGAGGCGTCGACCCCATGCTCGCCAACATGCTGGTGGACTTCGGTTACTCCTCCATCTGCAACACGATGGCCGCCATCACCGCGGCCAAGGTGTGGGGCCTGGGAAGCGACGACATCATTATGTCGGTCGCCACCGACGGCAGCGACCTTTACAACTCCGATCGCGAACGCATCATGTCCACGTACTTCTCCGGTGGCTTCGACGCCGCCGACGGCGCCAAGGTGTTCGACGAACATCTGGGCGAGCTGCCCACCGAGTACCTCGAAATGGGCGAGACCGAGCGCAACCGGGTGTTCAACCTTGGATACTTCACCTGGGTCGAGCAGCAGGGAATCGAGATCCCCGACTTCGACAAGCGACGCAGCCAGGACTTCTGGGATGGCCTTCGTCCGCTCGTTGGTAAGTGGGATTCGATGATCGAAGAATTCAACGCCGCAACCGGCGCCTCGCACGGATAACCCAGAGCCGCTGCAGAACGACATGTCGCTCAACCCTTTCCTCCGCTATCGAGAACGCCTCGACTCCTACGAGGCCGTGCGGTCGGGCGCACTGACCGACGAACAGTTCGTCGACATGGTCGAGCGGCTTGATGCCGCGGTAGCTGGCGTTGAGGGCCATGGATTCGTTGAGACGCCCTTGGTCGATGGCACGCCTCTTGCTGAAGCCGCGGGACTCGATGTCGAGCTGATCATCAAGGCCGAGCCAAACAATGTGGGTGGGTCGCATAAAGCCCGGCACTTGTTTGGTGTGGCTCTCCATATGTTGGTGGCCGAAGCCCAAGACCCGTCGCAGGCCTCGGGTCAGCGGCTCGCCATTGCCAGCTGTGGCAACGCTGCCCTCGGAGCGTCGGTCATTGCGAAAGCTCTCGATCGCCCACTCGATGTGTTCGTGCCCGTATGGGCCGATGAAGCCGTGGTGGCAAAGCTCGACGAGAACGGTGCCACCATCAATCGATGCGAACGCCGCGAAGGCGAGGCTGGCGACCCGTGCTACCTGCGCTTTACCGAGGCCGTGCAGGCGGGCGGGCGCGCGTTCAGCGTGCAGGGAACCGAGACGCCATCGACCTTTGACGGTGGCCGAACCCTCGGCTGGGAGCTTGCCGACCAAACCGCCGAATCCGGTGGACTCGATGCGCTCTACATCCAAGTGGGCGGGGGAGCGTTGGCCACCGCAGTTTCGCTGGCGCTACCTGACGTTCGACTCCATCCGGTGCAGGCCAGCGGCAATGCACCACTTCGCCGGGCATGGGATCTGCTTGCGCCCAACTTCGATTTCGACGCCGCCGCGGCATCACCCGAGTCGTACATGACACCGTGGGAGAACCCGCAGAGCTTCGCCACGGGAATCCTCGACGACATCACTTACGACTGGCTGCCGCTGTTGCGTCGCACGCACGAAACCGGCGGCGAACCCATCGTGGCCGACGAGTCCTTCATCGTAAACGCCTACGACATGGCCCATGCGCACACCGGTGTGCCGGTCTGTTCAACAGGTACTTCGGGATTCGCCGGTCTTCTCACCAAACCCCCCGCAGGTCGCGAGCGGGTGGGTGTCCTCTTTACCGGCATCGACCGCACGTAGAATTTCACCGTGAGCCCCGATCACCTTCACCCTGTGCAACGCACCGGGCGAGCTGTCGACGCCGTGCACCGGCCCGCATCTATCAGTGATGCGTTGCAGCTGCTTGTCGATGACCGGCGCCGGGCGGTCGCCGGCGGTACCGACGTATTGCTCGACCTTCAGCGTGGTGGTCCGGGCGAACCCGTCGATCTGGTCGACCTCACAGCCATCTCCGAAGGCGGATTCAACGAAATTGTCGATGACGACGACGCGGTACTGCTTGGCGGCGGGGTAACCCATAACCAAGTTGTGGCGTCGGGGTTGGTTCGTGAGCATGCGCTGCCGTTGGCCCAGGCCTGTCTGGAGATCGGCTCTCCGCAACTGCGGAACCGAGCCACAATCGCCGGCAATGTTGCCACGGCGAGTCCGGCGAACGATTCGATCTCGGCGCTTCTGGCGCTCAATGCGTCGCTGGTGCTGAGTTCGTTGGTCGACGATGTTGTTGTGAATCGCGAGCTCAGCGTCGACCAGTTCTTTACCGGTTTTCGGGCTACCGAGCTTCGAAACGGTGAGCTGATCACCTCCATCCGAGTGCCCAAACTCTCCTCGAGTCAACGAGGGATTTGGGTGAAGCTTGGGCTTCGGAAAGCCCAGGCGATTTCGGTGGTACATGCGGGTTTGGTGGTCGGACTGGGCGACGACGGTGTGGTCACCGACGCTCGTCTTGCGTTGGGAAGCGTGGCCGCGACCGTGGTGGTGATACCCGAGTTTGCTGATGCGCTGGTCGGGCGTCAGCTCGATGCCGCTTCGATCGGCGTCGCTGCAACTGCCGCCACCATTGCCGTCGAACCAATCTCCGATGTGCGTGCCACGGCCGAGTACCGCTCGCAGTCGGTATCGACACTTCTCCGTCGATCGCTCGAAACCATCGCCCGAAACCGCCAAGCCGAAATGTGGCCCACATCACCCCCAACCCTAAACCCCCCCCAAACCAACGAACCGGTACCGCCAGCGCAGGGCACAACCCCCAATTCCGGTACGAGTTCGGCAACGTTGTTGGAGTTTTTGCGGGAGACGGGATTCGATGGCGTGAAGGAGGGGTGTGCCGAAGGCGAATGCGGTGCGTGCACTGTCCGCGTCGACGGCACTGCGGTGATGAGTTGTCTGGTTCCTGCGGCATCGGTGGACGGAGCTCACGTGGCGACGATCGAATCTCTTGCCGATGGCGGGGAACTCGACGTCATCCAGCAGGCGTTTCTCGACGAGTTCGCGGCTCAATGTGGCTTCTGTATCCCAGGCTTTGTCATGGCTGCATCGGCTCTCCTTGACGAGATCCCGAATCCCGATGACGACCAAATCAAGATGGCTTTCAGCGGCAACCTTTGTCGATGTACGGGCTATTACCCGATCGTCAATGCGGTAAAGACCGCAGCGGAACGGCGGCTCGGATGACGAACGAGACGCCTGTGGGTGGACTCGGACATTCACCTATTCGGTTCGACGGCGAAGCCAAGGTCACTGGTGCCGCCCGGTATCCGGCCGACAGCGTGCCACTCAGTGCGCTTCACGCCAAGGTGGTTTTTTCAAACCAGCCGCACGCAAGGATGACCTCGCTCAGCATCGACGCCGCCGAGGCGATCGAGGGCGTGCTTTTCGTACTCACCGCAGCCGACGTGCCGGTGAACGAGTACGGCCTCACCATGTTCGACCAGCCGGTGATGATTGGTGTTCGCGACACGGGCCGCTCAGCTGTCCCTGCCGACGTAAGCCGATGGGAAGCCGACAAGATCGCGGTCGTGGTGGCCGAAACCGCGGCGGCAGCCCAGGCCGGGGCGGCAGCAATTGAGGTTACTTGGGAGCAACTGCCGATTGTGGCCGATGTTGCGACAGCTCGCTCCGACGACGTGCTGGTGCACCCTGAAGCTGGCAGCAACAGCTACCACAACCTCAAGATTCGCAAAGGCGATATCGAAGCAGGCTGGAACAGCGCCGACGTCGTGATCGAGGGTACCTACGAACTCCCGTACCAAGAGCATGCCTACCTGCAGGTCGAGGCAGGTACTGCGTGGATCGACGACAAGGGCCGGATCACGGTTGAAACAGGTGGTCAGTGGACGCATGAGGATCGCGAACAAATAGCCCATGCGCTCGACCTTCCCGAAGAGTCGGTGCGGGTGATCTATGCCGCGATCGGTGGGGCCTTTGGCGGCAAGGAGGACATGACCCTTCAGATCGTGCTGGCTCTTGCGGCGAAGCGGCTTCACACCGAAGGCATCGATCGTCCGGTGCACTGCGCCTGGTCTCGGGAAGAGTCGATCGTTGGCCACCATAAGCGTCATCGGGCCACCATCCACGCGAAGCTTGGCGCCACCGCCGACGGCATGATCACGGCCGTCGAAGCCGACGTTTGGCTCGATGCTGGTGCGTACAACTACACATCGAACAAGGTCCTCGGCAACGCGCACCTCAGCGTCGGCGGGGCATACGAGATACCCAACGCCCGAATCGACAGCCATGCGGTGTACACCAATGCGGTACCCGGTGGCGCCTTTCGAGGTTTCGGCGGACCGCAAGGCGCGTTTGTCGCCGAAACCCAAATGAACAAGCTCGCCGCTGCGCTCGATATGGATCCCGTTGAGCTTCGCCGACAAAATACTCTGCGCGACGGCAGCGAAGGCATCTCGATGGCATTGCTTCCGGCTGGCGTGACCTTGCCACAGGTCATCGATGCATGTGCCCATGCTGCATCAGAGCCAGTGGAGGCAGCACCGTTTGCCCCGATAGCCTCCTTGCCCGCCGATGACCGGTCGGTTGTGCATGGGCGGGGATTTGCCGCAGGGTACAAAAACGTTGGCTTCAGCTTTGGGTTTCCTGAGCGGTGCGAAGCCGAGATTCACCTGCACGGTGATGCCGGCGACGACGCTCCAACCGCAGCCGAGGTTTTCCATTCGGGGGCCGAGGTTGGCCAGGGCATGCATCAGGCCTGTTTGCAGATGACGGCCCAGGCCACGGGGGTTCCGCTCGATTCGGTTTCGGGAACGTTCTCTGACACTGCGCACACAGGCGACTCCGGATCAGCCTCTGCATCGCGCCTCAGCTGGATGGCCGGCAACTCGATTCTGGGCGCTGCCGAAGAAGCTGAGAAGGCGTGGCGCGACGGCCAACGACCTGCCATTGGCAAGTTCAGGTTCACCCCACCGCCCACCGAAACCCTCGACCCCGAAACCGGCGCAGGCCAACCAAACTTCGCCTATGGCTACATGGCTCAGTCAGTTGACGTTTCGGTCGATGTCGAGACCGGGCATATTCGGGTCGATCGAGTCATCAGTACCCACGACGTCGGCCGGGCCATCAATCCGCAGTTGGTGAAGGGTCAGGTCGAAGGGGCCGTTGTTCAAGCCCACGGGTACGTGATGAGCGAGAACTTGGTGGTCGAAGATGGCCGCATCAAGAACCCTCGGCTCTCGCAATATCTCATCCCCGGTATCGGCGATGTCCCCGAACATGTCGAGAGTGTCATTCTCGAGCTTGCCGATCCGCTCGGTCCGTGGGGTGTGCGAGGTATGGCCGAGATGCCCTACATCACCTATGCGCCGGCGGTTGTCGCTGCGGTACACGATGCCACGGGTGTGTGGTTCGACGAGTTCCCGCTCACGCCGAGTCGCGTGCTCGCCGGCATTCGCTCGAGCTAGCTGTTGGCCCGTGTGATCGATCTCTCGCAGCATTCGTCGGTTGTCGCGCCGCTGCTCTTGGGCTCGGTCCTTCACGGGCCCAATGGCTCGGGCCGCATCGTTGAAGTCGAGGCGTACGGCGGCGCCGACGATGCTGCGAGTCATGCCGCTCGTGGGTGCACCCCAAGAACGATGCCGATGTTTGGACCGGCGGGAGTCTTGTACGTCTACCTGATCTATGGGATGCATCATTGCGCCAATGTGGTGACGGGTGCTGATGGCGACGGCCAGGCGGTGTTGATCCGAGCGATCGAGCCGGTTGGTTCGACCGATGCAATGCGGGCAGCGCGTCCGAAGGCCCGACGAGAGGTTGATCTCACCAACGGCCCGGGCAAGCTTTGCCAAGCCTTAGGTATCGACCGGCACCACGACGGCCTCGACCTGCTCAGCGAGTCCGCAGCCGTGCGCCTGGAGCTATTGGGCCCAGATGCCGTCGTGGAGGCCCCAATCCAAGACACAAGAATCGGAATCTCAGCCGCCAAAGAAACCCCTTGGCGCTGGTACGACCCCGCAAGCACCCACATCTCAAAACGCAAAGAGTGACCAGGTACCTGGCACCAAACGGCCCTCCCGGTGCCAGGCACCGGGACGACTTTGTTGCAAACATTGCGATCGAAGAAGAATGACTTCCGGATCACAACCACAGAAAGTGACCAGGTACCTGGCACCAAATGGCCCTACGGTGCCAGGTACGAATTGGCTCTACGGTGCCAGGTACCTACTGGCCTTTTGGTTCCAGGAAACTCAGCGGATAGGCGCTTGCAGACCTTTTCGCATCCGCTGAGTTTGAAGAAGCCGGCACATTGGGCGAAGCCCAATCCGCGCGGCTTCCAGGCACCTTGTTCAGTTTGCTTGATCCCTGTTTGCTTGATCCTTGCTTGCTTTTGAACGTTGGGCGAGGCGGTCGCTTTAGGTGTCGATTGCTACGCCGAGTAGGCGGCCTCGGGTTATTGCTTTCATGCCTCGGGTGAGGCTGAAGAGAGCGATTGTCCAGGCGACCAGGCCGATCCAAAGCGAAGATACGCCGGCGCCGAACAGTGCTCCGGTGCTTTGGCTATATGCGACGCCGATGAGCGGCAACGTAACGAGACCTGAAGCCTGGTGTGCTGCTGCGGTGCTCTTGACCCGAGCTGACAGTCGGAGAACCAACGAGAGGGTGAGCAGGAGGAACGGTGGCATGACCCACAGCATCAGCGCCCACCATTGGGCGGTGGGGAAGAACCAGCCGCCGACCTCGGGGCCGACCACCGTGTTTACCAGTATCGAGTATGCGCCGAACCCCACCAGGGTGGTGGCGTAGCCGGGCACAAAGCTGGCGATGAGTTTGCCCATGTAAATCTCCTGCGCACCGGCGGGGGAGTGGGCCAGGAACTCACCAGTGCCGCGCTCGCGCTCGCCAACGATCGTCGATGATCCAACGGCGGTCGAGATGGTGAGCGGTACCACGATGGCAACCGGTGCAAAGAGGAACACGGCCAGGGCGTAGGAGGTGCGGCCAGCGTCGGTATCGCCTTGGATCTGTTCCTGAGCGGTCGCGGGCAGGACCTTGATTGCCTGGCTCACCTGCGCAACGGCGTCGACATCGCCGAGGCTGGTGATTGATATCAGCAGCACGAACGGGATGATGAGGAAGAACATTGACCCAAGGATCGCCATGGGGATCCAGAAGTCTTTTGCGCCGATAAGTTGGCGAAGGTCGGTTCGAGCGACCGTCTTTACGTGGTGCCAGTTCATGCCAGATCTCCGATCTTTGCGGTTTCGCGGTGCGTGTCGTCAAGGGGAGCATCGCCGATGACGCCGTCTGCTCGTGCTTCGGCTCGTACGGCGAAGTAGAGGTCTTCGAGACTCGGTTCGAACGGCTCCACCTTGGTAATGCGGGCACCTCCAGCGGTGAGCGCGGCCACGATCTCGGGAGTGCGGGTGACCTCGTCGAGGTGAAGTTCGGCTCCGGTGGCGTCGTTGGTGAGCGTTGTCGAAATAACGCCGGGCATGCTGCGGACGGCTTCAATCGCACCGGGTTCGTCGCAGCGGATATGCACGATGGCTTGGGGCCAGAATCGATTGGTGAGGTCCTCGGGTGCGCCGCCGATGAGATCTCGTCCGCCGTCGAGCATGACGATGCGGTCGGCGAGGCCTTCGGCTTCGGCGAGGTGATGCGTGCACATGACAACGGTCGTGCCGTTAGCGGTCATCTCTCGAATGAGCGCGAGTACAGCGTGCGCTGACTCGGGGTCCAGGCCCGAGGTGGGTTCATCAAACAGAAGAAGTTCGGGATCGTGAAGCACCGATCGCGACAGCGCAAGGCGGGTCTTCATGCCGGTTGAGTAGCCGCCCACCGGCAGGTCAAGCGCGTGTTCGATTCCGAACCGTTCGGCGGCGGCCCGGATCTTGGCTTCTTTGTTGCCAGTTACCTGGTAGAGGTCGGCGGCGTAGTCGAGGTTGTGCCAGCCCGAAAGGCGGTCGTACAGAGCCGGGTTCGCCGACACGATTCCGCACCTGCTGCGGACATCTTCGCCGTGCTCCAGCGGGTTGACGCCGAAGACCTGCACGGTTCCCTGGTGGGGTGCAAGCGCTCCGGTGATGGTTCGGATCGCCGTGGTCTTTCCGGCACCGTTCGGGCCGAGCAGGACCGTGATGCGTCCGGTTGGAACCTCGATGGTGAGGCCGTTGAGGGCCTGCACTTCGCCAAACGATCGCGACACGTTTCGCACGGCCACGGTGAGCCCTTGCGGCGCATCATGGCTGTCGGTGCCGAGTCGTGACGCGCTAGCGGGTGCTTTGGTCGCGGCAGGCGTTGCAGTTTGAGTATCCGTCTCCATCACTACGTGATCGACGTCATTGGGCGCCACCTGTAGTGATCGTTGCGGGTTCAGCAGCCTCGTTTGACGGTTATCGACTTCAGGGTTGCTCCCCACTCGTACACCGAACGTTTCAGTGGCGAGCTGGTGTGGGGTACATCGACCATCTGTAGTGCGGCATCGCCGCATCGCTGGAAGAGTCGGCCGGCTCGAGTGACCTGGTCGGTGGAGGCCACGACGATGAGGTTCTCCCACCCGCGCTGTTCCGCCAGTCGGGTTGCGGCACGGGCTTCACCTTGGGTCTTTGCGGGCTGCGGATCGATGCAAATGACCTCGATGGGAAGCGCTTCGCGTCCGTTGCAATACCGGTTTGCGGTTACTGAGCCATCGTCGCGGCCGGGGTCGGCAAAGACAATGACCGGCGCCAGCCCCGCCTCGGCGAGTTCGGCACCCTTCGAAGTTCGGTCGCCGCCACCGGCCAGCACGATGATTGCGTCGGCTTCGGCGGGTGCACCTGCGACCGCTGGAGACAGGAACCAGCGGTTGGTGAGGAGAGCAAAAACGATGGCGCCCACGGCGAAAATCACGACCAGGGAGAGTCGGCGGGTGCGTTGCTTCTGGGTCACTTCAGGAGGATCGGCACAAAGGGCTGGCGGATTTACCCTCCGGAGCGTGTTGGCCAACACACGTTGTGACTGCTGACCCCGATGCCGCTGTTCATTTGGGCGAAACTCGGCCGAGAATAGAAGCTATGAATTTCCCCCCTCCGCGGCTGGCCAAGCCGGTACATCGACTGCGGTCCTTCACCCGGCAGGGTGCGCTGGCGCGTGTACGTTCGCTGCAGCCGGCTCGCATGTATTCGGGCAACAAGACCAAACCGCTCGAGCCGCTGCGCATGGCGGCGTATCTGGCCTCGGGTTCGATTCTCATCGGCCTTGGCGTGAGCTTTCTGGTTCACGCTCGCCTCGGCCTTCCTCCCTATGACGTCATGCTTTCGGCAATCCGCGTGCACTCCGGGCTCACCCATGGCCAGTCCGCCTGGGTTGCTGCTGCCGTGTTGTTCAGCGTGGCGACGCTTCTTGGTCGTCCGCCCAAACCCGCCGGATTGAGTCTGGCGTTTCTGAACGGGTTCTCTGTCGACGCCTTTGGCGCGCTGTTGGTTGACCCCGACTCGATGTTCCTTCGCGTTCTCTTTTCGGGCCTGGGCATGGTGGCGATCGTTACCGGGCTTTCGCTGGTGATCTTCTCGGGAACAACCGGAGGCGCCTTCGATCTGCTCATGCAGGCGGGGGCCGATAGGGGTCGCGACGAGGTGCGGGTTCGTACCCTTCTTGAAGTCGGGGTCATTGTGGGTGGTGTCGCTGCCGGCGGAACTGCCGGTATCGCAACCGCCGTATTTGCGGTTGCTGTCGGTCCGCTTCTCAGGATCATCAGCCAGGCTCTCGCCGATCACCGCACTGGCCGTCAGACCCGGCTTCGCCATCAAGACCGTGATCCCGCCCCGCAGAACCAACAACGCACGCTCGCCGATCAGGACCTGCTCGGCGACTTCGCAAGTCGATAGCCAGAACCGGCGCTGCTGGTTGGTTCGCCTAGGACTCTCGCTCTACCGTGGCGTCATGTCAGAACCGCAGGGCGCAACCGAGTCCGCCGAACATGCTGCCTACCGCGAGTCCGCTCGATCGTGGTTGGCCGAAAACGCCGAATTGAAGACCGGAGTCGACGATTGGTCGACCCAGAAAACCCATGTCGACCCCGATGCGCTCGTCGCCTACTTCGAGCGGTGTAAAGCCTGGCAACGCACCACCTTCGAAGGCGGATACGCCGGAATTACCTGGGAGAAGGCCTACGGGGGCCAGGGCGGCGAGTCGTGGCAAACTCGCATCTTTCGCGAGGAGCAGGCCAAGTTCGATGTGACCAACGGTTTCCTGGCTGCCACCACCGCAATGCTCGGTACGGCACTTCGGTTTCACGGAACCGAACAGCAGAAGACCACCTACCTCCCGCCCATGCTGAGCGCCGATCAGACCTGGTGCCAGCTGTTTAGCGAACCCAACGCCGGGTCGGATCTTGCAGGCCTTGCTTGTCGGGCCGAGCGCGACGGCGATGTCTTCCGGGTCAACGGACAGAAGGTATGGAACTCGATGGCCCAGGCCGCCGATTGGGGGTTCCTTCTTGTCCGCTCCAACCCTGATGCTCCCAAACACAAAGGCATCACGTTCATCCTTGTCGACATGTCGTCGCCGGGCATCGAGGTACGCCCTCTCGTGCAGCCCAATGGACAGTCGCATTTCAACGAAGTGTTCTTCAACGGCGTCGACATCCCCGTCGCTAACGTGGTCGGTGAGATCGATGCCGGTTGGACGGTGGCCAAGACCGTCCTGATGGCCGAATCACAGTTCATCGGTGGCGCAGGTGGCGCCGATACCAGCACGGTTCTGATCGATCTGGCTCGCAAGCAGGGCCTCGCCGATGATCCGGTCGTTCGTCAGGAGTTGGCCACGGCCTACATAAACGAGACCATCCTCAAGCTGCTCTCGCAGGTGATGAACGACGCGATTCGCAGTGGTAAACCGCCGCCAATCGACGGAGCGCTACTGAAACTAAAGCTCGCCTACAACCGCGTGCAGTTCGGTAACCTCGCCATGTTGTTGCTTGGTCCGGCCAGCTTGGTTGAGATTGGCCCCGACAGCACCCGCGCTATGGAAGAGTTGATCGGCCGGTTCTCGGTGAGCATCGGTGGCGGCACCAACGAGGTCGGGAAGAACAACATTGGTCATCGCATGGGTCTTCCCCGAGAACCGGGGACGCCTATCGACATGCCGTGGAAAGACATCCCTCGCTAGTTCGCCAAAACACCAAGAGGCCTCGCACAACTCGAAGAGTTGCACGAGGCCATGGGTTCCCGCCGCCGGTCTAGCTATTCGGCACCGTCGGTAGCAGCTGACAGTTCTGGCGTTGCTTCAGTTGATGCATCGACGGCCTTTCGGTTGAGTACCTCAAGGATGTTTACACCGGTTGCTGTCTCGATCTGCTCAGCGATCGAGATGACCGCCGCAGGCATTTGGCTTGCAACGCCGGGGATGCCACCGTTGCCCGAGCCGTTGTCGATGACGGTGACCTTGTCGATGTCGATTCCATTTACCGTGTTGACGATGGAGTCGACCAGGTCGGGAAGCATTTTGAGAACCATGATGTCTTTCGCATCATCACCAGCGCTGTTGTACTGGGTGCTGAGGTTCTGGAACACCTCGATTTGGGCGTTACCGTCTTCGATGATTCGAGCAGCCTTACCTTGAGCTTCGAGCTCGGCAGCTTCCTTCTTCGCCCGGGCGGGGGCGACGACATCTGCTTCGAGACGACGCTTCTGGAGTTCGATGCGCTCGGTTTCGAGTTGCTGTTCGGCGGTGACCTTTGCCTGCTCACCGGCGACCGCTGATCGGTTTTCCGACGCCACCGCTTCGGCATCGAGTTCGGCTTGGCGAACCCGCAGCTTGTTGGTTTCTTCGGCAATGGCGAGATCGGATTGAACTCGAGCAAGCTGTCCTCGCTGGCGGGCGAATGCCTCGGCCTCTTCGGCGTCGGCGGTCTGGCGAGCCTCTGACTCACGAGCCTCGGTAAGTACCTGTGCGGTACGGCGACGACCAACGGCTTCGAGGTAACCAACCTGGTCGGTGACGTTTTGGATCTTGAGAACGTCGAGGTCGAGTCCCAAGGTCTTCATGTCGTCATCGGCCTCATCGATGAGGGTCTGAGCAAACTTGAGGCGGTCTTCATTGACCTCTTCCGGCGTGAGTGTTGAGAGCACACCACGAAGGTTGGCCTCGAGGTTCTCCTTGGCGACCTGCTGAATGTACTCAGCGGGCCGGCCGAGGAAGCGCTCTATCGAGTTGTCGAGGATGCCCTCGTTGCTCGATACCTTGATGTTGGCAACGCCCTGGACGTCGAGGGGAATTGCTCCCTTCGAGTAGGCGTTCTGCACCGACACGTCGATGGGTATGGTGTTGAGGTTCATGTAGTCGACCTTCTCGATGAGTGGCGTACGGAAGGTACGTCCACCCTGAAGGATTCGATAACCAACCTGTTTTCCGGTGGCATCGACTCGGTCTTTACCCGAGATGATTGCTACCACGTTGGGTGGAACGATGATCAGGAGGCTCTTTGCCGCCGCGACCAACGCCATGATGATGAGTGCTAGCACAACCGCTAGGCCGATGATCACTGTCATTATTTCTCCTCTGTTGGTTCTGAGGTTGCCAGGTCGAGCTCTGCCACATGGGCGGTGCCGTTCTTGACTTCCACTACGACGACGGAGTCCCCGACGCCGAACGTTCCGTGGGGCGAGAAGGGAACCGCCACCAGGAAGGTGGGTTGTCCCGACAAGTCCGCACGGATGCGTCCTTTCTGACTTCCCGAGATGGGAAGGATGACCTTTGCTGAATGTCCTTCGATGTCTCGAGCGAGGCGCTGCGAAGAGCTGCCGCTTTGCTTGAGATAGCCGAAGAGCTTGGCGTTGCCGACTGCTGCAACAGCTCCGAGCGCCAGAGCGCTCACGAGCGTTGCGATGTCGTCGATCGACAGAATCCGAAAGAAGATTCCGGTAAATCCAAAGAAGAACAGGAAGAATACGATCGATCGGAACGACAGCAGCGAGCTCACGAACGAGCCGACCGCGTCAGCCGCTGAATCGCCAGCATCAGTCTCTGCCGAAATGTTGGTGTCGAGATCGGTTCCGGCGTCGAGGCCGTCGAGACCTCCGCCATCGAAATCGCCACCAATGTCGATATCGGTGTCGAGACCTCCAAGAACCATCGGGACTAGGAACATTCCGCCGAACAGAGCTGCTGCGATGTAGATGTAGATCATTGCTTGCCCCCCTTACCTTTCGTAGTGGATTTTTTGCTTGAAGACGAGGCCGATTTCTTGGCGCTCTTCTTTGCCGGTTGTTTGATTGCCTTCTTTGCCTGGATCTTCTTGGGTTTTCCCGGACCATCGAGGACGGCGTCGACGCCGTCTCGAACGTTGCGCCAATCGGCTTCCCAGAAGCGGAGGATTTCTCGTCCATCGTCGGTTGCCGAGTAGTACTTCCGTGCCGGACCTGACGATGATGCCACCAGCTCCGATTCGATGAAGTCGTTCTTTTCGAGTCGTTTGAGTACCGGGTAGATGCTGCGTTCGTGGGTGATGACCCAGCCACGCTGGTTGAGGTTTTGCACCATTCCGTACCCGTAGTTGGGAGCTTCGACGATTGTTGCGAGAAGGCACATATCGAGGACTCCCTTCATGATCTGGGCGTGGTGCCCATCAGTGTCGAATACCATGTATTGAATAGTACTCATTAATGATGAATAGTCAAGTGGTTTTCGCTTCCGATCAAGCCATGTCGCCGATTACCCGGGAGTAGCGCCTACGCGTGCCTTGAGGCAAAAAACGAAGAAACCGCCCGGAAAGCTCGGGCGGTTCCTTGCAATAGTGGTTTCTCGGCCCAGAGGGCCCGGTGGTGCTACATGTAAAGCACGAGACCTTGGTAGATCAGCGACGGCTTCTCGGCATCGACCACGTGCACGGCTGTTTCGGTTTTCACGAGGGTTCCGGCGCCTTTCGCTTCGGCGCTGACCAGGCGGGTGCGGGCCTGTACTGATGCGCCTGCGGGCACTGGGGCCATAAACCGGAGCTTGTCGGCGCCGTAGTTGACTGCACCAGAGATGCCGGTGATCTTGAACGGGTCACTCGTGCGAAGTGAAGGCAACATGCTGAGCGTGAGAAATCCGTGAGCGATCGGGCCGCCGAATGGTCCGGCGTTGGCCTTTTCGATATCGACATGAATCCACTGATGGTCGCCGGTGACGTCGGCAAACGTGTTGATCATGTCCTGAGTAACTTCGACTGGTGGCCCAAAGTCGCCGAACTCGTCACTGGAGGCGCCGTTGAGGGCATCGATGTCGTTGAAGGCAATTTCTTGAATCTCACTCATGCCCGAGTGTCTAGCAGCTCTAACTCACTGTTCTCCAAACCTCCGACGCGACCGGGTTCGCACCAACCGCTGGGGTTGGAGGGTTGGGGGAGGGGCGTGTGAGACTTGTCGGGTGATTCGTGCGTTCCTTGTTCTGCTGGCTTCCCTTGTTCTCGTATCGGGGACTGCTGCCGCCCAGAACGCCGATGGGCCGCTCTGCAACGGCCTTGCCATCACGGTCTTTCTTGACCAGGGCGATTCCCCCACCGATGGTGACGATGTCATCGTGGGTACGGCCCAGCGTGATGTCATCAACGCCGGCGCCGGAAACGACACGGTGTGCGGGCTCGGTGAGAACGACTCGATCTTTGGTGGTTCGGGCAACGACACCATCGTCGGAGGGCGAGGCCATGACATCCTCACCGGTGGTCTTGGCGACGACGTTCTGCTTGGCGGGCGGGGCCGAGACCTGCTGGTTGCTGGGCCGGGCGATGACCTGATGCGACCTGGCGCAGGTAGCGACTGGTGCACCAATGAAGGTGAAACAACGGGCTGCGAGGAGGTCGTTTCGGGGGCGACGGGCGAGGGTGAAGCGCCGACGTTGCAGTCGCCGCTCGACCGGTATGTGATCAGTTCGCTGTATGGGCTTCGTCTGCATCCGATTCTGGGCTACGAGCGTATGCACAATGGCCTCGACTTCCGGGCCGAGAAGGGTGCGAAAGTTCGCGCCACCAAGGATGGTGTGGTCACTGCTGCAGGAAAGTCAGGTGGCTTCGGTAAGCGCGTGACGATCGATCACGGCGATGGATACTCAACGCTGTCGGCGCACCTGTGGCGAATTCGGGTGAAGGAAGGCGACAAGGTTTCGACGGGAGACGTGATCGGGCGCGTGGGAAGCACCGGCCTGTCGACCGGCCCACATCTGCACTTCGAGGTAAGCCTCGGGACAATCCGGCTCGACCCACTACTTTTTCTCGACCCGCCGGACTAGGGCACAACTGAAACTGGCCGCGAACCGGCTAGATCGGGCTAGAACAGGGAAAGGGCGTCGAGGTCGCGCACCTGGTGACCCGAGCGCAGGATCATGGCCATGAACATCTTGTCGCCGCGCTCGGTTCGCACCACACCCATCGAGCCAAGAATGGTGATAAGCGGGCCGTGCAGCGACCCGAGACGGTAATCGTCCCAGCATCGATCGAAGTCGTAATCGTCGACCCCATGGCTCAACAGCGCGGCGTGGTACGTGCGAACTAGTTGCTCTTCATGCTCGGCCCGGATGGGTGCATCCAGGCTGGTGCCGAGAAAATAGCCGACATCACGTAGCGCAGGCCCGGGTCGGGCAGTCTGCCAGTCGACGGCGGTGACCGGCGGACAGGTGTCAGATGTGCCAAACAGGAGGTTGTCGAGTCGGTAATCGCCGTGCACGATGCTGTTGGCTCCGGTGTCAACGCTGTGCCAATCGACCACTCGGGCAGCGAAGTCGGTGCACATTGCCTTATCGTCGTCGGACAGGTCCTCGGCGTATCGCTCGATAAACGCCGGCGTGAAGGCGGCCATGAACTCGGCGAGCAGCCCGTTGTCGGATTGGCCGCCAAACATCGGATCGGAAAGTTTCTCGTGATTCCATAGCGGCCCGTGGAAGCCAGCAAGGTTCACCAAAGCGGCTTCGGCGTGCTCGAGAGAGCAACCAGCCATTTGGTTGCCCTGTTCGGCGGGCGCCATGTCTTCAAGGATCAGCGTGAACTCCTCGGGCTCGCCAACCTCAGCGAACAAGCAGTTGGGAATACGGCCCGAAACCATGCCGGCGATGTGCTTGTAGAAGTTGACCTCCGTGCCGTACCCGCCGCGACCGCCCGACGCACGGCTCGCAGGATCGGTTGACGGGAACTTCCCCACCACCGAAGGAGGAGCATCAGCAGCGGCTGTTTCGTACGACAGTTTGATGCGCGAACTGTCGGCCATTTGGCCGGTTCCGACCGGAGCGACCGCAACGTCGCTGACCACTGCATCAACCCCGGCCGATTGGAGGACGGCGGTCATCCACTCGGGTGTGACATCGGCGGCGGAGTCGAGAACTTCTGGGTTGGAGGCAATCATCGCTGCTTACCCTAATCATTTCGCTCTTATCCCTACGAACCTGCTTGGATGATGCACATGCATGTTCTTGTGATGGGTGGTTCGCTCTTCAACGGAAGGTCGCTGGTGCACCGCTTGGTCGCCGATGGCCATCAGGTGACCATCAGCAATCGAGGCCGTACCCAGGCCGACCTGCCCGAAAGTGTCGATCGGATCATCGCCGACCGCACCGACCACGATGCCACCCGTGCTGCCCTCGGCGGCCGCCAGTTCGACGCCGTTGTCGATATGAGCGGATACCACCCCGAAGACGTCGAGTTGATGATCGAGATATTCACCGGCAACGTCGGTCACTACATCTTCGTGAGCTCGACCACCATCTACAGCAGCGGCAAGGCCGGCACCTACGACGAGTCTGATCCGGTCGATCGCAGCGCCGACCAAAACGAATATGCACTCCACAAGATCTTGGCCGAGGACATCCTGTTCGAGGCCCATCGCAACGACGGGTTTCCCGCAAGCGTTGCGGCGCTCAGCATGGTGTTGGGGCCGCATAACGCGATCCCGTCGCGCGAACAGCGCATGTTTGCCCGCATGCGCGATGGCCGACCGATTCTTGTGCCGGGCGATGGATCGACCAAGGGGCTCGTCGGGTTCATCGAAGATCAATCGATGGCGATCTCGGCCATGTTGGGGGTCGAAGCCACCTTCGGAAAACGGTTCAACGTGACCGGCGATGACCCTCACACCGATCTTCGGTACATGCAGGCATGCGCCGCACTGGCGGGCGCATCGCCCGAATTTCACGAAGTTCCGTCGTCGTTGATGGATGACCTTTGGGACGCCAAGGTCTCGGTGGCCGCCGATAAAGGGCCAAGGGTTGGCCTGCAAATTCGACCAACCGAAGCGGCCCTCGAACGGGTACTCCCGCACCTCGCCAAATTTCAGATCGCCACGCTCGTGCAGCGACTACAGCCCAACCTTCATCGGTGGGATCATCACACCGTGTTTGGCGTCGACGCGCTGAAAGAGGCCACTGGCTGGGCTCCTGCCCATACGTTCGAGCAGGCGATGGAGGAAACCTACAACTGGTGGATCAACACGCCAGCCGTTCACGACATCGAGCATGACTTCGCGTGGGAAGACGAAATCCTCGGCCTGTTGTAGCGCTTCCTGATGGGCTGGCCTCTAGGGATTGCCCTTCACGCTGTCGGGCCGAGGGTCGGGCTTCACCGGCTTGCCGTCGGCGCCAACCGCCATGAAGTTGGCCCGCCATTCATCGGTGCCCCAGGTGACCGGGGCCTGCACGGTGGTGCGAGGGACGAAAGCTTGTTCGAGGACGTCGAGAGCGAGTGATGCGATATCGGCCTGCATCCCGGTATCGCCAGGTTTGCCGGCGGGATTGCCGAGTGGGAAGTCGACAAACACAAAGCGCGCCACCGACACCGTCTCGACGATGTCGCGAGCGCTGCCCACGATCACGGTGGCGATGCCGTTGGTTTCAAGATGGCGGGCGACCAAACTGATCGCCTGATGACATACCGGTCAAAGCGGAACGAGCACGACGACATCGACGTCGTCCTCGCGGCACCAACCGAGCATACGTTCGGCGTCCTTCTGGGTTTTTCGTTGGCTATAGGCGGTAGGCAATCCGTAGAACCGCGGCGAGACCGAGTCGATTCGCCCGGCGTCAGCGAGCGCCTCGAGCGCGACGATGGGCAGATAGCTGCCGAGATCGTCGGTATGGGTGGCGTCGTGATCCCAGGAAAGGTCGTCGGTGAACATCCCGTCCGGTAGCGGCGAGGTATCCATCGCGAACGACCGCTTCGGAAGAACCGGTTCGCCATCGTCACCGAAGGGCGCCGAGGTTGTGACGATGCCGACACGACAGTCGCTGAGCGGTTTGGCGAGCGGCGTAAAGGGTGCATCGTCGTTGGCAGCCCAGAGGTACGGCTGGTCGTAGCCGACGGCGGCGTAATAGTTGCGACTCTTGTCGATATAGCTCACATGGCGAGGATGGGCGTTCTGCGGATTCGACATTCTCGAAACCCTACCGGCCGCGCTACGACAGCTTCCAAAAAACGAAAGAGCGAGGGGCTTGAGCCCCCCGCTCTATCGAGCTCGTTTTCAGCCGGTGTTACTCGGCTGCGGTGAAGTTTTGGGTGGAGTAGTCCTCGGGGTCAATCTTCGAGAGGACGCCTTCACGAGTGATCGACACGTAGTCGATGAAGCTCTGGGCGTACTCGATGAAGGTGTCGACAGCCCGACCATCGGCGCTAACGGCACCGAAGGTGGTGTAGCCGTCCTGGCCGCTAGCGATGAAGCTGTTGGTGACCACGGTGTAGGTGGCCGACGGATCGAGTGGGGTCCACTCGGTGGCGTCACGGCCCTTCACTTCAAGGTTGGTGAATCGTTGCCCCTCGGCAGCCGAAAGGTCGACGTCCCAGCGGAGACCAGCGGCGTACGGGTACGCACCGGTTGAGCCGTCGGGGAGTAGAGCAAACGCTGCGGCCTCTTCAAGGACTGCGGCAATCTCGGCACCGGACATGGTCATGTTGACCATGGTGTTCGAGAACGGAAGCAGCTCGTAGGCGTCGGCGATGGTGAGCGGACCAGCAGGAATGTCGACCCGAACGCCACCAGCGTTCTGCAACGCAATGTCGGCCTCGAAGGAACGGGCAAGGAATCCGGCGGTCACCGCTTGCTGGATGTCGCCACCCATCTCGGCGGTGTCGGCGACGTCGCAGAGTGCGCTTCGACCCTGGCCAGGAATGCGCTCGAGGCAAAGATCCTCGGTTGCGGTTCCGATTTCGGTGTTGACCAGATCATCGATCTGGTCGGTGTAGAAGGCCAGGGTTGCCTCGGCGTCGGCATCGGGTTCGACGATGCTGAGCTCTGGGGTTGCGTCGATAAACGCCAAGACCTCGGCGAGTTCTTGACCCTCGAGCGCAACACGGTCGCCACCGTCGGCTGGTCGACGAAGGAACTCGTCGCCCAGGACCATATGTGGCGTGCCGTTGCAGTCGGTGACGTTGCCGTCGGCGTCCCAACCAATGTTGAGTTCGCCGACAACCGTTGCGTACTCCCAGGCCTGCACGACGCACACGTTGGAACCAGCAGGACCGGTTGCGACGGTGGGGTAGGGGCCGGCAGGGTTGAGGCCGAGCGGACCAAAGTCGCCAAGCAGGGAGTGCGAGTCGCCGCCGACGATGGCGTCGACGCCATCAACCTGGGCTGCGATGTCGAGGTCGTTGTCGTAACCGATGTGGGTGACAAGAACGATCTTGTCGATGCCATCGGTGGTGAGCTGATCGACATACTTCTGAGCGGTCTCGACTTCGTCGAGGAACTCGGTGGTGGGGAGGGGGCTCGAGGAGTTCTTGGTCTTGTTGGCAATATCGAGACCAACGAAGCCGACCTGATCGTCGCCGAATTCGCGGATTACGAACGGCTTGATGAACTGCTGGGGGTCGTCGCCGGGGAACAGCGGGGTTCCCTGAGCCGGCTTGACGTTTGCGCCCAGGATCGACGTTCGACATGCGGCCGAGTTGGGGTTGTAGATGCCACCGATGTTGTTGAGGAACACCGCCAGGTTCTCGTCGCCATCGTCGAACTCGTGGTTGCCGAGTTCAAAGATGTCGAAGCAGATCTGGTTCATCATCGCTGCGTCGGCTTGGCCGCGGAAGAGGCTGTAGTAGAGCGTGCCGGTGATGGCGTCGCCAGCGTTGACCGTGACGACCGGAGTATCGCTGTTCAGCCGAAGTTCGTTGATCTTGGTGACGACCCGGGAGAAGCCGGCTACCTCGACGCGGGTTTCCTGACCGGCGAGTTCAAGGTCGCCAGAGTCGGACTCGAGGTGCGAGTGGGTGTCGTTGATGTGCAGCACCTTGAGCGAGAACTCGGTGTTTTCTGGTTCGAGGCTGCCTCCGCCTTCTTCGACATCGTCATCGATGATGAGCGCACGAGGGAACGGTGGCTTCACCAGGTCGGCGCCGGTGATGCGGCGGATCTTGAGACGAATGACTTCGTCTTCCTCGGGTTCGTTGTCGTCGATGATCTCGACGTTGTGCACGGCCGAGGTTTCGCCAGCCGGAATGACGACGATGGCGCGCTTTCCGACAAAGTCGACGCCGCGGGTGGCCTGCTGGCGCGAGGTCTTTGCTTGGACGCGAATGGTGACATCGGAGTCGATGGCTTCGCTGAGCGTGAAGGTAAACGGCATAGCGCCGGCGCCCTCGTTGACGTCCTGACCCGAAACGGTGAGTGTCGGTAAGCTCGGTTGGGCGAGCGCCGCCGTGGGGGTAAGGAGCGCAGCAAGCAGCGCAAGGATGAGTAGGGGCTTTTTCATGATGACCTCGAAGGGGCGGAAAAGCATCGAAAGGGATGCAGGCTGGGGGAGTTCAAGAACAAGCTAGTCGCGCCTCATGAGGTGTCAAGCGGGCCACGGAGGGCCCGCTTTGTCGAGCGTTCTAGATCGAACCGCTCCTGCGTAGCTCTTCGATCTGGCTGGCATCGAGCCCCAGCGTTTCGGAAAGAACCTCGGTTGTGTGCTGGCCGAGAAGCGGCGGAGCCGTGGTGTAAGAGAGCGGCGTTTCCGAATACTTGATGGGGTTGGCCACACCCGGAGCGGATCCGGCGCTGGCGTGCGGAAGGTCGATACGCATCTTGCGATGCTGGATCTGCGGCTCGGCGAAAGCTTCTTCAATCGTGTTGACCGATGTCGCGGGAACCCCGGCGGAGGTGAGGGTCGAAATCCAGTGTGCCTTGGACGACTTGATCAGCTCGATCTGAAGTTCGGCTGCAAGGATCGCCCGGTTCTGGTTGCGGTCGGGGTTGGTGAGGAACCGTGGATCATTGGCCATCTCGTGGCGATCGAGCGCTTCGCAGAGGTTGCGGAACTGTCCGTCGTTTCCGCAGGCGATGATGAACGGCCCGTCGGCGGCCTCGAACACCTGATACGGAGCGAGGCTCGCGTGCCAAGTTCCGGTGCGGCCGGGGGTGACACCTCCAACCAAGTACCAAAGCGCGGTGTTGGCCAGCATCGCGGTCTGTGAGTCGAGGAGCGCGACATCGATGTGCTGCCCCTGGCCGGTTGCACCGCGATGAATGAGCGCGCCGAGTACGCCGACCGTTGTGTACATGCCGGTGGCCAGGTCGGCGACCGCGACGCCAGCCCTGGTGGGTCCGGCGCCCGGTTCGCCATCGGCGGGTCCGGTGACGCTCATGAATCCGCTCAGGGCCTGTGCGAGGTAGTCGTAGCCGGGTTGGTGAGCCATGGGTCCGGTCTGTCCGAATCCGGTTACCGACGCCATGACGATTCCCGGATTCACTGCCCGGAGGTCGTCGAACCCAAGGCCCTTCGCGGCCATCGTTCCGACCTTGAAATTCTCGACCACCACATCGCTGACCGCGGCGAGGTCGAGAATGATCTGTCGGCCTTCGTCGCTGCCGATGTCGACGGTGACCGACTTCTTTCCCCGGTTCGCCGACAGGTAATACGACGACTCGGCGGTGGGTTGGCCGTTGGTGTCTTGCAGCCATGGCGGACCCCATTGGCGGGTGTCATCGCCGGTGCCCGGCCGCTCGATCTTGATGACTTCGGCACCCAGATCTCCCAGAAGTTGAGTGCACCAGGGCCCGGCCAGGATTCGGCTCAGATCGAGTACTCGAACTCGGGCTAGCGGGAGCTGGGGATTCGCCGCGGACTCTTCGGTGGAACTCATGGGGAGACTCTATGGCACTCGGTGGCAGCACTCGACGACAGCGCTCACGGCAGCATCCGACGGCAGAGCCGAACGGCCCATGGGAGATGTCTCAAGCCGGTTCGTGTGAGTTCCGATCCTGTGACCATGACGAAGACTTCACGTTTCGGACTGGCGGTTCTGGGCTTGCTGCTTTTTGCTGTTGGGTTCGGCTTCCAATCACCCGCGGTTTCCGGCCAAGGTGCCGCTGGCTTGGGCATTGTTGACCAGACCTATGTCGAGACTACCGACGGTTCGGTGTGGACCGTGACCACCTTTGATGGCCCGGTCGATCCGCGAGGCGGCAACCAGGCGGCGATTGAAGGCGGGCTTACGTCGGATGGTATCCGGCTCGAGGTGTCGGGCTGGCCACAGTTGTTTGTCGAAGGTCGCTATCAGGTTCGTGTCGGCGCGATCGCCCACCCCGAGGTGGGGGTTCCGGCCTTGATCGCTGCGGCTCCGGTTCAGGAAGGCCAAGGTGGTGGCGATCAGGATCCGGGTTACGCACCGGGCCGGGCCAGGTGGGCCCATGGGTCCGACCTGCGTTGGCAGGCCAACACAGCGTCGTTTCCCAGCAGCTCTGGGTTGACGACGCAGGGCATCATCAACGCCATCGATAACGGCATCGACGCCTGGATGACCTCGGCTGGCCCAGTGACGCTTTCGAGCTCATACGGGGGCGTTACTCCAGTGGCCACCAACGATTTCGACGGGGTGAACGCCATCTATTGGGCCGACACCACATCGGACGAGCGCTACCTGGCTCGTACCTACCTGTGGTTCACCGATCCTGACGGCAACGCCGAAACGCCGGGCGATGCTCTCGAGTTCGATATCAAGTTCAACAACGACTACGCCTGGGCCTTATCGGCCACGACGGGCCGCTTCGATATCGAGTCGGTCACGCTGCACGAAGCTGGCCACGCGGTAGGCCTCGGCCATGTCGATAGTCGCGAAAATTCGATGTTCCCGTCGCTGGTAATGGGCTCGAGCAAGCGAACTCTCGGCCGCGGCGACATCGAAGGCATGCAGGCCCTCTATGGCGATGCCAGTGTTGTGGTGAACCAGCCAACGGTTCAGTGCAAGGGCAAACCGGCCACGATCGTCGGCAGCGACTTCGCCGACACCCTCAACGGCACCAGTGGCAACGACGTCATCTGGGCTGGCGGTGGCGACGACACCATCAACGGTGGTGGCGGCGACGACATCATCTGTGGTGGTAGCGGCAACGACACCATCGATGCCGGCGCCGGAAACGACAAGGTGTTTGCTGGCAAAGGCAACGACACCGTCGTAGGTGGCGGCGGTAAGGATCTTCTCGTCGGTGAAGCTGGCCACGACGTTTTGCGCGGCGGACCAAAGCGCGACGTCCTGAAGGGCGGTGGCGGAAACGACCGACTGTACGGCGAAGCCGGCCGAGACAAGCTGCTCGGTCATGGCGGTGCCGACCTCCTCGATGGCGGAAAGAACACCGACAAGCTGATCGGCGGCAACGGCCGCGATGTCATAAGCACCACCAATGGCGATACCGGTAGCGCAGGTAAGGGCGTCGATCGCTGTACCAGCGCCGGAACTATCTCTGCCTGCGAAAAGCGGATCTAAACATCATGACCAACTCGTCGAATCGTTCTGATACCTCCAGCTTGGAGTCGCTGCACGACAGTCCGGGGTTGATCCTTGGGGTCGATGGGCGCCCGTGGGGGAGCCGCGCCGTGCTTTCACGCGCTGTGGGAGACGAGGATCTCGATGGCATCATCGACAGCTTCGAAGTATCGGACGATTCGGGGTTGTGGGATCGGCTCAAAGATCTGGTTGTCCGGGTTGAGGAAGCCTACGGCCGGGTGCCGATGACGGTGCGAATCGCTGCGCTTCCCGACCGGTCACATAGTTACGAGCTCGAGAAGCTGCGTCGCCACTTGGCCACGGGATCCACCGTCGACGTTGTTGCGGTTGATGCCAGCTACACCCGTCGGCCGCGGGCCAATGACTCGGCGAAGATAAAGCTGAAATCCGAGAAGGTATCGGCGATGCTTGCGGTTGGCGTTGTTCGTCTTCGCGAACCCGGCGACACCGTGGAGATCGGCGATCAGCAGCTCACCGACTTGGCCGAAGGTGTCTCTTCATCTGACCGATCTGATGCCTCTGATTCGACTGATGTAGCTGATGCTCCGGTCGATCTTCGTCCCGAGGCGGCGAACGCTGAGCTTGGTCGCGAACCTGCGACCTCGGCATCGAAGCCGTTGCTGGTTGCGGTTTCTGCAGGAGTGATGGCGGTTCTGGCCGTCACCGGAGTCCTGGGCTATCGCTCGTCACAAGAGCCAGAGCCGGTTCCGTCGACCACCACCGTTGTCGCTGAGATCGAATCCACCCCAAACACCACAGTCTCTCCAGCAGTCTCTCCAACCACGGTCCCCCCGACCACAATTCCCCCACCGACCGAGCCCGTCGAACCGGACGTGCCGGCCAACGGTGGTCCGATCGACCTCGGGTTCCTCAATGACGAGCCTGTCCCGACGGACACAACCGTTCCGGTTGAACCTTCCGAACCAGAAACGCCTGCCAATGGCGGTCCGATCGATCTTGGTTTCTTAAACGACGAACCGACACCCGCAACCACCAGCCCTGCAAACACCGGCCCCGCAAACACTGTTCCCGCGAACACAGTGCCCGAAGCCGCTGCCGACCCAGAAAACGGTGGCCCCATCGATCTTGGGTTCCTCGACGAAGAGCCAGATGCCGGGGCCATCGACCTGAGCTTCCTGCCTCCGGCCGAATAGGTACGAGGGTCTCGGTCTCTCTGTCTAGCTCTGCCCAGTTCTGCCTTGGTCAACGCCGGGCTTTAGCCCGCTCGCCATTTGTGAGCCACCGTCACGCCGCCGGGTTCGATAAGGGCGCGCCGCTCCTCGGGTGGTCGCGATGTCTCAAGCTGTTCCTGCTCGTGGGCGAGTAACACCGCACCCGGTTTCATGCGGTCGAGCAGGTCAGGCACCAGGGTCTTCAGCGCCGGAATAGGAAGAAACAGGAACACCACATCAGCCTGCGAAACATCGGCTTCCCGGGCATCGCGGCTAAAGAGCTGCACCTTGTCGACCACAGCTGGGTCGGAGGAGCGTTGTGCGGCGGCCCGTGCAGCATCGACCAGCGCGGTGTCGGTTTCGTAACCAATTGCGTCACAGCCGTATCGCTCGACCGCCTCGATGAGTACCCGTCCGTCGCCGCAGCCGAGGTCGATGAGTTGCTGCCCGCGTTCGATACCGGAGAACTCGAGGAGGTGGGGAATGAGTCCGTCGGGGGTGCCGAGAAATGGTCCGAGGTCGGTGGCACTCGGCTGCCGCTTGCCCAGGAGCTGACGGACCGGTTTCACCACGGCGTACAGCGCGGCGAGCGATGCCGGAAGTGACACGGCGGTGAGATCGTCGACGGTCGGTCGGAGGCGGGCCGGGATCTTGGCAAGAAGGCCATCGGGGTGTTCCCAATGCAGTTGCACCCGAAACTCCCGGCTGTCGTCGGACAGAAAGGTGCTGTTGTCGACAAACTGCGTGTGGCGCCTCCAGAGCTCGGGGTTATCGCGCAGCTCGGCCCGGTAGCCGGCCGCTTCAAGCACGCGAGCTGTTGGTTCGAGCGACTCCCACGGCACCGAGAGAGAAATGGCATAGATTGCCCGATCTGGTGCGGTTGGTCGGATCGACGAAACCGCTATGTCCCCCCTTTTTCTGACGTCACTATCGCTGAGCAGCTTGGAGAGGCGGGAGATCTCGTCGTCGACAACTTGGTCGAGTCCATCGATGGCGGACTTGGCCGACGCGAGGCGTGTCTGCTGTTCGGTGGAGAACCGGGCGGAATCGTCGGCGAGTTCGGCTAGCGCAGGCCGCAAGCGTTGGGCATTGATTGCGTCGATGAGTAGTTCGTTGAGGTCGTTATCCATGGGGCCTTTCCCTGGGCTGGCCCAAGGTTCGTCACGCCCAGGAGATTCGGCTGAGCACGGTGGTGGTGCAGTAGTAGATGTCGCGGTTTCTGCCTGCCGAAAGGAACATACCGTTTGCGATGCGCGAACCGGTGCTCACACGGCTGAGTAGTTGGCCGGTTTCGATATCGATGACCACGATGTCGTCGGAGCCGTCGGCGGTGAAGTCGTTGATAACCAACTCACCGGATTTGGGGAACACCACCGGTTGCATCGACGGGCGGATGTCGAGGTGCCATGCCACATCGAGGGAGCCCGCCGTGCGCACGCCGGCCAGGCCGCCGTTTACCGAATCCCACGCTATGGCCATGTCGTATTCGGGTACGTGCACCGGTGGTGCGATGATTCCGCCGCCGGGTGTGCCGAATGGCTCGATCGACTCGATATCGGCCGGGTCGTCGATAGAGATTCTGAAGAGCCGTTGGGCGCCGGGCCAAGGCGCTGGGCGTCGCCACGACATGGCCCGTCCGGGCGGTTCGGGGTAGCGGCCGTTGGGTTGGGTGGTGTGAATCATTCGCACCGACTCGATGTCGCCGCAGTCCATGAGCCAAACCGACCCGTCGGAGATGCACGAATCCCAGGCGAGACCCCAGTCGTCGTCGGGTTGGCGGTAGCGGGCTTGCCAGTCGTCGAGTTGCATGGTGTTGCCCGCGACCGAAATTCGGAGGAGATGTTCGGTGCCCGGGACGTAGATGAGGTCGCCGTCGTCGGCGCGGTCGGCGCCGATTCGACCCATCGAACCCTCGGGAAGAACCAACGGCTCGCCGATGATGTCGAGCGTGTCGGGATCGAGTCTGGTGATGGTGGTGCCGCCCTGGCCTTCGAGCCGAAGGTCTTTGGTGATGAGTGTGCCGTCGCTCAGTGCCAGGAGTCCGTTGTGGGCGCGGTCGGCGGGTAGCTCGCGTTCGGCTTCTACCGAGAGGTCATCGGCATCGAGGCGGTGAAGGTAGCTGCCGTTCACCGACAGAATCGAGCCGTTGGCGTGAGCCAGGATTGCGCCACACCACACGTGGTCACCGCACGGGAGTTCGGGAGATGTTGCCAGGGGCTCGAGGGTGTTGGGTTCGAACCGTTGCACCCAGCCGAATGGGGGAGGGCCGGTGAAGGCGGGCATGGTTCCGCCCACATACCACTGGCCGGGATCGCGCTCGATGGCCATCACGTTCCACCGCCCGTTGCGGCTGGTAAGGACCGACGCTTCGCCGTCGGCGGCGTCGAGGCGGCCGGGTGCCGACTTCTGCCGGCGGTTTCCTCCACACTCCACCGGCCATGGCGATGGCCAGTACCCAGGATGGAGCTCGGCACGGTCGAGAGGTGTTTGTGGAGCGGGCACCATCTCAATCTAGAGCTGAAGGTGCGAAGGTTCCAGATCGTCGGGAATGACAGCTCTGCTTTTCAATATGTAAAAGATTCTTGACAATATGACAAGGTGTGTTTACATTGAAATCATGAGCGCCAAGCGGGCAGGCACCAGCGCTGGAAACAGTCCCAGTAGCAGTCCTGGAAACACTCCTGGAAATACTGTCCGGCGATATCGTCGACTTGCCGATATCACCCAGGCGCAACTTGCGGCAGAGGTTGAGGTCAGCAGGCAGACCATCGTGTCGATCGAGGGCGGCGACTACAGCCCGTCGGTGTATCTGGCGTTGCGTATCGCAGGTGTGCTCTCCACCACCGTCGAAACACTCTTTGGCACCGGCGACCGAGCAAGTGAAACGGTCTCGCCATAAACAAGAAAGCGAACACGGAGATGCCGACGGTGGATTCCTGGCGGTTTCCTCGATGCTGCGTCGATTGGGCTCGTGGTCGGTGCCATCGCCGGTGTTGTTGGGGTGACCTTGGAAGGCCGTCGGCACCGGAAACAGGAAGAACTTGCGGCCCTGCGCGAGGACTAACGGAACGGCCCATTGGCTTCGTCGCTTGTGGGTTATGTAGCGCCTGTCTTTTTCCTTGACGGCGGGGCGGAAGTTTCGTACCGTCATGCCTTCGTGTCTCACTTGAGACCCCGGCCTGTCACGGGCCGACCCGGTATTCGGTTTGCAGGAAGAACAGGAAAAGGCATGTCCGCACGCGTCGTCATCAAGGCTTCTTTGCCCGCCCGCTAGGGCTTGCGCGCGCGTCTGCGCCCGCACGCCTTTGTCAGCGGGCCGCAACCTTATCCGGCCGGAATTCTTCCGGCTCCACCCAACACCATTTACTCCTGCTGAACCTCCAGCGGCTTCCCGAACGAGGGAGGTGAACCATGACTGATCAACAAACCCTTTCGTCGCGTCCCTACTCCCGCTCCACGCCCAGATGGGCTCGTCGCGCCCGGGGACTTGGTGAAGACATCGCCTATGTCGTCGACGGTTGGAGCGATGTTCCGAAGCCGCGGCCCAAAGTACTGCTCGGTATCGGTGCTTGTCTGCTGACCTGGAGCAAGGGACCTCCCGAAGTCGTCGATCGGGTTTTGTTGTTGCTCGGTTCCTAGTCGGCTACCTGTCGGGGCGGCTTGTGTCCCTCTCGGAGAACGATGAGGGTGTCTTTGGCTTCGATGACGAGGTCCGCGAGTTCGTGCGGTGGCAGCCGAACGCCGTCACGAACCACTGCTACCAGTGTGGCCCCCGCCGGAATGGCTGGGGGTCCACTGGTTGTCGGTGTCACTTGCACCAACTCGAGGCCTCGGCCAGCATCGAGCATGTCATCGACAACTTGCACTGCCCCCGGAGACTGGGTGCCGAGCCCAAGCATCCGGCCTACCGCAGCGGTCGCGTCGATGACTTCATTGGCGCCACCCTGTCGGAGCAGGTGCAGGTTTTCCTGCTCCTTGCCGGCGGCCACGATATGGACGGTGGGGTTCATCTCTCGCGCAGTGAGCGTGATGAGCACGGCGGTGTCATCGCGGTTCGGTGCAACGATCACCGCTTTCGCTCGGTCGATCGCTGCGCTCTCGAGCACGGCCCGTTTGCTGGCGTCGCCATGAAGTGTGACGATTCCGGCGTCGTTGGCATCGGCCAGCGACGCTTCGTCAGTATCGACCGCCAAGATGTCGTCCGGGTCGACGCCGCGGGCCAGAAGGTCGGCCACCGCACTATGCCCGGTCGCGCCGTACCCGCAGATAACGATGTGGTCTTTCACGCTTCTTCTCCAACGTTTGGCGGCCAGTATCTGGCGTGATTGTTCGGTGAGGACTTCGACGGTGGTGCCTACCACCAAGATGAGGAACAGGATTCGCGCCGGGGTGATAAGCACGATGGTGGCCAGTCGAGCCCCCTGGCTCACCGCCGTGATGTCGCCGTAGCCGGTGGTGGTCACGGTGACCGATGCGTAGTAGAGCGCATCGAGGATGCCGATCGGGTCGTCGGTTACATCGATATAGCCGTCCCGGCCAAGCAGCACCACAAGGGCGATGAACACCACGAGTGTCACGGCCATTGCGATACGGCGCAGCACCGCAAACAGCGGGGTACGGGTGGCTCGCGGAATGCGGATCTGCTCGGCGAGCTTCTGTAGCGAGTCGTCGATGTCGCCGGAAGGGTTGAGGGCGCTCACTCCAACCAGCCTAAAGCAGGTCAGGGCCAGATGTCGCCGATAGTGAAGCCCTCCGGGAACGGCTCGGTGTCGTCTAGTACGTACTCGCTAAATCCAGTGATCCACGCCTGACCGCCGACTTCAGGCACGACGGCCGGGTAGGGGCTGGCGACGTCTTTGGCTGTGGTGGTGGCTTTCAGAAGTCGCGCCGTGAACGTGGTGCCGAGAGGTCCTTCGTGGACAAACTCTTCACCGATTGCCAACTGACCCTTCGCAAACAGCACCGCCATGATCGCCGATGTTCCCGTTCCGCAGGGGCAACGGTCGAGGGCTCCCGTCCAGGTCGCTGGCCGGTCCCAATCGAGCTGTCCGGTTGCCACGGTGACGGCGTTGCGGCGCGTGGCTCCGGGGACCGATGGCGCGCCGGTGAGCTGAGAAATCGTTGGGCCGGTGAGTGAGGGTTCGAGAGGATGAACCACTGGATGCTGCTCGCGGGTGGCGACGCGAATCATCTCACTAGCCCGCGCTATTTCGGCGCCGTTTGCTGCGGACAGGTCGATGCCCAAGTCGTCGCCGTTGGCGATGGCGTAGAACATGCCACCCCACGAGATGTCGACGGGCACGATGCCGTACTCGGGAACCTCGATCGGAACGTCCAAGGCCATGGCGAAAGCAGGCACGTTGCGAAATGTCACCCGGGTGACTTTGCCGTCGGCGCATTCGGCCCTGATGCCTATGAGTCCGGCGGGTGCTTCGAGCGTGAGTACGGTGACCGGTTCGACCATAGGCAGGATGCCGGTTTCGAGTAGCACCGTGGCCACGCAGATCGTGTTGCTTCCCGACATGGCCGGGTACTCGGTCTGCTCCATGATGATGAATCCGGCGTCGGCGCGAGGATCGGTGGGCGGCACCAGAATGTTGCAGCAGAGACCTGGGTATCCGTTGGGTTCGCGGAGCATGCGGAGCCTGATGTGGTCGGCGTTGGCTTCGAGCCACTGCGCCTTGGCAAGCATGGTGTCGCCCGGTGGGTCGTCGACACCGCCGGTAATCACCCGCCCTGGTTCACCTTCAGCATGAACCTCGACCGCAACAATCCGCTCCGAAAATCCCATCGCCCGACCCTACTGCTCAAAACAAAGCACGGTTCCAGACACCGTATTCTGTTTGGGATAGACCGGAAGAGATGTCTGCGCCGTTCCTTTCGTCTGTTTTGTTCACTGAACCTGAGCTTGGGGTTGAGGCAGACGAACCTGAGGACACCCAGGAGTCGAGCGGCGAGTTTGATCCGGATGACTTTCCTGACTGGTACAAGGACAAGGTCGCCGATGACGATGACGATGTCGATGATGGCGACCACCGAGGTTCTGGGGACGAGGCCTCCGGCGGTAGAGATCTGCAGCGCCCGTACTTTTGCGACCTCGCGGTGGTGCAAACACTCGACCGGCTTGCGTTTGGCGAAGTCACAGTGCTGGCCGGCGACAACGGGTCGGGGAAGTCGACACTGATCGAAGCGATCGCCGTGGCGGCTGGGTTCAACCCCGAGGGCGGCAGTCGCAACCTCATGTTCAGCACCTTCGATACCCATAGCCAGTTGGCCGACTACCTGACGCTTCGATGGAACGCCCGACCCAAATGGGGGTGGTTCTTACGGGCCGAGACCTTCTACGGCATGGCTACCCACATCACCAAGGACAACGATCCGCAGTCGGGCATTGCGGTGATGTTTCCCGATCTGCACAACCGCTCGCACGGCGAGTCATTTCTTGCGCTGGCCGAGAGTCGGTTCACCGGCAAGGGCCTGTACATCTTTGATGAGCCCGAGGCTGCGCTGTCGATTCAGGGGCAGATGCGCCTGGCCAACATCATCGATGCCTCGGTGGCGAAGGGTTCGCAGTTCATTATCTCAACGCACTCGCCGTTCCTCATGGGCATCCCGGGTGCAACGATTGTCGAGACTGCCGCCGACGAGGGGCTCACGCACACCACCTTTGACGATCTCACCTCGACAGCCCTCTGGCGAAGATTCTTCGCCGCCCCAGATGATCTCCACACCAAACTCAGAAACCCAAAGTGAACAGAGGTGTGAGTTCGTTGAGTGTGGTGGGGTGGCGTACGGTTCGGCGGTGAGTTCGTCGTCTTCGGTGTCTCCCTCGACGCCCCGTTCAACCATTCGTCTGGTCGCGACCGACCTTGACGGCACTCTGCTGGGGTCCGATCAGGTCGTTAGCGAACGAACCTATGAGATTTTCTCTCTAGCTCAGGCTGCCGGGGTGACCATCGTGGCGGCGACCGGCCGGGGGCCAACGGCGTTGCCGGTGTTTGAACCGATGGGGGTTATCGAGATGGCGGTGTGTTCGAACGGGGCCATCGTTGTCGACTTGGACACCAACGAGATCGTTGAGCGCAATGAACTCGATGGCGCCTCGGTCGAGACAATCTTCGGAGAAGTGACCGGCGCGCTCGCAGGGTCCTGCTTTGCCTGGGAGTCCGCGAACGGGTTCGGCTGGAGTGGTGACTTTGCGTCCCACGGTCAGATTCTCATCGACTCCTACGGTGTTGATGGCAGCGTCGACTTCAAGCCTTCGGCTCCGGTGTCGAAAGCCTTCGTGGCTCACGCCGACGTTGGGTACGCCGATCTGGCTGAGCGAGTGAAGGACATCATTTCGGTCGAATGTGAGGTGAGTTCGGCAGGCTTGCCGTTTGTCGTCATCACGGCTGCAAATGTCACCAAGGCCGACACGCTGAGTCGGCTCTGCGCTCGGAAGGGAATCGACCCATCCGAGGTTGTGGCGTTTGGTGATAGCTGGAACGATCTCGAGATGCTTGAGTGGGCCGGAATGGGAGTAGCGATGGCCAACGCCAACCACGATGTCAAGAAGGCCGCAGACGCAGTTGCTGGCTCGCACGACGATGACGGCGTTGCCAACTTCCTTGTCGAACTGCTCGGCCTCGACCCGCCACAACGCGACACAGGTGTCTGACACCAGTGTCGCGGCAGCGGATTCTAGCGGACCGTTCTGGAACCGGTCGGGCACGCCGATGTTTATGGGCTGGAAGGTGGTGGGCGCCAGCTCGTTCGTTTGGGCGGTGCAGTCGCTGGTGTGGGTCCAGGGATACGGCAACCTCGCCGTTGAACTTCGAGGTCGCTTCGGCTGGTCGAAGACGTTCTTTTCCGTAGTCTTTGCGGCAACTCGGGCCGAGAACGCACTGATCGGACCCGCCCAAGGTCGGGTGATCGAGCAGCGGGGAATCAAGTTCGTGATGCGGCTCGGTGCCGTGCTGACCTTCCTCGGTTTCCTTGCGGTGTCGCAGATAAGCGGAAAAACCGCATTCTTCGTGGTGATGATGTTCGCGGCAATCGGCATGAGCCTTGTGGGCTTTCTCACCATCTCCTCGTCGACGGTTGGGTGGTTCGAACGAAAGCGGGCCCGAGCGCTCTCACTGCAGACGATGGGGTTTGCGCTCGGTGGATTTGCCGCACCCGTGATCGTGGTCGGCTACAACGTAGTCGGATGGCGTTGGACAACCTTTCTAGCCGGCGCCGTGCTCGCGGCGGCGGCCTGGTGGGCGTCGAACATCACGGGTCGCAACCGTATCGAGATGGGTCTTCCCCTCGACGGCGTCGACAACCCGGAGGATCTGCCCAACACCAAGCGGGCCGAAGGCGTCAGCGACCGGCACTTCACGGCGAGCGAAGCGATCCGCACCCAGGCCTTCTGGATGATCTCGTTTGGACATGGATCGGCGCTGGTTGTCGTGTCGGCGTCGATGGCGCATCTTGCGCTCTATCTCACCGAGGATCGTGGCTACACGGCCGGCACCGCCGCCCTGCTCGCCGGCATTGTGCCGGTGTTTCAGCTGATCGGCACTGGCGCGGGAGGTTTCCTCGGCGACCTTGTCAACAAGCGTCTTCTTGCCGGAATTGCCATGTGTGTGCACGGCGCCGGGCTGCTGCTGTTGACGTGGGTCGACCATTGGGCTGCGATTGGCGCCTTCGTCGTGATGCATGGTCTGGCCTGGGGCGTTCGCGGCCCACTGATGCAGGCGATTCGGGCCGACTATTTTGGCTCCACCGATTACGCCCGAATTCTTGGCTGGTCAGGAATCATCATCACGGTGGGCGCCATGGCTGGCCCGTTGCTGGCGGGCATCATGGCCGACCAGACCGGCGACTACCGGTTTGGGTTTACCGTTGTCGCCGCCATTGCAATCCTCGGTACCGTCTTCTGGTTCCTGGCCTCGCCACCGGCGCCACCTGTGCGCGTCTTCAAAGATTAGGGTTTTCGTTGTGGCTCGGATCGTCGTGTACAGCAATGCCTACCGAGGCGATGTATTTCCGTTTGTGCCAATCGCAAGCGAGCTCTCGAAACGGGGCCACGATGTCACGTTTGTTTGCCCACAAGAGTTCCACCAGCTCTTTGTTGGCGAGCCGTTCCAGGTCGCGCATTCTGGGTCGGACATGCTGGCGCCGAAGAACCTCGACACCCACGCCGACTGGGTGGCCAAGTGGGGGATGCGTCTTGGCGGCGCCCGCCAGCTGAAGCTGTTCTTTGGCGAGCTGTTTGTGCCGTATCTCGATGACTTCTTCGATGCTCTCCACGCCGAGATGCAGGGCGCCGATCTGTTGGTATCGCACCCGGCTGGAGCGTTGGTCGGCTCGATGGTGGCCGAGGATTGCGACGTTCCGTGGGTCGATGGCGACCTGTTCCCGATGCTCATCCCCACGGCCACGCGTTCGCCAGATCCCTTTCCGAACCTGGGTGCGGCAATCAACAGTGCTGCGTGGCGGTTCGGTCGATCAAAGCTCTTTGCGCCGTTGACCTATCAGAAGGACTTCGCCGCGTTTCGCCGGAAGAAGGGCCTCGACGACACCGAACGCAGTCCTCTCGACGCGATGCGCTCGCCGTTTCTCAGCCTTGGTCTCGCCTCGCCGAAGTACGTGGTTCCGGCACCTGATTGGCTCGCCACGATCCGGATGACCGGGTTCTCGATCTGGGAGGGCCCCGACGGAGGAGCGGTCGCGCCTGAGGTCGACGAGTTTCTCGACGCCGGCGATCCGCCGGTGTTGGTCACCCTTGGTACAAGCGCGGCGAGCGCTGCTCCCGAGAGGTTCCAGATGGTGCTCGAAGAACTCGATCGGCTTGGTCAGCGCGGAATCTTCCTCACGTCGACGCCTGCGATCGCAGCAAAGATGCGCCTGCAGTCGGGCTCTTCGCAACATGCGGTATGGCCGTTCGTTTCCCTTGGTCAGGTTCTTCCGAGGTGTCGGGCGGCCGTGCAGAGTGGAGCTCACGGCACGAACGCGATGGTGTTGCGTGCCGGGATACCATCGGTGACCTCGCCGGTGCTGTTCGACCAGGTATGGCATGCGAAACGCCAAGAGGAACTGGGTACGGGCGTATGGGCGCGGAAGCCGGAGAGTATTGGCAAAGCCTTGGAAGAGATACTCGCCAGCGACTCGATGGCAACCGAGGCTCAGCGGTTTGGCGAGCAGCTTCGTCGTGAAGACGGCGTGGTTGCGGCCTGCGATGAGTTAGAAGGACTTCTCGCCGGGTTCTGAACTCCGCTCTGTGGGAACAAAGGCGGGGCGGTCGACAGATCTGCGGTGGACGGAGTATTTTCCCGGCGATGGACTCGCAATCGCTTCCACAACCGACAGCCGATCTCGACACACTCCGCTCCGACCTCGATACCTGGGGCTATTGCGTGGCCAAGGACCTGCTCGATGCCGACACGGTAGCGGCCATAAGCGATCGGCTTGTCGCGCAGGCAGAGGCTGAGCGGGAAGCTTCGCTCGACTACCGGTTCCCCGCCGATGCCGAAGGCGATCATGTCAACCAGTGGCTCTATCTGCTGCACAACAAGGGGAAGGTGTTTCACCAGTTGGCCCTGCACCCTGTAGCGCGAGCACTAGCGAGCCACGTGCTGGGAGCCGACCATCAGTTGTCGGCAATCGATTCGCACATCACCTATCCGGGCAACAAACCAATGCCTCTGCACACCGATCAATGGTGGATGCCTCAACCGTCGATGCCAGGCGAACGGCACAATCGCCAAGGAGACCTGATCCGGGGCGAGGGCCCGTTCGGCGAGCCGACGCCGTCGACCGTTGCGATCTCGCCGCCGATGGTGCTCAACTTCATGTGGATGATTACCGACTTCACCGTGGCAAACGGCGCTACGCGGGTGGTACCTGGCAGTCATCTCAGCGGTGTGCAGCCCACCGGCGAACCTCGAGCGGACGAGGCGCAACCCGAGGGAACTGCCGGCTCGGCGATCATCTGGGATGGTCGTACCTGGCACGGCTCGGGACTCAATACCTCCGATGGTCCTCGCCTTGGTCTCACCACCTTCTTCTGTGGTCCGGTGGTTCGGGCCCTCACCAACATGACCTATGCAACCCGGCCTGAAGTGTTCGACGAACTCGACGACGAGATGAAACGGTTGCTCGGGTTTGCTCCGTGGAACGGATACGGCGCCACCGACGACCCAATGGCCGACTTTGTGCGACCCGCAATCGAAACTGTCGGCGAACTGTAGGTCGACGGCCGAGTACATTCGGGAAATGGTGACGTCCCTCAACTCGCTGCTCACCGAGATCGAAGGCTGCACGGTTTGCGCTCCACACCTTGATCATGATCCTCGGCCCGTGGTGCGGCTCGGTTCGAAGGCCCGCATTGTCATCATTGGTCAGGCGCCCGGCCGACGAGTGCACGAGTCGGGCGTGCCCTGGGATGACCCTAGCGGCAAGACGCTTCGTCGGTGGTTGGGTGTAACCGACGAGCAGTTCTACGACCCCGATGTGGTGGCGTTGTTGCCGATGGGGTTTTGTTATCCGGGTTCGGCGAAGTCGGGCGACAAGCCGCCGCGCAAAGAGTGTGCGCCGCTGTGGCACGAGCGAGCGTTGGCCGAACTTCCCGGCGATCGCCTGCACGTGATCATTGGCATGTACGCCCAGAAGCGCTACGTGGCCGATCGCAAAGCCACACTCACCGAGACGGTGGCCAACTGGAAGTCGTACCTGCCCGACACCGTGGTGATGCCGCATCCATCGCCGCGCAACCAGCACTGGCTCACGAAGAACCCGTGGTTCGAGGCCGAAACGTTGCCGGCGGTTCGCAAACGAATCGAGTCGTTCTTGGAGCCGACGCCATGACGCAGAACGTGCTCATCATCATGAGTGACGAGCACCAGGCCCGGGCGATGGGATCGGCTGGCCATGAGGTGGCGCAGACCCCGCACCTCGATTCCCTAGCTGCCGGAGGAACCCGTTTCACCAACTGCTGGACCCCTTCGCCGATCTGTGTGCCAGCCCGAGCGAGCGTGGCAACCGGCCGCTGGGTGCACGAGGTTGAGGCGTGGGATTCGGCGCAGGCCTACACCGGCGAACCCAAGGGATGGGCTGCGGCGTTGGCCGATGCAGGGCACGATGTGGCTTCGTTCGGAAAGCTCCACCATCGCAGCGGTGCCGATGACGACGGGTTCACCGAACGGCATCTGCCTATGTTTATTCATGGCGGTCTCGGTTGGCTTCAGGGACTTCCGCGTCGCGAACCGATCCCCTACAACGAGGCGTCCGAGTTGGCCGCCGACGTTGGTGTCGGCGAGACCACCTACACCCGTTACGACCGTCGAGTCACCGATGCGGCGTGCGAATGGCTTCAAGCACCGCAGCGATCAGCAAAGCCGTGGGCAGCGTTCGTCTCCTTCGTGGCCCCGCACTATCCACTGTCGGCGCCCGAAGAGTTTGCTGCGATGTACCCGGTGGCCGACATCCCGCCGCCCGAAATCGGTATGGTCTCTATCGATCACCCTGCAGTGAACGCGATGGCCGACTTCTTTCACTACGGCCAGTACTTCACACCCGAGCTAACACAGGAGGCGCGGGCGGCCTACTTCGGCTTGTGCTCGTTCATGGATCACAACGTTGGGCGGGTGCTGGCTGCTCTCGAGGCAGCTGGACAGCGCGAGAACACACGCATCATCTACTCCTCGGATCACGGCGAGCTCTTGGGCAACCGTGGCCTGTGGTGCAAGTCGTTCATGTTCGAGGATTCGGTGGCGGTGCCGATGATCATCAGCGGTCCGGGTGCTCCTCAAGGTGCTGTGGTCGAGGCCAACGTGAATCTTGTCGACATTGCCCCAACCGTTGTCGAGGTTGCCGATTCAGCGACGCTTGCCGACTCTCCGGGGGTGTCGCTTTGGGATGCCGCTCAGCAACCAGACGCCGACCGGTTAGGGTTTTCTGAGTACCACGATGGTGGCTCTGTTACCGGCAGCTTCGCATTGCGGGACGGCGAATGGAAGTACGTGCATCACGAGGGTCACGCCCCCGAGCTGTACAACCTCGCTGATGATCCTGATGAGTTGAACGACCTCGGAACCAGCGCAGGTACTGCCAGCGAGCGGGCAGCTTGCGCCGATGCGCTCGCCGGCATCGTCGACACCAGCGACGCAAACGCCCGGGCGTTCGCAAGCCAGGCAGCTCTTATCGAGCAGCACGGCGGTCGCGCAAACATCGAGCACTCGTTTCGGTTCAACCACACTCCGGCGCCGTAGCGCCCGATTACCAGCGTTCCATGGTGCTCCGGCATGAGTCGACAACGGCGCTCGCCACGGCATCAGGCCCTTGAGCGATTAGCCGTGCGTTGAAAACCTCGGGTGCCACGATCGGGTCGGCGCCGATCTCGCGGAACAGCGCAAAGAGGGCATCGTGGTCGACCACGCCGTCGTCGGGAAGCGGTCGGTTACTCATGCACTCCTGCATTGGGTCGTCGGTGGGGTCGGCCTCGGCGCCGCAGATTTGAAACAGCTTGATGAACTCACCAGGGATCGACGCCAGGATCTCGGCATTCTTGCCGGAGGGTCCGCCCGACTGATGATGCCAGTGCCAGGAGTCGAAGCAGAAGCCCACGTTGGTGCGCTCGGAACGGCGGAGAACTTCCCAGCACGTTCCGATATCGGGGATGCCGCTCCACGGTAGATACTCGACGCAGACCGTGGCACCAACCTCGTCGGCTTTATCCGCAACTGCGGCAAGATTTGCGGCCGCCAAATCAATGTCGTTGAGCGAGGGTTCGAGAACCACGGCGCCCAAGGTCGGCGACCCGTAATCGGCGCAGAGTTGAAGCTCGGTCTCGGCGCTGGCCGCTGCAGCTTGGGGCGAATCGGCATTGGCCCAGGCGTAGATCGCCTCGATACACACCACATCGAGCCCGTGCTGGCGAATTCGGGCGGCCGTCTGTTCGGCGGGGTCACCCAGAAGCAGGTGATGAAGTGACCAGAGCGAGATTCCGTCGGCGCCCGCTGACGCTACGGCGGCCAGACCGGCATCGAACTCGTCGCTCGTCATCTCGAACGGTTTCGGGAACAGTGTGCTGAGGCAGAGATTAAGGCGATCGCGTTGCATGTGGGTAAGACTTGCACGTGATGGGTATCTCAATCGAACACACAGGCAAGGTTGCGCTGGTTACGGGCGCCGGAGCTGGAATTGGGCGCGAGATCGCTCGGTGGCTGGCCGACGCCGGCGCCAAGGTCGCCGTCAACGACATCCGAGCCGAGAAGGCCAGAGGGGTCGTTGCCGAAATCAGTGCCAACGGTGGACATGCCATCGCAGTCGTCGCCGATTGCCGTGACGATGCCGCTATCGACGAGATGGTGACGACGACCGTCACCGAACTAGGCGGACTCGATATCGCCGTCAACAACATTGGCATGCTGCCGCCGGGGCGTGGCCTGAAGCCGTTTGTGAACTATCAGGGCGATGATTATCGCGACATCGTCGATCAGAACTTCACGCTTGCTGCGCTCTGTGGTCGAGCCGAGGCCGAGGTGATGCAAACGTCGAACGGGGGCGCCGGTGGCGTGATCCTGTTTGTTACCTCTGGCGAAACGACCCGTCCGTCGCCGTACAACTCGATCTATGCGGCATCGAAGGCAGCGGTAAACCACCTGGTGACCTCGATGGCGGTAGAGCTTGGGCCCGAGGGAATCCGAGTGATGGCGATGGCGCCGGGGACCACCCTCACCGAAACTGTGGCGGCGGCGTTCGACGATGAGCGGGTCGAGCAGATCGTGGCGTCGACACCGCTGCGGCGAATGGTCGAGCATGACGAACTAGCCCGGCTAGCAGTGTTCCTCACCAGCGACCTGGCCCGATGCATGACCGGCCAGTTCATCCTCGCCGACGCCGGTGCCTTCCTCTCAAGAAGTCGCCCCACCAACCCCACTGGCTAACAGGTGCACCGACGTTGTTTGACTATTTGGTGATGCCGAAGCGTTCGAGTCCGTAGGCGGCGATGGCGTTGCCGCGCATGACCTTGTAGCAATCTTCGGCGTTCATGCCGACTTCCACAAACATGCTGTGGGCGACTTTGCGCGAGTGCGGGAAGGTGCCGTCGGAGTGCGGGTAGTCGGTCTCGAACAGGATCTGGTCGACGCCGATGGAGTCGCGCTGACGAAGCCCCACGATGTCGTCGAAGATGCAGCCGAACACTCGGCCCTTCACGAGCTCGCTGGGCAACGGACCGGAGCCGCCGACGCCGCCGACGCCCTCTTTGAAAACTGAATCCATCCGCTCGAGCTGGAACGGCATCCAGCCGACCTGGCTTTCGGCGTAGGCGATCTTGATATCGGGGAACCGTTGCAGCGCACCCGAGAACACCCAGTCGACCAATGATGCTTCGGCGTTCTGGGCGTACAGAGCCATCGATGCGGCCAGGGGCGCATCGGGCGATGTCGTTGGCATCGACGATGACGAGCCGATGTGCATCGAAACCGTTGTCTCGGTGTCGACACACGCTTGCCACACGGCATCCCATTCGCCGGAATACATGGTGGCGCAGCCAAGCTTCGAGGGGTTCTCGGAGAACGCAATCGCATGACTGCCCTTGTCGGCGCAGCGGCGAACCTCAGCGGCCGCGAGTTCGGCATCCCATAGTGGAATGAGGGTGAGGGGAATGAGCCGACCGACGCCATCGCCGCCGCACCAATCGTCGATCATCCAGTCGTTGTAGATCTGCAGGCACGCCAACGCGAGCTCTTTGTCGTCGCGCTCCAAGAATCCCTGACCGCAGAAGCGGGGGAAAATGTTCGGGTAATTGATGGCAGCTTCAACATGATTGAGAGTCATGTCCTCGAGCCGCTCTTTCTGCTGATACGTGCCGGGTCGCAGGTCTTCGTACACGGCAGCAACGTTGCGCTGCTCGTTTCGGGGAACGCCAGCAGGGCCGTGCAGAAAACCGGTTGGGGTTTCGCTGTCTTCGAACAGCCAGATGTCGCACATGTCGCCGTCGTCGGTGCCCCGGGTGAAGCCGTAGTGGCCACCCTTGAACTCCAGCTTCACCGTGTCCTGCACCACGCGTGGGCCTCGAGCCTTCATGCTTTCGGGCAGCTGTTCCTGCCAGAGTGTGCGGGGCTCCATCACGTGGTCGTCGACCGAGATGATGAGCGGAAGATCTTCTTCGGCGGGGGTTACGTCAGCTGCCATGTTGTCGAGCCTGCCACAGGGTCAGCGGCTAAGGAAAGACACCAGGTTCTCTTCGAAAATGCGGTGCACGTTGGCAAACATGGCTTCGGGCACCGCCGAGTTGTGGAACGACATCGATAGCCGGGGCGCCGTCCACAGCGGGTGATCGGGCGCCGGGGGTTCACTGTGCGCGACGTCGATTGCCGCACCGCCGAGGTGGTCGGACTCCAGCGCAGCGACCAAAGCGGCTTCGTCGACCAGCGTGCC